>JBCDFI010000540.1:0-3789 GCA_039178155.1 Cyanobacteria bacterium P01_H01_bin.105
GATCTAAAAAATCTCCCGGTAACCCGATTAGATGACAGTCGCATTGTACGGTTATCGGAGGTGGCAGAGGTTTATCAAGGGCTGGAACGAGAAACCCAACGAGCCTTTTTAAGCTGGGAGGGGAGTGAGTTTAGTCCCACCATCAACTTAGAGGTGGTTAAAGTCGCTGGCAGTGACACCATCCAGGTAATCGATGATGTCCTAGCCGAAATGGAGCTAGTCAAACAGGAACCGAATATCTGGCTCCATGGTATGGACTATCGGGTGATTACCAACGATGCCCATACAATTTGGGAAGAATTGGCATCTCTGGGCAGCAATGTGCTGCAGGCATCACTGCTGGTTTTTGCAGTCTTATTTGTGGCCCTCACCTGGCGAGAAGCCTTGATTGCCGGTTTGGCAATTCCCATGACCTTTGCCGGAGTGTTATTTGTCCTATGGATGCTGGGCTATACCCTCAACAACATGGTTACGGTGGGCATGATCCTGGCCCTAGGGCTGTTGGTGGATGTGTTTATCCTCATGCTAGAGGGATTGCACGATGGCATCTTTGTCCAGGGTTTGAGCTGGCCCCAGGCTGCAATTAAAACTGTGCAAACCTATGCCTCACCTGCATTTACTGGACAGCTAACAACTATTTTGGCCATGGCCCCGCTGATGGCAATTTCTGGCACCCTGGGCAAGTATATTCGTCTGATTCCCATTAGTGCCATTACCTGTCTGGTGATGAGCTATATCCTGGCTTTACTGGTGGTGGTGCCCCTATCTAAGTTGCTTTTGGGTAAGCAAGGTAGGGGCGAGTCTAAAACCTATGTGGATCGTCTAACAGAAGTTGCCTCTGAGAAGTTTTCCCGCTGGAGTTTACGAATGACGGTGCCCAATCGTCGTGTAGCTCGTCTGTGGACAGCAGGGACCATTGCGCTGTTTGTTTGTACCGTGATTCTGTTTAGCCAGCTACCCAGTTCGTTGTTTTCCGTTAGCGATGAAAACAAACTGAGCCTAAATGTGGAACTACCCCCAGCGGCTACATTGACGACATCCCAGGAGGTGGCCGACCGTATGGGAGAAGTGGTGCGTAACTATAGTGACCCCAATGGTGAAAAGGTCTTTAAGAGTGTGGTAAAGCTGGTGGGACAGCGTAGCAGTTTAGTTGCTTCCAGCGAAATCAAACCGGGCAATGCTGACTACTTTGTTGGTCTATCGGCGGTGTTTGTAGACCGTAAGGAGCGAGATCAGGATTCGTATATATACATACGCGAACTCAAACAAGAGTTAGAACAAACCATTGTCCGCAATTACCCAGGGGCCGTTCTAAGTACAGCCTTCCCCATAGCTGGTGGCGGTGATGATCCGATTCAAATCGAGATTTTTGGTGATGATCTACAAACTCTGAGAGAGATTTCGGGTCAGGTACAGCAAGCATTGCGAGAGATTCCAGGCACGATGGACATTAGAGATGACCTGGGTAATCTGCGGGAAGATTACAAACTAGTACCCAAGCGGGAAGCCCTAAATTTCTATGGCATCAGCCAGGATGAAGTGGGGTTCCAGGGGCGCTACATGATGATTGATAACGAGGTGGGAGACTTTGCCATTGGCAATGGCGAAGAGGATCTTGAGATTCGCTTGAGTACGCGCTGGCCGTCGCAGCAAGGGCGCATCGGCGGGCCTTCTCGCTTAGATGAATTTGCCACGTTGCGATTTATCAATTCTGAAGGGGATACTATTTCCCCCGATGCGCTACTGGAAGAAGTGCCGGGGGCCGTTCCCTTAGCGATTACTCACCGCAACACTCAACGTAGTGTCACGGTATTGGCGAAGGTGATTCCTGGGCAAGATTTTTATGATACGGAAATCTTGGCTGAGCTGACGCCGAAGCTGGAAGCGATGCAGTATAACCCTGACGAGAAGGATAGTCCTGAGCGCTGGCCCAATGGATATACCTATCGTTTTGGTGGGGATGCGGATACCAGCAGTGAAACCTTTGGTTCTGCAGGGCAGATGCTGGTGGTGGCAATCTTCTTGGTGTTTGCGGTCCTGGTCCTACAGTTTGGTTCTTACACACAACCGCTGATTATTATTCTCACCATTCCCTTTGCCTTGATTGGTACTTTGTTTGGCTTTTTCGTACTGCGCCTCTCATTTTCTTTCCCTGCCATGATTGGTGTGATTGCCTTGGTAGGCATCGTCGTCAATGATGCCATTGTCATGGTAGAGACCATGAATGATCGCCGGAAAGAGGGGCTGGATGTACGTCATGCAGCGGCAGCGGGGGCTAGCGATCGGCTGCGACCGATTTTGACCACATCGATTACTACGATTATTGGTCTGATTCCGTTGGCGTTAAGCGATGCCCAATGGTTCCCGTTGTGTATGGCAATCATTTTTGGATTGATGTCGGCGACGCTGATTGCGTTGCTGGTTGTGCCGGGACTGTATTTGCAGTTGACTCCCAATCGTTCTAAGGAACAGGCGCTTTAATCCCCTCTTGGGAGACGGGTTGTTTCGTGTTCATCAGAGAAAACCTGTAAGGCATATGACTTCGTGCATACTTAATCGAGATATGATCGGAGGGAACCAAAACCGGTTGCTTGGGGTCCCTCCGAGTTCCCCAAACCCCCATGGCTAGGGCCGGTAGGCCGCCCTAGAACCCAGCCTACTGAGTTGTCCTTAATTGCATGAATAGGGGTTACGGCGAGGACGATTAATCAGGTTATCGCATTGTTGTTTGGCTCACCTTCAAGTAGAGCAGGCCTTTCCTCAAATGAGCTTTCAATGCCTTCAGATTTTCTGTCCAGACAATGAAACAGCTCAGCTTTTTGGGAGGGGTGCCCTCTGGGCAGGGTGGATTTCGTTGATAGATGCTGTCTTTAAGTTTCGCCCCAATCTTTTTTATGTACATTAGCTGTTTGGTTTTGGGTTGATTCAATCGTTAACTTTTCTTTTGAACTTATGATGCTTTCTTCAATTTCTGTTTTTACGAGTGCTTCACTGCCGTTCCTTACCCCGATACTGGCTTCAACTGGCGGAGCTGAAGGGGAATCTTATGGCAAAATTTTGGCGGCGGCGATTTCTTTAGTTACTATCATCGTCTTTATCTCTGCTCAGGTGTTTGGTGAAATTGCCACTCGTTTTAGCTTACCGGCGGTGTTAGGGGAACTTGTTGTCGGTCTTATCTTAGGTGTTTCAGGATTTCATTTACTGATGTTGGGTAATGGCGATGGAGTCGCTGACTGGGCAATAGCCAGTGTCCAATTTATTGCGGGGGGTGATACGACAACAATTCGAGAAATATTTTCGGGTCCGATTAAGATTTTACTGAATGACTATGCGGCAACAGGTGTGGGGGTGCTGCTGTTTAAGATTGGTCTGGAAGCCGATCTCAAAGAGTTGATCAAGGTGGGTCCCCAGGCGGCATCGGTGGCTGTAGCAGGGGTGGTTCTACCTTTTGTCGCTGGTTTTGTGGGGCTGACGTCGATCTTTCATCTATCTGCGATCGCATCCATATTCGCCGCCGCCGCATTAACGGCCACAAGTATCGGCATTACCTCTCGCATCATGCAAGACATGGGGGTATTGAACACTAAAGAAGGGCAAATTATTTTAGGCGCTGCCGTCTTAGACGATATTCTGGGCATTGCAATTCTGGCTGTGGCCATTGGTATTGCTGAGCATGGCACAGTGGAGATTTCTAGCGTCATTGGCACAATTGTCAGCGCTACACTTTTTGTCGTGGTAGCCATTGTCTTGAATAAGTTTTTTGGCCCCCGCTACATCAACTTTCTGAGC
>JBCDFI010000541.1:0-3784 GCA_039178155.1 Cyanobacteria bacterium P01_H01_bin.105
CAGCGAAAAAGTTAATCAAGATTTACTATAACGGAGGCCTCTAAGTACCGAGTAAAGGGTCGGTTAAGAGAATTCGGGAGCATCGTAGAAAACTCTTATAAAGTCGTTCTACAGAGCAAATCTACGAAATACCTAACCCTTGATCTGCCGCACTAAATGTTGCAACTCGGGCAAAATGAGTGCCTCCATCGCTAAAGTCACCGCGTTGCTAGACCCTGGCAACAGGAACAGCAAAGTAGATCGGTACACCCCAGCCGTAGCCCTAGAGGCCATAGCCCTAGCGCCAATTTCAGCATAGCTAAGCTGACGGAATATTTCGCCAAAGCCGGGGATTTCTTTTTCTAATAATGTAGCGATCGCATCGTAGGTAGTATCCCTCGGTGCGATCCCAGTCCCACCATTACAAATAATGACATCCACCGTCGATACCAGGCGCTGTACTAAGCCACATATCTGAGCTGGCTCATCTTTGACCAATCGATAGGCTTCTAACTGATGTCCTGCCGCTCGCAGTTTGGACCGAATCAGCTGTCCGCTCTTATCGGTGTCAACGGTGCGCGTATCACTTACCGTAATCACACCACAGACAGCTGGCAGAAACTCTGGATCGGGGTGGGGAATTGCCATCAACAGGCTGTAAATAAAAAATTGGGTAGTGTTAGGCAGCGTGAGCGAGTCCTAACTCTTTGTAAAGCCCAACCCATTTTGCTCAGCGTAGCGGTTCATAAACCGCATAAACCGTTCCCACTCATCAACACTCTTGAGCAGCAGTCTGGCTTCTAGAGCGGCAGGTGCGCCATTGATAAATTTGGCGTTCACTTCTCGACTGGTAATGGTACCTTCCTCATCTACAAGGTACAGCCCCGTCACCTCGAATCCCTCTTCCATAAGAGCTTTAGGCTCATCAAAATAGAATGTAGCAGTGCCGTCAGACCCATCCTTAGCGCGGGTCATCCGCACGTCTGGAATAACTTCCTCAGCTACACCCTGAGCAAATTGGATTTCTGCCATTGCACTGTCCTCTAAAAAATCAACAACTATGAGCCTTTTGTTACAAAGCGTTAAGTTATATCATCCCATTATGAGTGTTGTTTAAGACACTCTTGTCAAAAAATTTGTGTTTCTTCGTAGAGGCATTCTATGGGACCCCCTTACGAAGAGACGACCACGCGATAGGGCGACGATATGGGCGGCATCCGCTTTTGTAAGACTAGCCCCTGATAAACCATGGCAGCGACTTCACCACAGGTGGCAACGCGATTGGGAACCAACAGATCAACATCAGGGTAGTTAAATACTAGGCCTAGTTTAGTGGTAGCTGCGATCGCACTAACTGCGTAGCGCGGTACCTGAGCCTGGTCTTTATAACGCAGCACCCCAACGGTGCCCTTACCCCCAAGCTGTAAACCACTGACCAAAGCCAGTAATACCTGAATTTTGAGGATGGGCTGCTCTGGGGCAAAGGTATAGTCGGGAAACCCAGTGAGAAACTTGGCACGATAGGCCTGGTGGATCGCCTGGGAAGCCCAGTGAGAAGAGGGCACATCGCGAAATGCTACCGGATAACGCTGGGGGTGAGGATTAAAGGCCGCCACGACTAAACTAGCGAACTGGGATCGAGTCATAGGATCGTCGGGGTTACTGGACGATTCCAGCAGATTTTGAGCGATTAAAGGCTGCCAAAAGCTGTCTGCCCAATGGCGACTGGTCACTGCGTTGCTAGCCGACGCGACACTAGCCGCGTTGCTGGCCGTGCTGTTACTCACGGCGGTTCTAGACCGGACAATATAGGCAGACGACAGGGGTTGCATTCGGCCTAAAGTGACCAAACATTGGTATACCAAGGCTGTGGTCTCAGACCGGGTGATCGGCTGCATCGGTCGTAGCTTCGCCACATCGGGATAGTTCACGACAATGCCCCGTCGGGTGGCCATGGCGACTTCCTCTACGGCATAGGGAGGTATCTGGGCTCGATCGTCATAGACCCCAAGCTCCGATGTCATCCCCTCGCCTAGTTGCAATCCATTCATCAGGGCAACAAAGGCTTGGGCTCGGATCATGGGGTCATTGGGTCGAAAGGTATTGTCTGGAAAACCTGCAATAAATCCCTGGGCCTGAGCCTTATAGATGACCGATCTGGCCCAAAAGCTAGAAGATACGTCTTTAAAGGGCTTAAATCGACGGTTATCATCACGGCTGTCTGGAAATGTCGCTATCACCAGAGCTGCAAACTCAGCTCGCGTCACCAGGGCATCGGGTCGAAATGAGCCATCAAAAAAGCCTTTTACCAAGTCTGCTTCGGCCATGGCGTCGACAAACGGGGCTGCCCAATGCCCTACCACATCACGAAACCGGCTATCTAAATTGAGGGGCGGTGGGGCAGAGGGTTCTGGCGGCGCAGGCGCAGGCTGCGGGGCAACTCTACCCAGCAGCATTGCAGGTACGGCAATTGGATCAGGCAGCTCGCTCGCCACATAGCGAATGGCTCCCCTCACCCGGTTAGGGTTGATATAGTTACCAGCACTGATCAGAGGCTGTCGGCTTTCGTTGTGTATGTCCCACTGGCCGTTATCTCGAAACTCATTCTTGCCCAGGTCCTGACTTTGACCGACATCGGGCTGCGCGGTATCTTGCACCCACAACCCTGATTTTTCGTTGCGACGCACACGGTTTTGTCGGAGTACCGGTCGGGCTGATCGAGATAGGACAATGCCTGCTTTGCTGTCAGCGATCTCATTGTCAATGAGTAGCGGGGCTGCTTGATCGCTAATGGCCACCCCATAGCCGGTTTGCTCAAATCGATTTTCGCGCACTTCGCCTTTAGAGCGACGCACCATAAACAGACCGCTGGCCTGGTTTCCTGAGAACCCATTGCCCAGTAAAACGGGTACAGCCGCACCCGTGACAAACACGCCGTCTCGCCCACAGTGCTTAAACTGACAGCGGGTCAGCAGCGCCGAACCCTGCTCTAGCCACACTCCAATTCCCTGGGATTGGGGGTTAGTTATGGTCACATTGCGTATCTGGGAGCGGTCTTGCAGCTGCAGTGTTACTGACTGCGAACCAAATTCTTCTGTGGCCAGACTCCCACCGCCGCGAATAGTCACGGTGCCCCCAATGCCAACCACGGTGACTCCAGACGCTACGGTGAGCGGAAACGATTCACCATGGCTGTAGGTGCCGACCTCTAGCTGGATCGTAGTACCGCTGCTCGCGCGGCCCAGGGCCTGGGTCAAAGTTTTGAAGGGTGATTGGCGAGTGCCGTTGCCTCGATCACCGCTGGCACTATTGACGTATAAAACAGAGGCAGTAGCTTGCACCATAGCCGCTAGACCAATGACTCGTAGACAGATGAGTTGACCAACTCAGGGTAAGGGTAAACGTGAACGGTTGACCTATGATTAATAATTCTGACTAAAAAATTTATCTTCGCTGTCGTCAATTCTCTACAGGCTCATACTTTACTGCATGTTTCCACGGAAAGCAGACCACCTGGTACGCTCTAAGCATCATGCTCTAACTGTCATGTTTAAACGGCCATGCTTATAGCGATTGCCATAGTCAATGTTGCGATCGCATTTGTCTGTCTTGTGCTTACTTGGCGCATGGCCCAATTAGGTCGCCAGGTCAACCAGCTCAACCGTGATCTAAATCGTTGGACAGTACTATTAGAAAACACCTTAGTCCAGCAGACCCTCGCCTTCACCGAAAAGCGCACCGACCTCCGTCAGTGGCAGCTGATTCATTTGCGATGGCAGCTACAGCAGCGACGACTAATTCAAAC
>JBCDFI010000542.1:0-3754 GCA_039178155.1 Cyanobacteria bacterium P01_H01_bin.105
TCGCTCCAGGCGTATTTAGCCAGCGCGCCCGAGGTCAATGGTAGTCCTATTCAAACCCAGATTTGGGGAACCTCTCCTGATTCAATTGATATTGCTGAAGATCGAGAACGGTTTGAGAAAATCCTCTGGGATCTCGAGATTACGCAGCCCCCTAATGGCATTGCCCGCAGTTACCAAGAAGCGTTAGAGATTGCTCAAAAAATTAACTATCCGGTCGTCGTGCGTCCTAGCTATGTGCTGGGAGGTCGGGCTATGGAGGTGGTCTACTCGGACCAGGATCTACAGCGCTATATGACGACAGCGGTACAGGTTGCCCCTGACCATCCGATTTTGATTGATCGATTTTTGGAAAATGCGATTGAGGTGGATGTAGATGCCCTGTGCGATCGCACAGGGCAAGTCGTAGTCGGCGGCATTATGGAGCACATCGAACAGGCTGGCATCCACTCTGGCGACTCCGCCTGTTCGCTGCCAACGATGACACTAAACGACCAAGCCCTCAGCATTATTCGAGACTGGACTGTCAAACTAGCCAAAGCCCTGAAGGTAATTGGGCTAATGAACATCCAGTTTGCAGTTAAAGATGACACCGTCTACATTTTAGAAGCCAATCCTCGAGCATCTCGGACAGTCCCATTTGTCTCCAAGGCCACCGGCATCCCCTTGGCTAAAACAGCTGTGCTGCTCATGTCAGGACAAACGCTGGTCGACGTCGGCGTTACCACAGAAGTGATCCCACCTCATATTTCCGTCAAAGAGGCGGTCTTACCCTTTAGCAAGTTTCCAGGTACTGATACCCTACTCGGTCCAGAAATGCGTTCTACAGGCGAAGTTATGGGCATTGATATCGACTTTGGTCGTTCCTTTGCAAAAGCTGAGCTAGCGGCTAGTCAGGAACTCCCCTTAAAGGGGACAACCTTTATCTCCATGAATGACCGCGAGAAAGAAGCCGTCGTTCCCATTGCCAAAGAACTTTGTGACCTGGGTTTCCAACTCATTGCCACAGCGGGCACCCGTCAAGTCTTGCACACCCATGGGTTAGATGTGGGCTTAGTCTATAAAGTGCATGAAGGTCGCCCCCATGTTATCGATGCGATCAAAAATAAGGAAATTCAGCTAATTATCAACACTCCTGCGGGGGCCACCGCTAAAGAAGATGATCGAATGATTCGTCGGACGGCGCTTGACTATAAGATTCCAACGATTACTACCCTTTCAGGAGCTAGAGCCACCATTGAGGCTATTCGCTCTCTACAGAAGGAAACGCTAACGGTCAAAGCTCTGCAAGATTATCTGGTGTGAAGTAGCTAGTCGTTTAACAAATAAGACGCCCTGGTGGAATTCCACCAGGGCGTCTATCAGATTTAACTATAGAGACATTAGACCTAAAGGTTTAATATGCCTAATCTCTATTGTTATTGCGATTACTACGATTGCGACTCCAACGCTTCTGGCGATGTTTTGCGATCGCTTTACGCTTTAGCTTCTCAGCAGGGGTTTCAAAATAGCGGTGCTTTTTCATATCCGAAAAAATACCGGCTTGTACAACTTTCCGCTTAAATCTTCGCAGTGCTGATTCAATACCTTCATCATCCCCAAGAATAACCTGGGCCATAGTACTCTCCTTTAACGACAAAAATGGGGCAGACAACTGCCCCATAATAGAACAGGGTCGAGTGTAAAACACATCACCCAAATTAGACAGATTTAGAAGCGACCGCCACCGCCACCGCCACGCTGTTCACGAGGGCGCGCTTTGTTAACTCTTAAATCTCGACCCATCCACTCTGCACCATCTAGTGCCTCAATGGCAGCGGCCTCTTCCTCTTCCGAAGACATTTCTACAAAGGCAAAACCACGGGGACGACCGGTTTCACGATCGGTAGGTAGATGAACACGCTGGACTTTTCCATACTCAGCGAAGACAGCATCAATGTCATCACGAGCAGCATCGTAGGACAGATTTCCAACATAAATGGACATAGAGAATCTCCTAGAGTAAATATGCAACGAGTTATACGGGAGAGCCCTCTAGTAATCAAATCGAAGTCGAAATTGAACTGGTCGAGTTGAACTGTGAGCGTATCGTACCGAAAACTGACTGTTGTCTAATATAGCAACATATTGCCATAGCACTTTAGCATACCTTTCAAGCCGCTGAAACCAATTTTTAAGATTGATTTTGCTCCCTGCTTAAACCGGGCCATAACCTTATGATAAGGACGGTTGAGCAAGTCAGAAATAGTTGAGTATTCCTATCTATTCAGACTCAAAATACGTATCCAATCGGGCCTTTAGCTCATCTAATGAACTAGATAGTAGATCAAACACAGATAGCTGACTCGGATAATAAACATTGACTAGGTTTTTAACTATTTCATCTTCAGAAGGCATTACCCCGCTGATGGTATTGGCGACTGCATCTGCCAAACGACCACTGCCAGCAATGATAGTAACGTGCCGACCTAGCTCTAAATTAAGCCTCAAATCTTTAAGCGATACCTGACCTCCATTAATCAGTAAGGTCAACGATGGCAAATGGCCGGCTAAAACCGAAGAAAACCTGGCTAACCATTGGGACTCACTTCCCCAGTCTTCTCCAGGTACTAAAAAAAAGTGAGTGTGATGGGGTTCGAGGGGTACTGGTTGATCTTGATTATCTAAGTCTAGGGAGGGAAGTTCATCGATGGGAAAAATGACCCGACTCAAAGGCGCAATACCAATCAAATCAAATTGGCCGTCAATATATTGACGCGCCTGTCCCATCATGTGGATGACCCCCGCATCTGTGCCCCCATCCAGCACTGTAATTCCGATTTTTTCGGACAGGGTTGCCAGTATTTCGTTAAAAAACTGCAGTAGCTTGGTCTGACTCTCGGCTGTCATATTACTAGCTCCGCCAATGACTAGTAATGTAGGCGTAGCACCCTGTAAGCCTATTCTTGATAACGCTTGTTCATGATCAGTACCGTCAGTCACCTTAAGTATTTTGGCAAGCTGCCCATTGGAAAACGTATGTTCAACGAGTTCGTCAGCTGAAGTCTTGGGCATTTCGTACATCTCTATCTTTTATCAAAGGTGACCAACTGGTCTGTGATATTAAACCCACTTACACCCCTAAAATACATCCATCCTGTAAAACCCATACAAATTTATCAATAGAACGGTCTGTTTTTCAGGTATGTGCGCAAAGTAGATGAATAGAATGTTGAATCTAAAGGTTATCGTGAGCATTGTATAAATGCCCTTCCCTTGCCGAGTAGATTTAACTGTAACTGTGCCTAGAACATTGCTCTAGCGAGCATACTGTAAAAGAAAAAATCAAAGCCTTGCTCGCATAGCTTGTATGGATCTATGCCAAACGACTCCGAGCCCGCTCAATGTACTTTGAAAAGACATCCCAACCGTGATAGCCACCGTTAACTAGCTTACGTACCTTTCGCCAGTCACCTTCACGAGCAGCTGTAGCGACTCTACGTTCTTTAAAGTAGCAGGCAAGTACCTGAGCAGATATTTCAGGATCCATAGCCAGGTCTGGATTTTCTTCGAGATCTACCCCCAGCTTTTTGCCATAGGTACTGTAGTTAGCCCGTCCAGTCAGCTGAATATAACCACGACCGTGATACTTAATGCCATCACCAGGATGAACGTTACCTAAATCCGCTCGTTCTTCGTAGCGTTTCCAATAACTCTCTCCGCCCCATTCATGGACTGGTTTAAAGCCGCCCGTCTCAACTCGAATCGTGGCTAGCAA
>JBCDFI010000543.1:0-3741 GCA_039178155.1 Cyanobacteria bacterium P01_H01_bin.105
ATAGGGCAAGCAAAACAGCCTTACTGTTGCTGTGGGATTGGGATGTGCGCAGCTTAACCAGGGTGTCATTGTAATTTTGTTGATAAGGCTTTGGGCAAATCACCTAAAGGACTCAGGAAACGATATTTAACGCGCCAAAATTTAGTGCAATATTAGCAGTTGTCAGCACCAAGTCGTTGCTTCAATATACGGGTCCTGCTAGGAGACTAAAAAAAGTCCCTCTCGAAGACATGACTCTGGCTATAAACAAAATAAACATACTGTTATTGTGTATATTGATAATAATTCTTAATTAAAGCCTTTAGATCGGGAGCGACTTTCAGCTCAGGGCTTTTTTTTAATTGATTAGGTGTGAAGAGTCATGAATTTGTCCATCAAGCTATTTGGCTACGCTTTTTTAGCCAGTACTTTATCCATACTAGCTACACAATCAAAGGTAGTTGCAGAGACGGTTGAAGCTCAAAATAATTCCATTTTTTCTGATTATAGCTTGCAACAAGCCCAAGCTTCTGAGGCCGAGGATGAGGTAGATGAGGCAGACGAGGCAGATGAGGCAGATGAAGAAGAATCTGGAGACACCTTACGTATTGTTGTAACTGCTACACGTACCGAAGAAAATATTGTTGATGTGCCTCGTTCTGTCAGAGTAGTTGAGCGAGAAGAGATTCAGCAGCAATCAGCGCTGAGTAACAACCTGCCTGATATTTTGGGCAAGTTGGTGCCTGGTTTTTCACCACCACCACTACAGATAGGAACCCGCGGCTTTACCCTACGAGGTCGTAACATTCAAGTATTAGTTGACGGTGTTCCGCAAAATCCTAATGGTCCTCTTTTCTTTGAATTAAATACGATTTCCCCTGACTCCCTTGAGCGCATTGAAGTAGTCCCTGGCGCCAGTGCGATTTATGGCGATGGCGCTACTGGCGGCACCATTAACTTGATTACCCGTGCTCCGGTGGAAGACGGCATTGTTTACAATGCTGACTTTGGGACAAGTGCTAGTCTAACGAACCTGAGTGACGACGGCAGCTTTAGCTATACGGGTGGTCTCGGTGTGGCTGCAGCAGGAGAGGGTGGCGATGCCCGAATCTCGATCAACTATGACATCAGCAATGCTCAATTTGATACGGATGGAAATCGAATTGTTCCTGTAATCGGTCTGGGTGAGTATGATCGCTTAGGAATACTTACCAAGCTGGGATATGACATCGATGACAACCAGCGTGTTGGGTTCACCTACAGCTTCTACCAAGATACGACTGACAGTGAATTCACGACAGACTCGTCTATTCTTGCTATTCCAGGCACTCAGTTAGCAAGACCGCTATTTTTAGGAGAGTTTGACTTTGAAAATCCGCCTGAAACCACTAGCCATGTGGTGAATCTCACCTATCGCCATGCGGACGTGTTTGGTTCTCAGCTAGATGCTCAGGTTTATTTCAATGACCTGGAAGTGATCCAAGAATTTGGCGACATCAGACCTCGAAACTTTCCAGAATTCTTCCCCGATATTTTTCAAAACTTCAATGAGTTTTCAGAGATAGGCACCCGTGTGCAGATCGATACGCCGTTGGGTAATTCGGCCAATGTGCTGTGGGGTGTGGATTATTCTGAAGAAGAAAATGAGAATATCGCTGCCTTTATCGATCCGGTTGCCTTTGATGCCAATCGAGAACTCAACGTTATTGAGGAATTTTCCTCTTTCCCGCTCTATGAAATTGAGAACCTAGGCCTCTTTGCCCAGGCGCGGTGGGATATTAGCGAACAGTTTCAAATTAGCGGTGGCCTCCGTTACGACGATATTAGTTTCTCGGCAGACCCCTATCAGCTGGCGTTTACATTTCCTCGTGAGCGTGAAGGCGGTAGTGGCAGTAATGACGATGTTTCATTTAATGCCGGACTGCTTTATCGACCTATCCCAGAAGTAGGTCTATTTGCCAATTTCTCCCAAGGATTTTCAATTCCGAATTTCGGGTTTGCGCTGTCAGGAGCAGCCCCCGATTTTGACATTGATAACGATTTACTGTTTCAGCCTCAGACGGTGGATAACTTTGAGATTGGAGCCAGGGCCGAGTTTGACACAATTCAGGCCAGCATTGCGGGATTCTACAGTGAGTCGAGTCTCGGGTCTTCATTTATCTTTAATCCTGAAACTGGCTTTACGGAAACGGTTCGGGCTCCGCAGCGAAACTATGGCGTAGAAGCCACTCTAGATTGGCAGCCCAGTGATGTTTGGCGGCTGGGAGGAAACTTTAGCTGGGCCGAAGGTGAAAACGATGTGGGTGACACTGGAGACTTTGACCCCTTGGGCTCCTTGACCGTTCCTCCCTATAAGTTGGGGCTATATGTAGAAAATCAGACCATGCCTCGGTGGACCAATCGACTGCAGCTGCTGCTGATCGGCGATCGCGATCGCGCCTTTGATGAGGGAGTTGATCCGTTCAAAATCGACAGCTATGTCACCCTAGACCTGATCAGCAGTTTACAACTCGGGCCAGGTCGTCTTACCCTAGGTGTTGAGAATCTCTTAAATAATGATTATCTCTCACTGACGGCACAAGAACGCGTCGGTGTATTTGAGACACGACGATTCCCTGCACCTGGGACCACAATGAGTTTGCGCTACTCTGTTGAATTTTAACTGTGCAGTAATGGCCAACATCGTTAGCCAAGTGTTAATAGGGGTAATTGCGACCGGCTGGTTGACGAGCTGTCAGCCAGCCGTGTCGCCCCCCGTCTCTGATGTGCCCATGCGCGCTATCGAGCATGCCATGGGCACCACTCAGGTCCCTGTCGCACCTCAGCGAGTCGTGGTTTTAGATTATGCTCCTCTGGATACGGCATTAGCCTTAGATATTACGCCCATTGGTAGAACGGAGATGACGATTTCACCAATTTATCCGGAAGTTGTTGATAACATTACCGTAGTTGGTGAAGGCCTACAGCCTAATTTAGAAACCGTTTTACAGCTCAAGCCAGACTTAATTTTAGGGTCAAAAGTTGGAATTAGTAACTACTATCGACGACTATCGAGAATAGCACCGACCGTATTCACCACAGATAACGGACGTTATGGTAACTGGCAAGAGCACTTTCTTCTCCATGCAGATGCATTGGGTCGGACTGAAAAAGCAGAGGAGCTGATAGCTGATTATCAACAGCGGGTTGACGCGCTAAAGTCTCAGCTTGCTCAGGTACCCCAAACGACAACAGTATCTGTTGTCAGTCACTGGAGCGGTGGTGTGATCGCCTACACCACCAATAGTTTCTCAGGGTCAGTTTTACAGGATCTTGGTTTTGAGCGCAATCCGCTCCAGGGTAAAAGCAAAGGCTATGCTCTCCAGCCATCAAAAGAAGAACTCGACGCTATTGACGGTGATGTTGTGTTTTTGATGCATGATTCAGAGTTTGAGGGCAGCATTGCTAAAGAAGACTTTGTTAGCGATCCGCTCTGGTCGAAACTGGATGCCGTCAAGCAAGGTACCGTTTGTGAAGTTCGCAGTACCGTTTGGGCAGCTGGACGCAGTATATTGGGAGCCAATCAAATTTTGGCGGATATTGAACAGTGTCTAACACAATCAAGCTAACATTGCTGCTCCCCGGAATGATTGAATCCTAAAAAGCCTTGCGTTGTTAAATGACGATTTGATCGGTGCATTCCCTACAACAACGATCAAACTATTGGCTTGCTTAGCCTAACAGGCTAGAGAGTATGTGATATTCTAGCTCCTTTATTTTAAT
>JBCDFI010000544.1:0-3719 GCA_039178155.1 Cyanobacteria bacterium P01_H01_bin.105
AATTTACCTCCGACGGCGGCTGTGGTCGTGCGTCGTGATGCATGGCTAGAGAGTGTACCAAAAAAGCAGCTTCTGGTAGGGCGTATTGGTACCTCTATGATGGGTGGAGAAGATTTTGAAGTGATGCTGCATATGTACCATCACGGTTGGGAAATTTGGTACACCCCTACTATGCATGCCTATCATCAAATTCCTAGCTGGCGGTTAGAGCGCGACTATATGCAGTCGCTAGTTAAGGCGGCTAGCTTATGTATTTGTCCTTTGCGATTGATTAACGTTGCACCTCAACGACAGCCGATAATCGCTGCTAAGGTATTTATAGGCGCACTGCGACGTGCGATTCTACACTGGGTTAAATATCGTGGCAAGCTAGCAACTGATGATATTGCTGCTTGTGAGATGACGTTTTTCGTTTGGACTATGCTCAGCCCACTGTACATGCTGAAACAGCGTTTGCTGTGATCGTGATCTGTAAAACGCCAAAAGACAACGTTGGTTAAAAAATGTCAGCAACATGTGTCATTCTGTGCCGACTCTTGGCTGATACCGTATGACTAATCCAGTTATTTCTGCCGTTATCTGTACTTATAATCGAGCCGATCGTCTGATCCTGGCACTAGAAGGGTTAAAGACCCAGATATTGCCGCAAGAGAGGTACGAAATTGTCGTTATTGATAATGCCTCGACTGATAATACCAAAGCTGTTTGTGATGACTATAAACAGCAGCTACCCCATTTGGTTTATCATTACGAGCCGATTCAAGGACTGTCAACGGCTCGTAATACAGGCCTCAACGTTGCAAATGGCGACTATGTTGCGTACTTAGATGATGATGCCATTCCATGTGCCAACTGGCTACAGGATATTGTTGCGGCTTTTTCCACTATCCAGCCTCAGCCAGCTGTGGTGGGTGGACCTATCTATCCCATTTGGGAACAAGAACCGCCAGTCTGGATGCACTATTACGTTCAGGGCTATTTTACAGTTTTAGATCATGGGACTGAGGCTGGTTGGTTTCCTGACGGTGAGTACCCCTACGGAGCCAACATGGTCTATCGACGAGATGTGTTGCTCAAGCATAACGGCTTTTCTGAAGACCTTGGCCGTGATGGTAAGAGTCTGCTGTCAGATGAAGAGAGACTGTTGAACCTGACTATTGAAGCCGATGGTGGGCAGTTTTACTATGTACCCTCGGCGTCGGTGCAGCATTGGGTTCCCAAAGAGCGCATCAGTCGTAGTTGGTTGTTGAAGCGGTGCTACTGGCAAGGGCGCTCAGGTGCTGTCGTCGATAACACTCTTGGGGTACCGGTGACGCAGCAATTCATAAAAGGGCTTCGGGGTGTTTGCAACGGTAAGCGCTGGTTGTCACAGGTTTTACCCAATCCACAGCGACGTATTCGTACTGGTGCCTGGTTGGCGTGGCACTGGGGATACTTACAGCAATCATTTCAGCATGGAGCATCTCTGTAGGTTGTGGGTGGTTGTCAACTTTGCTATTTTTTTAATCATCTTCATCATATTTTTAAGAAACTCCTGGAACTTCTTATATTTAACTTCCAGATTGATTAGCTACTATTGATTCAACGCTCTGGCAACTCTGACTAAGCCATACGCCCTCTACCATAGAGTTTCCAATTTCTCTCATTCCTACTGTGCTGTAGTTTTTGCTCAATCATTGGCTATGGACTTGGGGGATTGACTACTCAATAGTTTGTGTCTTTAGACGTATGGCTAGAACGCTTATGTAAGGTCTTTTTCATCTAGTCTGTGGGGATTTATCTACTATGACTGCTCTTATCGCTATTGGTCTTGATGCTGCCGATCCAGCAGTTTTAGAAACTTGGATGGCAGCTGGCTACCTACCGACGTTGGCTCGCCTCAAGCAGCAGGGCTGCTATGGGCATTTGTCTAATACCGAGCATTACCGCGCTGAAACACCCTGGACAACCTTTATTAGCGGTCAAGTCCCTGAGGAAACAGGGTACTGGGGACCGATAAAGTATGATCCCCATACTTACTCTGTCAAAGAAGTTGGAGCTTATACCTATCAAGAAAATCCTCCTTTTTATGCCCTAGGTGACAAGCGCAAGGTTATTGCGTTTGATATCCCTCAATCTGCGTTGTCAGACGATGTAGACGGTCTGCATGTACTTGGCTGGGGAGCACATTCTCCCATGACGGCTAGTCACTCTACGCCTGAGGACGCTCTAGCAAGCATTATTGCTGAGTATGGTGAGCATCCGGCGTTTTTAAAGGACTTTGCTGAATGCCGTAATCTCAACGCATTAACCCGGCTGCAAAAGGCCATGACTGTGGGAATTGAGCGTAAGGCAAACATTTGTGCGAGCTTGCTAAACCAAAAAGAGTGGGATTTTTTCTTAACAATTTTTGGTGAAACTCACACGGCTGGACACTATATGTGGCATTTGAGTCAGCCTGATCATCCGCTGTACTGTATGGCTGAGGCGGGGGCTGAGGATTTAATGTTAAAGACCTTTGTTGAGGTGGATCAAGCCATCGGTAAGATTTTAGAGGCATCACCACAACCTGCGAATGTAGTCATTTTTGCAGCCCATGGTATGGGGACAAATGTGATGGATGTGCCCAGCATGGTCTTTTTGCCTGAGCTGATGCATCGTTATAGTTTTTCTGGTAAAGCTGCGCTTTCATCTGGTAAGGTGGGTGCCCCTCTTGCCCCTCTTGAGACAACCTTTGACCAAAAACGCGGCTGGGTGGGAGAGATTTGGAACCAGCGTGTGCCTTTGAATGCGGCTTCACGATGGCTACGGTCAAAAATGCCGGTGCGTATTCAAAAACCCTTAGATATCTTTGTCAACAACCTGACTCAACCGGCTCTACGCTGTCCTGATGCGCTACAACAACAAGGCGATTCTCTTTTTTGGCAGCCTGCTAAATGGTATGAGCCTCTGTGGCCTCAAATGAAAGCGTTTGCTATTCCTAGCTATTCTGAGGGATATATTCGCGTTAATGTAAAAGGACGTGAGGCCCAAGGAATTGTAGAGGCTACAGAGTATGAGACTGTATGTGCTGAGCTAATAGATTTATTGCAGAAGACAACCGATGCCCGCACAGGGCAACCCTTGGTAGATCGAGTTGTTCGTATGAGAAAAGATCCGTTTGATAGCAATCCTAAGCTGCCAGATGCTGACTTGGTTGTACTGTGGAATGAGACTATTCCTAGTGATGCTATGGATACGGTAGGGTATGGTCGGATTGGACCTGTTCCCCATCATCGGACGGGCAGTCATCGTGCTTATGGGTTTCTGTTAGCTGATGGTCCTGACATTAATACGACTGCATTTCGAGGGAACGCTCAGGCTGTTGATCTTGCCCCTACTCTACTGGGGTTGTTAGATCTCGATGATACGCAGCAATTAAGTGGTCAAGATCTCTTTAAGCAGAGTACTTTAACATCTGTGAGTTAACTTCTCTTAAACCAACACTCAGCAATTGTCTTTTATCATTGCTGTAAGGAGATAATAATTAATTTTGAGATGTCTTCGATAGACAGTATTGGCAAGGTTTACTCAAAATATGAGTCGATTGGTCAGCGATTGTGGCTATTTATAGCGCTGGGGATCTTTGCTGCAGTTACCGGGGTGGTAGTTTGGTGGATTTTTCAACACCCTTTTGGGACGAATTGGGATGAAGCCAACTATATAAATCAAGCTATTCAAGATCGTACTGCCTTTTATCA
>JBCDFI010000545.1:0-3710 GCA_039178155.1 Cyanobacteria bacterium P01_H01_bin.105
GCCAGAGATGCTCAAGCTAACCGGACTGCCCAGGCCATAGGACGAATTATTGGTTCTCTCGGAGTGATTACCTTTGAACATCATGGAGACAGCCGCGCTATTTTAACGTCGTGGGTCTCTCAGGCTAGTTTTAGCCCGCCTGGCATGATGGTGGCGCTGCCGTTGGGAGACGGTGCGATCGCAAGCTTGCAAACCGACCAACCCTTTATACTCAACATTCTCAAAGAAGGACGCAGCATACGTCGCCACTTTTCCCATCAAACATCCTGTCAGATAGATTCCCAAACCCTGAACATTCAACGGATCGATAGTGACGAGCTAATACTGACAGATGCCCTGGCGTATTTACAGTGTCTGCCTAAAACTCACGTTGTCGCTGGTGATCATCTATTAATCTACGCTCAAGTCATCAACGGCAAACTATTAGAAAGCAACGGCCTAACAGCGCTTCAGCACCGTCAAACCGGGAGTCAGTACTAATAACAAGACCAAGTTCTCTCAGCTCTTCTACATGCATTAGCGCAGCCAACGCATATATTTGTTGGCTGCGCCACAGATCTTAAAAAACTACAGCCTCCAATACAGATAGGAGATCTGCAAATACACTACCGATAATTTGCCAGATGTCTAAGCGCTGGGGGAAACCTGAGCGGTTCAGCCTCTGCTTTACCAGCGGTTAGATTAAAGTAGCCAATCGTAATCAACAACCCCAATCCACAGCCCAATAAAAAAGACCAGCTGTGTAGAAAATCCAAAGCCCGATATAGCCGATAATCATAGTCATCGACAGAACATGCGTGTGGTGTAGTATTCTCAACCATTGTTATAGGACTCTCCAAATCTAATGACACCGCGCTCTGAAGCTTGAAAGCACGGAATTTCAACTAGATTTTTGACAGCCTCTAGCCCAGATGATGCAGTAAACAGCTAGGCCTTTGAGACTTCAAAACAAGAACAAAAAGAATTCCTTCAGCGAGGATAACTCTTCAGGCTATAAGAGATAACAGTATGTCTCATGGCCCAAGTCGGTGTCTTTACTTATCCTCTGAATAAAGATCAACCATGTCAAGTTCTTATATCCGATGAGGCTGATAAGCATTGTCTATATAAGGAGTTGGAAGGGTCCTTAACCAATTATCTGGCTGGTTGTTATCGCTGGAAAAGAATCAGAGAAATTTGCTTAAGTCTGGCTTGATTTCTTTAAGGGTTGCTGCTGCATCTGAAGCTGAGTCAATGAGTTCAAAGTCCTCAAATTCGAACCCTGGTGCGACCGAGCAGCCCACTAAAACGCGATCCGCCATGGGAGCTGCGGCTTGCCAGTAACCGGCGGGCACAACGTGGCAAAAGTTCATAGACCGTGCCGACAGCTCAATAAATTCGATAGTCGAGGACCGCCCATCCCACTGATATAGATAAAGACCGTCTCCCTGATAGAGATTCCACACTTCATCGTTGCTGACACGGTGAAAGCGACTGACCTCATGGGGGCTCAAAGAAAAATAGATATGAGTGAGTGCAGTTCTACTTTTGTGATCGCTCAAAACTGTCTTGGCAGAACGATAAACTTCAAGATAGCGCCCACCCTCAGGATGTTCTAGTAAATCGGTATATCGCATAAGGGAGTTAAAAAAAACAATCAGTTGTAATCTTCAAACTAAACAAGCTGCTTTTTCAACCATGCTCAGGGCCACAGCTTCGGCAACTTTAATGCCATCAACGCCTGCAGAAAGAATTCCGCCTGCGTACCCAGCCCCTTCTCCAGATGGATACAGCCCCTTTGTATTTAAGCTCTGAAAGTCATCTCCGCGCTTAATTCGAATGGGGGATGAGGTACGTGTTTCTACACCTGTTAGCACTGCATCATGCATGGCAAATCCCTTGATTTTTTGGTCAAAGACAGGAATCGCTTCGCGGATAGCCTCAATAGCATAGTCAGGCAAACTAGAGCTGAGATCGCATAGGTGTACTCCTGGTCGATAGGTCGGTTTAACACAGCCTACCTGGGTAGAAGGTCGACCAGCCAGAAAATCTCCCACCAGCTGACCAGGGGCATTATAAGTACTCTCTCCCAACTCAAACGCGCGGGACTCTAGCTCGCGCTGCAGGGCAATTCCGGCCAGAGGACCGTCAGGATAATCGACTTCAGGAGTAATGCCAACGACGATGCCGCTATTGGCGTTTTTACCGCTGCGTTCATACTGGCTCATGCCGTTGGTTACCACTCGACCTGTTTCGGACGTGGCAGCCACCACCTGACCACCGGGACACATACAAAAGCTATAGACCGAGCGACCATTACTACAGTGGTGTACCAGCTTATAGTCCGCCGCCCCTAAAACAGGGTGACCCGCCTGCTCCCCAAAACGACACTCGTCAATCAACGGCTGAGGGTGCTCCACACGAAAGCCAATGGAAAAGGGTTTGGGTTCTATGTAGACGCCCCGACGATGCAGCATCTCAAAGGTGTCACGGGCGCTGTGACCGACGGATAGCACCACATGGTCTGTGCGTATATAGTCGCCGTTGGCCAAGGTCACCCCTCGCACCTGGCCATCGTCAATATCAATGTCATCTACGCGGGTCTCAAACCGAACTTCGCCGCCTAGGGCGAGAATCGTATTACGCAGATTCTCAACAATCTTGACTAGACGATAAGTACCAATATGGGGCTTGTTGATATAGAGAATTTCTGGCACCGCTCCAGCATTGACTAGCTCTTGCAATACCTTGCGTCCATGGTGATTGGTATCTTTAATGCGGCTGTAGAGCTTCCCATCAGAAAATGTGCCAGCCCCACCTTCACCAAACTGCGCGTTCGATTCTGGCTTAAACTTGGCCTTACTCCAAAAGCCAAAGGTATCGACAGAGCGTTCATGGACGGCCTTACCTCGCTCTAGAATGATGGGCTTAAACCCCATCTGAGCCAACAGCAGTCCGGCAAAAATGCCACAGGGACCATTGCCGATCACAACGGGGCGGTGTGCTAATGCCTGGGGTGCCTTGGCTACGAAATGATAGCGGGTATCCGGTGTGGGCTTAATGTGGGGATCTTTCTTAAACCGGCTGAGCAGCTGTTTTTGTTTGGGTGTCTCAACATCAACGATGTACACCAGCCGAATATTTTCTCGCTTACGCGCGTCATAGCTACGTTTGAAGACGGTATAGCGGGTCATATCAGCCGCTTTGAGGTGCAGTTTTTTAAGAACCGCTGTGTGAAGGTCCTCATCGGTATGGTCAAGGGGCAGCTTGATCTCAGCAAGGCGCAGCATGGAAAGCAATGAGCATGGGTCACTGCCTATTTTGCCACGGTTGTCTGGGAATAGGCTTAGTAACGTCTTGAGGGCGTGATAAACATCACAAAACACGTTTGGGAATTTCGATCCGCAGTTTGTATCAAATGAAACACATTCATTGACACACTTAAGAAACTGCACAACTATGGCTTATCATCGTCACCGGCTACCACAGCTATCTGACCATGTTTGTATTACGGATGGTGGCTTAGAAACAGTACTGCTATTTCAACAGGGTTGGGACTTACCTGACTTTGCGGCGTTTACCTTGCTGGATCGGCCTCTGGGAACTGAGACACTCCAAAGCTATTTCAACAGCTATGGCAAATTAGCTCAAGCCTATGGCATGGGTCTGGTTTTAGAAAGCCCTACTTGGCGAGCGAGCGCTGATTGGGGTGAGCGCCAGGGCTACGGAGC
>JBCDFI010000546.1:0-3701 GCA_039178155.1 Cyanobacteria bacterium P01_H01_bin.105
CCAGATACCTTATACTTTGCCCGCCAAATCCGTTCTACCGATGACCGAATCTGATCCTTATCCAAACGCCCCACTCGCACGGCTTCACAAATCGCCTGAATGCAGCCCTCCACATCGGCAGGCATTAGCACCACGTCGGCTCCTGCTTCCACCGCTAGCACTGCCGCCTCATAAGGGCCATAAGTGTCTGTAATCGCCCCCATGACCAAGGCATCGGTAACAATAAGACCGTCAAATCCTAGGTCCTGACGCAATAGTCCGGTCAAAATCGGCTTTGATAAGGTGGCAGGATGCTTCTGATCCAAAGCACTTAGACAAATGTGAGCCGTCATGACGCTGTCTACAGACTTGCCCTCATCAGGAAACATTGCGCCCTTAAACGATGCTAGTTCCACCCGGTCAAGCCGGTCTAAGTCGTGCTCGATCACTGGCAGACTAAGGTGCGAGTCTATTGACGTATCGCCATGGCCAGGAAAATGCTTAGCCGTTGTTAGTACTGGATAATCTTGCGCTCCTGCAATAAATGCCTGTGTGAGCTGAGTAACAATCTCCGGCGTTTCTCCAAAGGCTCGCACGTTAATCACCGGATTGGCTGAGTTATTGTTAACATCCACTACCGGAGCCAACACCCAGTTCAGCCCAATGGCCATAGCCTCACAGGCAGTATGCCGACCAAACTGGCGCGCCCAGTCTTTGGCTAGATCCACATTAGTACGAGCAATTTCTCCCAAGGCCATCGGTGGTGGGAACCAGGTTGCACCACTAAAGCGCTGGCCGACACCTTCTTCAATATCGGCCGCTATCAAGAGAGGGATCTCTGCCATCGCCTGTAATGTTTGGCAGCGTAATGCAACTTCTGCACCGCTGCCACCTAACAGAATCAAACCACCCACACCTAACTTGGTGACATAGTGCTCCAGCTGAGCTTGGGTGGCTTCCCAAACAGGGTATTCAATTTCGTGATCAAATAAGTGCCCAGTGGTTCGTACTACGATCATCTGGGCGACCAGCTGCGATAGGGACAGACTGTCTGGGTCGGGTAAGATTGGCTTGAGCATGGACTAGCTGATTAGGAGGGAGTCTACACTCCGTCCTCGTCTTCAATAGCGCTAGGGACGACAGCTGGAATCTCATCTTCATCCTCACTACCGCGCTCATGCTCCAGTTGATTGAGCAAATTCAGCACCTGAGCCCCCTGCTCAAAGGAAACATCCTCTTTGAAAATGATTTCAGGGGTGCGTCGTAGTCGTAAGCGCCGTCCTAAGGTGCCTTTTACATAAGGTGTGGCAGCGGCTAGTCCGGCCATGGTTTCGGCCTTGACTTCGTCAGTACCATAGATGCTGACAAATACTTTGGCGTGTTGCAGGTCGCCAGCAACATCCACAGCAGTAACGCTGACCATGCCCCCACCGACTCGCTCATCTTTGATATCCGTCAGTAGCATCTGACTAATTTCACGCTTAATTGACGCAGATACGCGCGCCACTCGACGACTTGTTGCCATCGTCTTCTCCTAATTAGTTAATGATGAGCCATGCTCACCCTACCGATTCGCGATTTTCCTAAATACCCACGATGGACAATCCCAAGGGACAATCCCTTCTAGGCTAAGCCCAACATTGCTTTGAGGGTAAATGTCAGACATAAAAAGCCAGCTACTACGGCCCCTATTAATGCCACCGCCGTCACGCGATTTTCGAAGAGGGGCAGCAATGGCTTAACAATGCTGTAGAGTATGCCCAGTGTAAATGTAATAAAGTATCGCGGATAGCGCGATACATTGGAGAAAAAGTCTTGCATCGTCTAAATTGAGGCTCAGCAGCAGCCGTTGAATTTAAGCAGAGTATTAAAAAGCCTGGTGTTACCATGGGCCTTGCATATTCTACCGTAGCTGCTTGATCCTCCTAAAAGGAAAATTCTTAAGAGTTTATGGTTCAACTATCTTCCCCAACGGTAGCACTGCGTCCATTTTTAAAGTGGGCTGGGGGTAAACGGCAGTTGATACCTGAATTACTGAAATATGCACCGACTGACTATGGGCGATATTATGAGCCTTTTATTGGTGGCGGGGCACTGCTGCTGACTCTGCAGCCTGAAACAGCGATTATCAGCGATCGCAACGCAGAACTAATCAACTGTTACCAGGTAGTTCAAACCGCTGTAAACGAGCTTATTGAGACCCTACAACAGCACCGTAATGACGAATCTTACTTTTACGAAGTGCGTAGATGGGATCGACAAACCGGATTCGCCGAGAGAACCTTCATACAGCGGGCCGCACGCATTATTTTTCTTAATAAAACGTGTTATAACGGGCTCTTTCGCGTGAATTCAAAAGGACAATTTAATGCGCCCTTTGGTCGGTATAAAAACCCTACCATCACTGATGAAACGGTCCTAAGAGCGGTTAGCACATATCTAAATCTGGCAAATGTCAGGATCTTCGAGTCTGATTTTGCCACGGCGGTAGCAGATGCGGAGCAGAATGATTTTGTTTATTTTGATCCTCCCTATGACCCAGTTTCAACCACAGCCTCATTTACCAGCTATAACAGCAACAGGTTTGATCGCGCCGAGCAACAACGGTTGAAATCTGTCGTCGATGAGCTTTCAGCACGAGGTTGTAAGGTACTGCTGAGCAACGCTTACACGGAGTTTATTCAGGATCTCTATCAGGATTACCCATGGGTGCGCGTCAGTGCCAGCCGAGCCATCAACTCAAAAGCTACAAAGCGTGGCAAGGTGGACGAAATATTAGTGATGAATTATTGAGACTAGGGTTAGTCCCATAGCGAGGGCTAAAATAAGCACCGACTCTACTATGCAAGCCCATGGCAGTCTATCGCTGGCAACAGCACACCTGTGCCTATGAAGTACACGACGGCAACAGTGACGTAACGCCTCTGTTATTGATTCACCCCATTGGAGTAGGGTTAGCGGGACAGTTTTGGCAGCCATTTGTTGACCAGTGGCAGGGAGCGAGCCTGTACGTGCCCGATCTTTTGGGATGTGGGAAAAGCGATCTACCTCGACGTGCCTATAGTCCTCGCGACTGGGCTGAACAGCTTCACTGTTTAATTTCTGAGGTGATTCAAAAACCGGTCATTGTTGTGGTGCAAGGAGCATTGCTGCCAGTGGCCCTCGAACTTATGGCCGATGACACGATGAGCCCATGGGTGGTGGGAGCTGCTTTATCGGGTCCACCGGCTTGGCGATTGATTAGTGAGCCAACACCGGACTGGCGGCAGCAGCTTAACTGGTCGCTGTTTGCCTCGCCGTTGGGTTGGGGGTTTTATCAGTATGCTCGCACTCAGAAATTTTTAAAGTCGTTTTCTGAGCGACAGCTATTTGATCGCACAGAGGACGTTACCGATGAGTGGTTGGCTATGTTGGACGAAGGTTCGCGGGATATGGATACACGCTATGCGGTGTTTTCGTTTTTGGCTGGGTTTTGGCGACAGGATTATAGGGCTGCGATCTCAGCCATCCAACAGCCCATCCTCGTCATCATGGGCAAAGCCGCATCTACCATTGATCGCACAGCTCAGGACACCACAGCCCAGGATCGTTTAAACGACTACACTCAGCATTTTTCCGATGCTTGCGGGGTCTTTATTCCTGGACGCAATGTGCTCCCTTATGAGTCGACAGCTGAGTTTATTGATGTGCTTTTGCCCTTTGTCAAAGATTTATAGGGCCAA
>JBCDFI010000547.1:0-3678 GCA_039178155.1 Cyanobacteria bacterium P01_H01_bin.105
ACTGAGGTGAGTAAACCCAGATTTTCGTAATAGCGCAGTGCGCCCACGGCAAGGCCCGTTTGTTTGGCCACCTCGCCGATTCTTAATCGGATAGCCATGCTCAATCTCGCTAGAGAACCTGTCTGATCATAATCGTTAATTGAGTTTGTGATCCGAGATGCTATTTACTTGACGTTTTAGCTGACTCAAGGTTTTATCCTAAAGTTGGAAACGTTATGTTTGCTTTAGAAATAAGCGAGCAGATTGCTGATGACCTCTGTTAATAAAACGATCATGATGGTCAGTATTCTCGGGGTTGGTCTACAGGCGGTTGGTCTAGAAACAGTACAGCCAGCTGTTGCCCATAATGGGGTGGATCACGGCCGATCTGAAGAAGCTGCACCGGCAGAACCTCAGCCTGCGATCGCTGAGCCAGAATCTAGTACAAGCAGTTCAGAGGATGCTGCGGAGCCGGTGTCAGAATCTGCCTTGCCGAGTACGTTACCTGGAGATATTTCACAAAACAGTTTCCCCATAGGGTTAAGCGAAATCTTGTTTGGCTTGATCTTGATTTGTCCTTGGGTGCTGATCACCCTTAAAAAGCAACTACACCCCCAAACTCGTTTATGAAGGTTTACCAAATTCGTCAGCTGCATCGTGCCCTAGTTCCGTTTATGGTGCTGCCGCTGTTGCTTACTCTGACGACGGGCACGGCCTTTCAGTTTGCGGTGGCGGCTGACCGAGCCGCAGACTTTATTTGGCTGCTGGATTTGCATCGTGGCTCGTTTGGCATGGTGAATTTAGAGTTTGTCTACCCAATTTTGAATGCTCTGGGTTTGTTGACTCTGGTGATTACCGGCTTGCTGATGTGGTTGAAAACACCTGGTAAACGACGACCTCAGGCCTAAGCAGCGAGATAAGCGTCTAGTTCTAGTGCCTTAAATACGTCTAAAAATGCGTAAACTGCTGGCGATAGTAGAGCCTCTTTGGGCCACGACACGCCTAGGGGACGAAAAATTTGGAAGGGGAGCTGCATCACCCGCACGTCTTGAGGAATTGGGTGAGCCGATAGCTGATGCAAAATACCAATGCCTAAACCTTGTGTGACCATGCCCACTATCGTGCTGTCAGTACGTACACGATAGTCGACGTTGATCGGGGGGACTGCCTGTTTAAGGGCACGATTGATCCGATGGGTGCAGCTGCCGTGTACTGAGGTGATTAGGGGATAGTTATGGAGATGATCCCAGGTGAGCTGTGGGGTATCGAGGGGATAGTTTGGCGGCAATAGTCCAATACAGGGATCTTTGATAATTGGTAGGGTTTCAAAGTCTGTTTTGGGCAGCAGTTCTGCTACGGAGATATCGGCTTTACCTTCAATTAGAGCCTGTTGAAATTCACGCAGCTCATCCATTTCGGTAATGGTGACCTGAATTGTTGGATAGGTGGTGTGGAGCTTTGCGATCGCACTTGGCAATACATTACTTGCCATGCTGCGAAAGGCCACAATTCTTACCTGGCCACCCTCTACCCCGCGTGCTTGAGAGGCCAGCTGACCCATATCTTCTAGAGTTTGAAGCATTTGCTGAGCCTTAGCACAGACGGCTTCGCCGACAGGAGTTAGGCTAGCGCCGTGACGTCCGCGATTGACGACAACGATACCCAGCTCTGATTCTAGAGCAGCAATACTATGGCTAATGGTGGACTGGCTCAGGTTGAGTTCTAGGGCGGCCTCACTAAAGTTTTGGGTAGTTGCGATCGCAACTAAAGCCCGCAGCTGTGATAGCTTAATTTTCCCTAGATTCATAGTCATTGATGGCCGTTTAAAGCCGTGCCGATCTTATTGTCAGGCTATCGCAACTAGCCCGATCCCAATCATCGATTTCTTGCATACCAGCCATGGAAAATCTAGGTTGATTCCACTTGCTGACATCAAAAAACTGTCCTCGATCAGCCAATTTCTAGGATTAAAGCGGTATACTAGATTTTAGAAATATTTAATATTTCAGATTAGCCAGTCAAAGACCCAAGCTAGTAAAACGAGTAGTCCAGTTCCGATCGCTGCTGTTTCCGTTAGCCAGATCAATCGACTTTTCAGGTTAATCATGCAAAAAGTTGCCTTTTCGATACATCATCCCCAGGTAAGCTCGCACTCAGGTCAAAATCTTCCAATCTGGTGAAGTTGTCCTAAGCATTTAGAGCTGGCTCAATAGCTAAAACACCTGTGGGGTGGTTAGATGGCCTGCAAAACCGCACCCAGTTTGAGTTTGGAATGGTCAGGGATTAATACAAACAGCAGACTAACACACTCACCCATGGGAGTGCCAAGCTGCAGCGCCCACACATCAGCAATGCTAATCAAAGCCGTATGTGATGAAATCATTATAGGCATCCCTCAAGTATCTTCTAAACTACGGGGCAAGCCTGTTCAATTCTTCAATATGGCTTCATAAATCCGCCTGTGCAGGTCTAAGTAACTGCCTCAATCGCAATTTCCATCAAATTAATATCGGTGTGTCCAGGTCTGGTGCCCAGATCTTGCCAGCCGTGGCGTTTATAAAAGTTCATGGCTGTTTGATTGGTCGGACTGACCGATAGTTGAGCCCGGATCACGCCGACTTCTTGGAATAGCTGCATGACATAGGCGTGAAGCTGATCGCTAAATCCTTTACCTCGCCGACTGGGAATTAAGTAAAACAGATAGACATAGCCCAGTTTTTCTTGACCCCTGAGTTCCGTCTCGATTTGGCCGATGATTTCTTGCCCGTCAAACACATGAACGCAACTTTCTGGACAGGCGATAATTCGCTTGCTGAGCCAGCTGAGATAATCTTGGGCGTGTTCACCACTCTCTAGGGCAAACCGCTGGTCGCCATCGGCAAAACTGCAGGCAAATGCGTCACGCCGAAAGTGAACACACAGTTCGGCATGGGCTTCAAGATCGATAGAGCGAAAGACAAGGGGCATCTGGTGATGTGGCGTCTAGTCAGATTCTAAGCGAATACCCGTAGATGTGAACTGAGCTGACCATAGCTTTAGGTCGGGATCGGGAATATCGGCTCTGACGCTGGCTAAAATTTGGTCGGCGGCGGTCTGAGTAGCGGCCAGGGTAAAGACGGTTGGCCCCGAACCCGACATCATTGTGCCTAGACCGCCATGGCTGGCCATAAGATCGCGCAGCTGCAGGACTTTCTCGTGGGCCGGTAACACTACCCGCTCTAGATCGTTATAGAGTTGAGAGCCGATGGCCTTTGTATCTTCTTGGGTAATGGCGGTCACCATGGGGCCGGCATGAACCCGCTGCTGTCGGTCTTTGAGCGTAGTGCTGTCGGCAATGTCGGTATAGCGATCGCTAAAGTTTGTTCGGTAGGTTTTATAGGCCCACGGTGTTGAGACCGAAAGGCTCTCGTACTTGGCTAAGACAACGTATAGATCGCTCAAACTAGCAATGGGATCAAGAATTTCACCGCGCCCGGTGGCAATGGCGGTGCCGCCACGAATACAAAAAGGAATATCTGAGCCGAGCTGAGCTGAGAGTTCTTCTAGCTCAATCTGAGTCAGGCCCAGATTCCAGAGCAGATTTAACCCGACTAGGGTAGCGGCAGCGTTGCTAGATCCTCCGGCCAGTCCGGCTCCGACAGGAATATTTTTTTCGATATTGATTTCCACACCGCGATTGGCGAGTTCTGGAAATTTCTG
>JBCDFI010000548.1:0-3673 GCA_039178155.1 Cyanobacteria bacterium P01_H01_bin.105
AACGGAGAGGGGGGGATTCGAACCCCCGATGAACCGAAGCCCATAATAGATTTCGAGTCTACCGCATTCAACCACTCTGCCACCTCTCCAGGGGCTTATTTAGTCAGATCGCCCAAACTTTTGAGCTTGTTTATTCTACACCGATGCGCACGTTCCGGACCTAGACTGTCCGATTTCGAGAAGCTAGCCCTATGGTTAGGCTGCCATAAAGACTGTATATACCTACTACGAGTCCAACGGAGATATTTCTGACTATTAATTGATGACCTGGTAGTTGGTTAAATAGGTTGACTAAGCTGATCAAAAGCTGGATTGGGATAGCTAATAACCATGCGATCGCGCTCCCTGCTAATGGCCAAATCAAGCTAACCATAGCACTAACAAATCCGCCTAAGCTGACTATCGTCACCAATGGTGTAGCTAATATATTGAGTACGATGCTGTAGGACGGGACAATACCAAAGTGATAAAGCTGCAGCGGTAATGTCCAGATATAGGCAGCAATAGGAACAGAAAGCAAAGTTGAGATCGCACTTGGCATCCAGTCTAATCGTCTTGCTAAAGCCGTGGCCATCACCATCAGTCCTAGGGTAGCTGCCACACTAAGTTGAAAGCCAATATCCCAAATCCAGCGAGGGTTCCAAACTAATAACAAAAAGACTGCCAGACTCAAACAGGCTAACGGTTTTACCTTACGCTCCAGTGCCAAACCTAGCATAGCTCCCAGACCCATTATGGCTGCTCTCATAACGCTGGGCTGTAACCCTGTCAAACCTACATATAGCAGTAAAGCAATACTACCTCCGATAGCCTGGGCACGAGCCGGTTGCCAGTTTAGTAGAGCTAGTACTAAACCCAATACCAGAGCCACATGAAAGCCAGATGCTGCGAGTGTATGGGCCAATCCCGCCTCAATGAAAGCATCTCGTAGATCGTAGGGTAGATCCACAGCTCGTCGTCCCAACACCATGGCACTAACCAATACTCCTTTTTTCCCAAGCCAACGACCTTGGGCATTAATAATGCGTTGCCGCACTCGCCATAGGCCGGGCCGAGGATAGTCTGTATTGGATAGTCCATCTATATATTTGGCGCTGATTCCGGCAAAACTCCCCTGTTTAGCAAGATAAGCTTTAAAGTCAAACTCCCCTGGCTTGCTAGCAGTGTTGGGCTTATACAACTGGCCGGTTACTTTGATCGCCTGACCCGGATATAAGCCGTTTGTTTTTTCTAACGGTGCTGTTACATATAGCTTGCCGCTGACAGGTTGGCGACTAATGAAGTCAGCATCTTTAGCTCTGTTTTGAATACTGTAGGCTTTGAGCCAAAATTTGCTCTTACCACTGCGATTTATTTGAGGAAGTGATGTAATTTCCCCATAGGCACTGTAATTACCGGGTGCATGCCAACTCACATCATCAACCTCGGGTTGAGGGATACGCCATAAACAGTAACCTGCGCCTACCAGACTAATCAATCCAGCGAGTAACCATTGACGGGCTGTTGGTCCTAATCTCCAATACCGAGGTATCCAGAGGCTAAACCCTAATCCAAGGATAAAAAGACCGTAGCTGATGATGGGATGGTTTGATGCTCCTAGCGTAATACCTGTGGACAGAAGCCCTAGAACATAGCCTAAAAAGATAACGATGGGTCCCCAAGGAGTCATGGTGATCGCTTAAAAAATACCAGAAGCGCTGCTTCAATTTGAGCAGCGCTTCTGGTATCGTTCCCGAAATGATCCTGGTGAAAGAGACTGTCGCTAAATTGATAGACCCAATTTCAACCCTAGAGCAGCATGGACCACCATCAGTGCTACTGCTGCTGTACCAATATAGGCGTGAGCACTTCTCAATGAGTCTTGGCCACCGCCAAATTTACTCATGGAAATAGCACCGTTTAACCCTAAGAGCCCCAGTACCGCTGAACCTGTCCAGAAGTGGGGGCTTTCTAAAATCGGCTGACCTTGCATGACTAAAGAAAGCAAACCACCGGTATATCCCATGCCAATAAATGTGGTCATCCACAAGGCCACTTTCTTGTGAAATTTACGTACAGGCATGGACCCCATCGTTGCATCGGGAGCACCAGTACGAATTTTCCAACCAGCGATAGCAGCGCTACTGCCCATAGCAAAAACGACAATGCCCATCATAGCTGGGTGTCCCCAATGGGTAATGGATTCGGGTAGACCAAACTGTGCAAACCAATTTGCAATCGGTTCTAAATATGCTCTTAAGCTAAAAGCCATGATTGGATATTCCTAACGCGTTTGTTATCTGCACTTATTTTAGGCAGGTACGGCATTCTCTTTATGACTTAGATCCTCAGAATTTTCACTATTGTCATCATTTAGTAGCGGAAAGCCTAGTTTTTCTCGTTGCTCGTAATAAAGCTGGGCAACTTTACGGGCAAGTGCACGAACTTGACGAATGTAACGAGTACGCTCAGTTACTGAAATGACGCCACGGGCATCTAAGAGGTTAAAGGTGTGGGAACACTTGAGTACAAAGTCATAGGCGGGGAGTACTAGCTCACGCTCCATTAGCTGTTCGGCTTCTTGCTGATACAAATTGAACAGATTGAACAATAGTTCTGGGTTGGAGGCTTCAAAGTTATAGGTGGAACACTCAATTTCGCCCTGCATATGGACATCGCCGTAGGTAACGCTGTTGTTCCATTGTATTTTTGCGATCGCATCCACTTCCTGCAAATACATAGTCAATCGCTCTAAACCATAGGTGATCTCAATAGATACCGGTTTACAATCCAACCCACCACACTGCTGGAAGTATGTAAACTGCGTCACTTCCATTCCATCTAGCCAAACCTCCCAACCGACACCCCAAGCACCAACTGCCGCATCTTCCCAATTATCTTCTACAAACCGAATATCATGATCCTCTGGTTTGATACCCAGAGCCCGTAAAGACTCCAAGTATAGGTCCTGTATATTGCTAGGGGATGGCTTAATCAGGACTTGATACTGATAGTAATGTTGATAGCGATTAGGATTTTCTCCGTATCGGCCATCGGCCGGTCGACGACAAGGTTCTACGTAGGCGACCGACCATGGTTCGGGTCCGATTGCCCTTAAAAATGTATGCGGGCTTTTAGTCCCTGCACCCTTTTCAGTGTCATAGGGCTGAACAATCAAACATCCCTGCGCCGACCAAAACTCATTCAGCGTAGCAATGACAGATTGAAAATTCACCGCGTTTTCCTCTGTATATGACCGTCACATTCTCCTTCGAAGTGAAGAAAAAGCCTAGTACCCAATCTAAAGTAATTAAAACAGAACCCAACGTGGATAGACTTGGACATCCATTGAATTGAAGACAACCCAAATTATCTAGTCAGGCTGAGACTCTACATTGCGCTAGTGTCATGATCCCCGCGATTCAACCTAAGTCATCAAGACAAACCTGCACACCAAAGAAGCCGAAAAAATGTAGCGATATCAAATCAAAACCAGTCAAAGATTCTTCCAACCCCTTACACATCAATGGATTGGGATTGAAAAAAATAAATCGCCCACAAGTGTTGACTTAGGTTTATCAGCCCGCTATATTAGTAAAGCGCTAGAGACGAGAGCGGTTAACGCCGACTTGAATTGAGGCGGAACCTAGACAATATAATAGTTTGAGATTCTAGACGAAATCCTGTTAATTTC
>JBCDFI010000549.1:0-3672 GCA_039178155.1 Cyanobacteria bacterium P01_H01_bin.105
CCTACGGTGATTTTGAAAGCAAGCTAACGATTTTAGCGCACTGTTTGGAAACCTCTGATGAACTCAACCGAGCCCTCAAGGTAATGCTGGTATCTCTGTATCGCTATTACACCAAAGATAAAAACCTATCTAAATAGACTACTAAGTATAGCAACCGCTATCTATACGGCAGCACAATAGCGGTCTGGCATACTGCACTACTCAACCTCTGTGCGTTTGCCCAGTAACTTCTCTCGTAGATGCTTGATGCGATCGCGAAATTTGGCAGCCTCTTCGAAATCCAGCTCTTTGGCAGCTGCTTTCATTTGCTTCTCTAGTTGACTAATTAACTCCGGAATATCTTCGAGAGCCAGATCGTCACTATGTTCATAAACCTCCTCTAGTTCTTGGGCGTTCAGACGACGTGATACCTCCAAAAACGAGAGAATAGCATTGCTCTTGCGTCGAATAATTGGCGTGGGCACGATCCCATGCTTATCGTTATGCGCTTTTTGAATTGCCCGTCTACGCTCAGTCTCATCAATGGCCTTCGCCATACTGTCAGTCAGGTTATCTGCATAGAGAATCGCCTGCCCCTGAACATGTCTAGCAGCACGCCCCATCGTCTGAATCAGGGATCGTTCTGCCCGCAAAAAGCCTTCTTTATCAGCATCTAGAATCGCGACCAAAGAGACTTCAGGTAAATCTAACCCTTCTCTGAGGAGGTTCACCCCTACCAAAACATCAAAATTACCGTTACGCAAATCTTGAATAATCTCAATTCGCTCAATGGAATGAATCTCAGAGTGTAAGTAACGGACTCTCACCCCATGTTCGTCAAAGTACTCAGTAAGATCTTCGGCCATACGTTTGGTCAGAGTAGTCACCAACGTGCGCTCATTGCGTTCCACCCGTGCCCTAATCTCTCCGAGTAAATCATCTACCTGCCCAGTCGTGGGACGCACAAAAATCTCGGGGTCTAGCACACCAGTGGGTCGAATAATTTGTTCAACAATGCGATCCTCGGAAATATCTAGCTCCCACTCTCCCGGTGTAGCCGACACAAAAATACAGTTTTTAACCTTCTGCCAAAATTCTTCTGCTTTTAGAGGCCGATTGTCAGCGGCACTCGGTAAACGAAAGCCATGATCAATTAGGACTTTTTTCCGAGCCTGGTCACCGTTGTACATACCCCTTAACTGGGGAATGGTGACATGGGACTCATCAATCACCAGTAACCAATCGTCAGGAAAGTAATCTAGCAGACATTCAGGGGGAGCGCCAGCGTGGCGTCCAGCCAAATGGCGAGAATAGTTTTCGACACCGTTGCAATACCCAACTTCTCGCAGCATCTCCAAGTCATATTTTGTCCGCTGCTCCAGTCGTTGTGCTTCTAGCAGTTTGCCTTCTTGCTCAAGCAATTCCAACTGATCACGAAGTTCTGTTTGAATGCCATTGCAGGCAGCCTCTAATTTATCGTCAGGGGTGACAAAGTGACGCGCTGGGTAAATATTGAGCGCCTCCATACTCTGCAACGTGGCTCCAGTAACCGGATCGACATAGCGAATCGCATCGATTTCATCTCCAAAAAACTCCACACGGATGATGCGATCCTCATAGGCTGGACCAATTTCCAATACATCCCCTTTAACTCGAAACCGTCCTCGCCCCAAGTCAATATCATTACGCGTATATTGCACAGATGCGAGATCTCGCAGCACCTGACGTTGGTTTAGCTCCATGCCTACTCGTAGAGGAATAGATGCTTTGAGATATTCGGTCGGAATTCCCAAACCGTAGATACAGCTGATGGATGCCACCACAATCACATCTCGCCGCTCAAACAAAGAACGGGTAGCCGAGTGACGCAGCATATCGATTTCTTCGTTAATTGAGGCTGTCTTGGCAATGTAGGTATCGGTAACCGGAATATAGGCTTCTGGCTGATAATAGTCGTAGTAGCTAATAAAATATTCAACCGCGTTATTGGGAAAGAATTCCCGCAGCTCGTTACACAGCTGGGCAGCTAGGGTTTTGTTGTGAGCGAGTACTAGGGTGGGGCGCTCTACTTTATCAATAACGCGAGCAACGGTGTGGGTTTTACCAGTCCCCGTTGCCCCTAAAAGCGTTTGATACTGACCTCCCGCCTTTAAGTAGTTAAGTAACCCTTCAATTGCTTTGGGCTGATCGCCCTTAGGTTCAAATGGAGCTTGGATATCGAAGTCTTTCATGGGAGATGTGAACGACAAGGGCGAATACTTAATTCAGAACAGCAACACTACTTCAAACTTTTCTGATCTCTGATCTTAGAAGTAATCTTTAAAATCCGCACAGCTGTTTGTCGGTCACTCGCTTTGATGATGTAGCCCATGAATGTGGTCCGTGACAGTTGCACAGGTGGGGCTCTGAGCGTTTTCTATTCGCAGAACCCGCTACCCTAGAAAGCAGAGTTAATCGACTAGGCAAGTGGCCACGGTCGATCTAGCTAAGACACACTTGATGGCTCATTGTAGAGGTATCTATGAAAATTTGGCGTTGGGGATATATCGGACTTTTGTTCGCAATCAGTGCCTGTAATTCAGGCCAAAGCACCGAACAAGCAACGCTGCCGGAACCCATAGAAATAGCAGCAAGCGCGGCCTTAGAAACGGAAGCCGCCTGCCCTCCTATGGACGCCCGAGTACCGCTACAGCCAGCCACGGAGGCAGAGCTACCCTTCGAACGCTTTAATTTTCGTCCCACCGCAGTGGAGGCCACGGAGACTACGTTGGCCTTTAGAGGAAACCGATATGGATTTGTTTTTTGTAAGCGCGATCGCACCTGGGGAATAGAGTCCATCACGCCAGAACCCACTGAAGAAGCAGACTACGCCGAGTATTTTGAGGCCTTAGCCGAACCAGATTACGAAATCATCACAGGTCAAGACCGGGTTTATCAAGCCCGCGTTCGCCTCGATGCCTCATGGCTAGATGACGAAACGGCTGCCGCTGCGGACGACGATCTAGAGCAGATTATTTTTGAGCTAATTAAACCAGGGGAAAAAGAACCGGTTGCTAAAGTGCTCTATACCAATACTGATATTCTCGAACGCGAACTTGGAGCCTCTGCAGGTGTGCCAACCGTGACTCAAACATTAGTGACTGACGATGCCCTATGGTGGTCTATCGGCTTTGAGCAGGGTGAAGGAGCCAGCGGCATCGCCACAGTCGTACAGTACCAGATCGATGAAGACGAAATCGTTCTCTGGCAGCCGTCTGAACTGGGGAATGCACAAATTACAGACCTGGCTCTGACCACCACCGACAATGAGATGACCCTCTGGCTGGGCACTCAATATTCTGGCGAGGGTAATCCCTATCTTCCAGCTCAAGGGTTAGTGGCCTACAGTCCAGCAGACGATACCGTTCAGACTTACACCGTTGAAGACAGCCCGCTGATTGGAGCTATTCCAACTCGGCTGTGGGTCGATGATGACATGTTATGGACCGCTACCGCTAACGGTGTCTGTGAAATAGACTGGGCGGCAATTGAGAGCAACGATAGCTGGGAATGTTGGCGATTTACTGCCATGGCCGACATCCCCGCCAACCGCGAGCTGTATTCTAGCCTGCTCTCCGAAACATCCATTGGTCAGCTAGATGCGGTTGACCCCGTAGAACTGCTCTGGCTAGCCGACACCGACATTAGCACCCC
>JBCDFI010000550.1:0-3638 GCA_039178155.1 Cyanobacteria bacterium P01_H01_bin.105
CCGGTAATTCCCCACCCGATCAAGGCTGGGACCCAAGGAACCCAGATCACCGGCCCTATTATGAAACCATAGCAAGCCAGCGTTAATACTGCGATTGACCCAACACAGGCTGATAAAAATGGCGCTGGCCGGACAAAAGCCCAAAAGACAACGCCGCCAACACCAGACCACAACACAATCCAGCCCACTTCTCCTATAAATGGCCACCAGCGCATCAGGGGGCGGTCCTCTAAAACGGCATTAATCAATTGACTCACCATTTGTCCATGGAGATATACACCCGGTACCGAGTCGCCATAGGGGGTATTAAAATCATCGGAGTTGCGATCGCTAAAATCCGTATAACCAATCAGTACGATGCGATCGCGAATAAGTTCGGGCGGCACCTCATTCTTGATCACAGCTTCAAGCGAAACCTGCTGAGCAAAATCCTTAAGCCGAGCCCCCACTTGTTCCTGAGTATTCGGATCTCTGTAGGTCCGAAAATTGATCAGAGTTTCGTATCCCTCTAGAATACTGCTCCATTCTCGTCCCCCCAGATTGGTCCAATTTGGCTTTCCTGTCCCGCCGTGATAGGCCGTGCCGTTACCGTAAACATCGGGCAAGATAGTATCGCCCAAGACCACCGATTCAATATACTCGCCATAGTCGTCACTCTTGACGATCACATCAGAGTCAATCCCCTCAGCCTCTAAATATGTTTTAGCCAACAAAAAGGTATAGGCTGCTGGCGGAGCGCAAACACTATCAGCAGGGCTCAACTTTGCCAGATAGTGACGTCGTATAATTTTGCCACCATCCTGTAGAAAGTTGGCAAATCCTACCCGAGCTTCAGGTATCTCATTACCAATGTCGTTGACCTGGTCGCTAGAACGTTGACAAATACCTAGTAGATTATCCATCGACGCTAGATCGTTCTTCAGCGTTCCCTGAGCGGGAAAATCACGAAAAAAGTCCAGACCAATTAAGCGAGCATCGTGGCGGTTAAGCACGCTAATAGTCTCTGAGAGAGCCTGATCAGGAATTGTGCCAATACCGGGCTCATAGCGACCATCAATAATTTGCTCCCGCAGCCATTCACCACTGGGGGAATCCACTTTAACAATCAGCAAACGTTCATCTTGCTCAGTCTCATTGGGGCGCAGCCGCAAAAACTGATCATACGCCCGAGTTTCTAGGGCCTGGAATCCGCCCAATAGGCGCACAGCAGAGACGGCCACGGTGGTAATAAGCGTGGCTAATGCTACAGAGCGTACCTTTATTCTCTTAAATGGCAGAGCCTGACTCGCTTTGATATACGTTTTTTGTAGCGCTGTTACCGGTGGGACTTTATCCGTAGCCTGTTGTAACCAACGCTCCGATTCGGCCAGGTCGTTTCCCCGCAACAAAAAACTATCATCTCGTTGAGCCGTATTCCATTCTCCAGCTTTGACCAGTAACCGAGTGTGCGATCGCACATGATACGGATCGCTCTCCAATGTGCGAAACAGCTCCCCAAAATTTACCAAGAAGTCGCCATCGTGACGGCGAAAATCGCTCCAAGGAAGAGATTTTATCTCTTCTGGCAGCGTCGACTTGACCACATCGCGATAAATTACAGGTAAAATCCGCTTTTGTCGAGATTGGGCGTATTTCAGCTGATTGAGACAAGCATCACAGCGTACAGAACTCGGAGATAGTATAAACAGAACGTTTTCAGCATTGTCCATTAGCTGTTGAGTATCGTCCCATCGATCGCTCTCCCCAGCAGCTCCTTCAGGGGCCAGCCAAGAGCTTTTTCCTTGGACTAAAAGAGTTTCATTTAGCCGATGAGAAAAATCAAGATCATCTAGATGATGAATAAAAAATACGCCTAAGGTTTGGTCCGGAGACTGCATCTGGCTAGCATCTAAAAATGCCAACTGTAGCGGTAATGCCCCTCCCACTGAGCGATCCTTCGCATTTTGAGCCCAGGCAAAATAGGTGTCCTGCATCCGAGGCTGTAGCAACAAGCTAGGATTTTGCTTCTGTCTCTCCCACTTTAAAGCTCTGACTAAAAGCCGTTTATGCTGATTAAAATAGGGGGCATGCCGACGAATACTTCTCAACAGCTCGGCTACATCTTTTTCGAGATCGACCGCAGCCTGATTGTCTGTAAGATCAATAAATTGAATCTTGCGTATCGTATCGGGCAGCTGACTGACGTCGACATTGTCAATCAACATAGGAATAATCCGTTTATTGAGCGCTAATGCTTGCTCAATTTCCATCTGGCAGTACTCTGATACCAATGAAGCATGGGATATCAGATAGACAATATTGTCTGCTTCTTCCAGACCTCGTTGAATGGCAACTTCAAAATCTTCGCCTGTCTGAATATCAACCGTATTGGTCCAAACCGTCACTCCGGCTTGAAGTAGGTGGTAGCGGACAATCTCTCTTGTGGTTAGATCTTCTTCGGCATACGAGATAAAGACCTGGGTCATGCCCCCATCAGCTGACTTGATGCTTTCGGTAATTAAGTCGGCCTGTAGCAAACTAGGCTTACAAGGGGCTTGCTCATTAGCAAACTCTGTCATTAGCCAGGTCTGAGCCCGGAGGCGTTCTTCCCCCATCAGAAGGTAGGATGCTTGCTGATGATGACGATCCCAGGCCAGGGCTTTGATCAAAAATTCGGTGTGCTGATGGACGTACTCTTCATGGCGACGACACAGATCGACGAGGCCGTTGACGGCAGCCTGTCGGTCGTCCATCCCTTCACGAGCATAGATCCAATTGATTTTGCTAATGCCAGGGTGCATGTTGGGGAAACTAGAATGTTTTCCCTGAGCTTTGTAGATTTTCCAATGATCTGGGCTGCTCCCTGGATTGCGTCCCTTCCAAGTAGAGTAGCTAATTTCCTCCACCTGGAGAATCGGAATAATTCGCTTGTTATATTTCAGCGCTAGAGCAATTTCCTTGGCACAGTAAGGCGAATTAACAGAGTGGGGAGTAATGATAAATATAAAATTATGGCTTTTCTCAATACCGTCATTGATCTGCTCTTGAAAGTCCACCCCCAACGGAATATCGTTTTGGTCAAACCACACCTGCAATCCTTGCTGTTTGAGCTGCTGGGCCAGGTCTGTGGCAAAGAGTTTGCTATCAGCTCGGCCATAGGAAATAAACGCATCATAAAACTGGTTTACTCCTGTACTGGCATTGATAAAGGCTGTATGCAGATCGGTGGGCTCGCTACCTGCAGGCCCCGGTTCCGATAGCCAAGTCTGGGCTATAACAAAATCGTTGGATCTGAGCAGAAATTTGCGATCGCGGCCCTGATGCTCCCAGGCCAGAGCTTTAACCAATACCCGTTTGTGCAGATCCACATAGTCCCCCGAACTCCGCAGGGTACGAATCAGTTCATCCACCGCCCGATCAAAGTGAATCTCAGATGCCAGAGAGGAAAAATCAATAAACTGTAGCATGCGTAGATCGGCAGACAGCTTTGCTAGATCCATGGACTGTACCAACAGCGGAATCACCCGCTTGTGGTAGCGACGGGCATAAGCCAACTCTTGTTGACAATACTGTGAGGCTAAAGAATTAGGAGAGAGCAACAAAACAATATTGTCAGCTTTTTCAATTCCTCGGTTAATTGCAACCTGAAAGTCTGTCGC
>JBCDFI010000551.1:0-3630 GCA_039178155.1 Cyanobacteria bacterium P01_H01_bin.105
AGGGGTCGTGGTCAAGAAAATGACTGGGCTTTTTGGCGAGGCTGTTCTGCAGGGTTATCAACGTTAGGTATCGAAGCCGATGGTGCCATTAAAGGCTGTCCTTCGCTACCAACAGCTGCTTACACAGGCGGTAATATCAGAAATCGTCGTCTCCACGATATTGTTGAATCAGCAGAAGAACTCCGCTTTAATTTAGGGGCAGGCACTGCCAAAGGAACAGCCCATCTATGGGGATTTTGCAAAACCTGCGAATTTGCCAATCTTTGCCGTGGCGGATGCACCTGGACATCCCATGTATTTTTTGACCGTAGAGGCAACAATCCTTATTGTCATCATCGTGCGCTGACTCAGGCAAAAGATGGTAAACGAGAGCGGCTGTCACCCAAGCGACAGGCCCAAGGTCTGCCCTTCGACAATGGTGAGTTTGAGCTCATAGAAGAACCCATTGATGCACCTTGGCATGTATCCGATCCGCTGCATTTTACAGCTGAGCGCATTCAATGGTCGGCTAGCTGGCAAACAGAGCCGATGATTGCCTCAGCCTAATCATAGAACCAAGATAAACAGAATTAAGATAGACAAAATCAAACAGTTATTTGCCACACCATGAACAACAGTCAAGCGACAAATGATGCAGCAGCAGCCGACGTTGCTCCGCTTCTGCCACGTTCTGCCTGGGATAGTCAGCTAGTCAAATTACGAGTCACACTACAGGCTAAAAAATCTCTCGATCGACAAAAATCTCTCGATCGACAAGAATCAGACCCTTATAAGTGAGTGAACTCAATTACTACGATAATCCTAATAATGTTATCCCTCATTGTTTTTAGGCCGATTAATATCTGAGATTAATAAACTGGGTTAGAACTATGGAACTTTGTGTCATTGATGATCTGGCTGCTCTAAATCAGGTCACTGAAAATTGGAATAACGTATATGAGAGCGATCCTCTAGCACAATTTTTTATATCCTGGCCCTGGATATCAGGACGGCTAAAAAGATTTGATGAATGTGCTATTCCCTGGTTTGTCTTAGCCGCAAAATCTAGTCAAGGTCACTATGTGGCATTTTTCCCTCTCACGGTATCTATCAGCAAACAAAATACGGCTAGGTTTTATAGCAAAATTTCCATGGCCGGTGTTGAGGCATCAAACTATCCAGGCTTTATTTGTCTCCCAGCCTATGAGGAGAGAGTTTCCCAGGCCTTTGCGACCTATTTACAAACTCAGGAGTACGGATCATTTCTTCAATTAGAGCATCTTCAGCGGACTGATGTTCGTATGAACCGCTTTATAAAAGAGTTTATGACTGAATCAATGGAGTGTCATGAGATTGATCACAGTCACTATACAAATGAATTAGACAATGTTGATAATTGTATTGTCCCCTATATAAATCTTCCAGACAGTTGGGATGATTATCTTCAGGGGTTAAGTACAAACACACGGCAAAAAATCAGACGTTTTTTACGTAAGATTGATAGTTCTGGAGATTTTTCTATTTCCCACGCTACCCAGGAGACTATAGATCAGTATTTAGAGATACTGCTTCAGCTCTGGCAAAAAAATTGGGAGGGACGAAAAGGTGCTGAAAAGTGCAAGGTGATTGTATACAACATGTACATCAATATGCGCCATTGTTTTCAGCATGGAAGTTTGTATTTACTGGTGCTGTGGCGGGGGGATACTCCCATTGGCGCGATCGCAAATCTAATTGATCACCCTCAAAAGACCGTCATGTTTTATGTCGGTGGGCGTGATGAGACAGTAAAAAGCCCTCCACCAGGATTTATTTTGCAGGCCTATGGCATTCGCCACGCCATTCAAAATCAGTTTAAGGTGTATGACTTTCTCATGGGGAATGAAGCCTATAAATACTCCTTTGGCCCCCAAGAAAGACAGTTAAGATCGGTCCTGATTCATCACAAGGATTGGGCTAAGCAAACCGATCTGCTTAATCCTAGAACTATCCCGGAAGCTCTAAAACTTACAGAAAAGCTGCATCGCTCTAATCAGTTGGACAAGGCTGAACAGGGTTATCGTCAAATTCTAGAGGTTCAACCTCAGCACCCTAAAGCCCTCTATGGATTATCAGCCATTATGCAGAGAAAGGGAGAGTATGCATCAGCAGACGATTTACTTAGATATTTTTTGCAGGTGCAGCCCAATGATGTGAAAGCATGGTTTAGCTTAGGTACTCTTCATCAAACCCAAGGACACTTGACAGAAGCAGAATCAGCCTACCGAACATTATTATCGTTATCACCCGCTGCCGACGTAAAGTTTGCGACCTACCACAACCTTGGGTATACCTTAGAGCAACAAGAAAAATGGAAAGAAGCTGTAGATTGTTATCAAAGAGCAAAAGCTTTAAAGCCTGAGAATCTTGAAACAGATGTCAGCTTAGCCAATGCCCAGCACCATCAAGGACTACTCTCAGCTGAGCAGCAGGTACAGTACGCGGCTATTAATTATGATTTGGGGACTAAACGTCAGCAGGCTGGAGATTTAGAAGTTGCGATCGCATACTATCGACAGGCAATTGCAATGCAACCCGCACTGACAGAGGCCCATAACAACTTAGGCAGGTGTTTATACGCCCAGGATCAAGCTAACTGGCGAGACGCTATTGACCACTATCAAACAGCTCTAACCATTAATCCTGACTATTTAGAAGCCGATGTTAACCTAGCCAATATTCGATATGCCCAAAAGCAGCTATCTCCAGATAAACAAAAGCACTATGCCATCATGAACAACCATTTAGGAGTTCATTATCGACAATCAGAACAGCTTAAACCTGCCATTGAATACTTCCAGCAAGCTATTGCGATGAATCCGAAGTTAGCCGATGCCTACTACAATTTAGGTCTTGGACTTCAGGTACAGAAAAAACATAGCTGGGAAAAAGTGATCGCCTGCTACCAACAGGTTTTGACTCTAGCTCCGAACCACCATGAAGCTGAAGCTAATCTGGGCAATATACTGTATGCCCAAGCACAACTATCTCAACAGCAGCAGGACTACTATGCCAACATCAATTATCAGCTAGGCAACCAATATAGACAAAAAGGAGAACTACCCATTGCAATCGAATATTATCGACAAGCTATTCATCTAAATCCAGACTTAACAGAAGTGCGACAGAGCCTACGTACAGCTCTAGAAGAGAATGACAATGTGACGATTAAAGTAAGCTGTGCCAAGGCATAAGCCGACACAATAGAAACTACGCTATTGCTGATTTAGAGGACACACCAAGATAAAATCATCCCGAGAATCAACAACGCCAAAATCACCAATGGAGATGCATCGGCTGATGGCATCTCCATTGGTTTATAGTTTCAACTCAGAGATGGTTCTAAGCGTGTTTAAGACCTCTAAGCAGCCTGCGTCAATACAAAGGGAGATATCTTACGAACCCTAGGAAATGGAAGAGTCAAATACAAGCAATCAAAAAGAGATTCTTTTCAAAAAAAAGAGAGAAGCCTGCCAGAATGGCAACTCGTTCTCTTTTTAACAGCTATTCTAGAAATATGGAGTTAACCAATAACGAGGTGACTTCAAAAAGCACTATCTAACAAAGGAAGAAACTGATGATTATCTCTGACTTGAACTATCTTGAGTCTGC
>JBCDFI010000552.1:0-3620 GCA_039178155.1 Cyanobacteria bacterium P01_H01_bin.105
ATCGCCGCGATCAAAGCGAATCAAACTACGGTTAATATAGGCATCTGAAAATTGAGGCTGGAGTTCTAACGCCCGATTGACATCCGCTAAGGCTCCTTCTGTATCCTTAAGCCGAAATCGTACTACACTCCGCTCGTTGAGTGTTCGAGCCGCATCTGGCTGCAGACCTAGAGCCTGATCAAAATCCGCTATGGCTGCTTGATAGTTGTGCTGGTCAACATGAATCCGACCGCGATGCACATAGGCACTGGTCAACGACGGGGCCAGATCAATGGCTTGGTTAACATCCTGGAGTGCGCCCTCTAAGTCTCCGAGATGTTGTCGAATACCTCCTCGATGACTCAAAGCGTTTGCGCACTGAGGATTGAGTTTAATCGCCTCACTAAAATCAGCAGCGGCCAGCTCATAACGATGGAGATAGAGCTGTACTACTCCTCGATTGTGATAAACATTACAGTTTGGATCAATACGCAGTGCCTCCGTATAATCGTTGAGGGCTCCCTCGCTGTCGCCTAAAATGGCACGTGTATTACCGCGATTGTTGAGCAATGCCAGCTTGCCTGTAAAAGGGTCCGCAGCAGGTCCTGCAGAAGGACACTCTATAAGGGCATGGTGCAGCTGGTCTAATGTCTGAGGAGAAATATTAGGTAAGGCCGGATCCAGCCTGAGCGCTTTGCAATAGTCTGCCATTGCGCCCGCATAGTCTCCTAGTTCTGTGCGCAGGGTGGCGCGATTATTATAGGCATCTGCAAACTCTGCACTCAGTGCAATAGCCTGGTCAAAATCTGCTAGCGCTTGCTTATAGTCATTTTGGTAAAAGTAGGCCAGACCACGATGATTGTAAGCTTTGGGGCAGTCGGGCTGCAGGGCTAGAGCCCGGTTTAAATCCTGGATGGCCAGCGGGTAATCACCGTCTCCTAACCAGGCCGCCCCTCTCCACAGATAGCCTCGGGCAAAACGGGGCTGCAGTTTAAGGGCATAATCGAAGTCCCTGACGGCACCTGTATAGTTTCCTTTATCTAGGCGCAGCAATCCGCGATTACAATACCCACGCGTAGACAGCGGAGTCAGCTGAATCCCTCGCTCAAAATCTTCTAAGGCCGCATCTATATGTCCTAGTTGACGCTGTGCGTTACCGCGATTGAGATAGGCCGACGCGTAGTCAGGGATAAAATGAATCGCCCAGCTAAAGTCTTCGATGGCAGTGCTGTAGTCACCCAGCGCATAGCGAGCGCATCCACGGTTGTAATAGGCTTTGGCGTAATTGGGTAGATACTCAATGACGATATCAAAAAGTGAGATCGCGCCTGCACAGTTTCCTTGTCTTGCCAGGTCCACACCTTGATTCAATAAATCTTTTGCTGTCATGCAACCCTATATGCCCACCACAAGCTTGGATGCGTCCCTCAAAGCCTGATTCAAAGGGCTCGAACGTAACCAACAACAGTTAATAAAAATGCATAGCTAAACAAATCGCCCTCAGCCTCAAGCAACAGAGCTAATGCCATAAATCAATAAACCTCAACATGACAACTATTCTATCTTTGATTCGTTCTAAATAAAAACTGTTCCAGGTTTATCCCATTGTCGATTGATTTAGATGAATTAGCTCCGAACCCAGGCAGACTTAGCCGTTGAAAATATGCATGTAGTCATGCCGTCGCTGATTAAGAGGTTGCTTATATTCGCTCCAATGGAGGAATTGGCATGGCCGCATTGAAAAACCATCGGAGCAGCTGCCCCGATGGTCCCATCGTTCTGTAGATTTGAGTTGGTTGCTGTGACCCTGGTATTTGTAACTCTTGTATCTGTAATCCTTGGATCTAAATAGACAGTTAACCGATAGCGAACTCTACCACTAGATCATCAAAGTCCATATCTCCGAGAGCTGGCTGATCCTCAATGCCAAAGGTGTTGTCACCCACCTGTCTAATATGGTCGTTACCGCCATTGGCTTGACCATAGCTGAAGACGACATTGTCAGTTGTAGCATCAGACCCATCGATAATCACAAAGATTCCTAGCTGTAGACCTGCTGTCATTGATGCTTCAAAGGTGCTTACTTGGCCGTTTTGCCCCGTTAGCTCAATATCTAATCGATTTGCGATCGCGGCATCTTTATATCCTGAGTCTCCTGGACGTAAAACACTGTTGGTTAGAGGATCTCGCACACCACCATCAGCAGTCTCGGTCACGTAAAATCCCACCGTGTTGTCATCGGCAGCTTCGCGAAACACACTAAAGGTTACATCAAGCACTCCAGTCTGGCCGGTCAGGTCTATGAACTGCGCGTCGTTGACCAAAAGATTAGTTGTTGGAGCTTCATTCGCAACAGAGACTGTTAGCTGAACCTCATTGTCAAAGTCTAGCGAGGCTTCGCTATCTGTTATGGTTGCCGGAGTTGAAAAACGGGTCTCTCCATTTTCAACAATCGCAACCTGTAGAAACTCACCCTCTGAAATTAAACTACTATCGATAGTAAAAACAGGACTATAGGCAGATGGAAGCTCACCAGTTTGCAGAATTGAAAACCGAGTGAGTTCAGTATCATTATTGCCAGAAGAGTCAGTCCTAAAGATAACAACTTCGTTGACATCGGTGATTTCTCCCTGGCTCAGCTGCAGTTGGACGGTATTTGCAGAAACTAACCGCGTGACTTCCAAAACATCGATATTGGAAAATGGAGTCAGTAGGCTGCCACTAAAGTCTTTACCGTCATCGCCACCGTCATCGCCGCCCCCATCATTGGGATCCTCGCCATCTATATTGCGTAACGTATAAGTCTCAATCGTAATCGGAGCGACTGCAGATAGGTCGTTTGGAGTTTCTCCCAAATCCGTAATACTTGGATTTGGAGCTAGTTCTAGCCCAACGACACCGTTAAAGTCCTCTAAGTCTTCACCGGAAACGGAAATATTGTAGAGACTTGCACTAACAGACGTTACATTCAAGTCGACATCAATATCGTCGTTAGTCAGTGCAAAGTCTTCCGCATCAACGCCTTGAACATCTTCACTAAAGGCTACCTGAAATACTAAGGTATCTGCATCGGTGGTTTCAGTACCTGGGGTTTGTCGAGTAATGCTAGTTAAATCAGGCGCAATCGTATCCGGAACAACATTATCAGGCAATCTTTGTACAGTAGGTCGTGATTTACCATCGCCGTCTGCCTCATCCCGATATAAAACATAGGGAATACCACTGCTGCTAAGAGCCAAATCTGTATAAGGTGCAGCAGCAGTAGAAAAGGATGAATTACCAGCGTCTACCCAGTTGCCATCTTCTAGTTTTCTAACGGTTGCGCGACCGGTATTATCTGCGTACACCACATAAGGAATGCCTGCACTATCAAATTCCAAGTCAGGAGAAAATGCTTCTGTTGTAGAGGCCGTTCCATTACCAACCGTTACCCAATTGCCATCGTCAAGGGTTAGAACGACTGCCCGATTGCCATTGTCAGGATCGCTATAAGCAACATAGGGTGTGCCGCCTTGAATTTCCAAATTTGGAAATCTCACGGGACCATTGGCAAAATCTTCGTTCCCAACCGTTACCCAACCAGTGTTGCTGTTAAAAGACTGTACGATGACTTGTTCGACATCATTATCTATATAGTTATA
>JBCDFI010000553.1:0-3604 GCA_039178155.1 Cyanobacteria bacterium P01_H01_bin.105
CCACTCACGCCCGTCGCACCGTAATTGAGATCTGTGGTGTGGAGATCAGCGGTCGGATCATCAACCTGATAAGTCCACACTTGGTGATCACTGAGCCGGTCGATTAGCTTCTGGCCATGGAGGTCTCGACTGTTAATAATGGCGCGACCCTTCAGATAGTCATAGCTAAACAGTAGAGCCTTAGCTTCAAAATAGTCGTCTAAATCTTTATGATAATCGAGGTGATCTTGGGTGAGGTTAGTAAATACAGCAACCTCAAAGGGGCACCCCCAGACTCGCTTTTGATCCAGGGCGTGGGAGCTGACCTCCATGATGGCGTGTTGGCAACCGGCCCCAAGAACTTTGGTCAACTCCCGCTGTAAATCAACAGGAAACGGGGTGGTATGCACAGCCGTTTCTTGGTGCCCCGGCCAGCGGGTGTACAGAGTTCCCAGCAACCCAGTCGGCCTCTGGGCCGCATTGAGAAAATGCTCAATGATATGGGTAGTTGTGGTTTTGCCATTGGTGCCAGTAACCCCCACTAGCTTTAGGGTTTTACCAGGGTAGTTATAAAACGCAGCAGCGATCTCTCCGCAGACGAGCGGAATATCATGCATGGGAATCAGTAAGATTGACTCGTCTGTAGCAGGCTGATTTTTGAAAGCGTTGGGGGAGATGATGGCTGCGATCGCACCTTTTTCCATAGCGCTTGGCCAAAACTCACCCCCATCTACCCGAGTTCCCGGCATACCGATAAACAGCTCACCGGGCTGACAGTTTTTTGAATTAGTGCACAATCCTATAACAGCTTGCTCCAAGGCTGGATGATCGCCAGAGAGCAATAGTTCAGGGGGGAATAGATCAGGGGGCAATTGTGCCAGTAACTCACGCAGCGTCATACAGACCTCCCTCCAAACGTCTTCTCTAGAGCCAAATGCCGCTATTCTGCCTCAAAGGGGCCTAAATATGTTTGTAGCATTTTTTCTAGTTGCCGCAATGGCGCTCGTGGCGACAGACGAGGCAACGGCTGTTCTTTTTCCAATTCAGGCGTTTCAGGATAGTTAATCAAACGACACAGCACAGGTATCTCATACTGATACGCCGCAAACCATGCTGGTTTTTGCGTGATGTCACGGGACTCAATATCAATCGGTAGATGGTTCAACTGAGCCAGCTTTTCTGCCAAGCCCTCACAGAGATGACAGCCAGGTTTTGTGTAAAAAATGAGCTTTTTCATAGTTGTCATTGTCCTACGCTGAGTAAGCAATCGTTACGTCATTACGGTTACTACACCTAAAAGGTGAGGTTAAACTACGATTCCCCGGTGGGTTATTGTAGTTTATTGCGATAGGATATTTTCAGTGATCGTTTACGGGCTGAAACCCCAGACACACGTATGGTTTCTTGCATAGAAGCACAATCGTTGACCCCACCCCACCCAATTCAACGAATTGAATTTGCTCCGGCTCAGCTAGATTTAGCCGAGCTTAACCGTCGATTTGAGTCAGCCACACCCCAAGAAATCTTGGCATGGGCCGTCGCTACAATTCCAAATCTGGCTCAGATGACCTCTTTTAGTATGGGGGCAGTTACCCATATGCTGTATCACGATCTGCAGACCAAGGTGCCCGTCATTTTTCTGGACACACTCCATCTCTTCCCAGAAACCTTAGAAACTGCCCAAAAGGCCAAGGAGTTTTACAATCTCTGCCTTCATACCTATCAAGCAGCCCCAAACCGTGAAGAGTTTATCGCCAAATACGGCGATAGGCTGTGGGAGCGAGACATTGATCGGTTTCACTATTTAACAAAAGTGCAACCGATGGAAAGGGCCTTGGATGAACTATCCGTCCAAGGGTGGATAACCGGACGTCGTCGCGATCAGTCAGTCACACGTCAAACCATGCCGATCTTGGAGCGTGATCAAGACGGACGCATCAAGATTAACCCACTCGCTAATTGGACGCATAAAGATCTATGGCGCTACACCTTTACCCACGGTGTTTTGTACAACCCATTACATGATCAGGGCTATAGCAGCATTGGTGATCAGCCCTTGACTACGAAGGTGCGAGCTGGAGAAGACGAACGAGCGGGTCGCTGGCGAGGCAGTGTCAAAACCGAATGCGGTATCCATCAATAAACTTTCTAAACGATTGTCATAGCTACATGAAAACCATTGACAAACTATTGACAAAAAAACCTAAAGTATTCCGAAATTTTTAAATACAGATTTGATTTGTTAAGTAGTAGCCAACAACATATTCGACCTCAGTCAGGTCCGATAGTCCGTGGCTAATATTTACTTAGCAATGGCACATTTCCATGGAATCCTTCAATGATACAGACGGGCAGTTATGGCGCAGCGTAGCCATAGGTGGTAGCGGTGGCAGATTCTTTTCAGATATTAATTGGCCCCCCGAAGCAAGTGACCGTGTTCTAGCTCAGCAGGCAAAACCTATCGAAGTACGGGTACGAGTGGGTCGTAATGTCGATCAAGTTCAGATGCGGTGGGCAACAGCTGACTTACCGATTCGAGGCGGAGATGGCTCGGTCTTAGATTCGTTCGTCCTGGATACAGACGAATACATTACTAATGTTAGGTTAACGGCTCCTGGTAAGCGATACGTTGGCTCTATCGAGCTAATAACCAGTCAAGGCCGCACTGTAACGTTTGGCAAGCAGTCTAGCCAGGTAAGCGATCTGCAGGTACCACCCAACCACCAAGTTATTGGTTTTTATGGCAGCAGCGGACGTTGGATAGACCGATTGGGCGTAATTGCGGTACCGCTGAGCGGTCGGTCTACCCCTGAGCAGCCGATCGATCCCAAACCTGAGCGGCCGTCTGACCCATTATTGGGAGCTATTCCCCGCTCTGGCATTGAATTAATTAAAGAATTTGAAGGCTTTGCTGAAGCACTGCCGGATGGTCGAGCCCAGGCCTATGCCGATCCTTTACGAGGCTGGGATGTGCCAACCATTGGCTACGGAACCACTCGCTATCCTGATGGAGTACAGGTACGTGAAGGCGACATGATTAATCGCAAGCAGGCAGAAGATTATCTGATTGATCATGTGGATAAGTCCTGCCGCGCAGCTATGGAGAAAATTCCTACCTGGAAGCGGATGAATAATAACCAGCGTGGAGCAATATATAGCTTTGCCTACAATCTCGGCTCCGGATTCTATCAGGGAGAGAACTTTGAATCTATTACGCGGGTTTGTGATTCGCCAGAACTGTGGACCGATCACCGTTGGATAGCGGCACAGTTTGTCAAGTATCGTAACCCAGGTACCTCTGTTGAGGAGGGTTTACGTCGTCGTCGTTTAGCCGAGGCGGAGCTGTTTTGTAAAAAGGAAACAGCAGCTTCACCCAACTGGGACGATGACCACGATGAGGCCGGTGAAGCGGGCGATCGCAAACCGGAAGAACGATTGGATCGGATTGTTCGCGATGTGGCTGGAAACCAGCCCGTTGGCGCTCGCCTCACCCCAGATATGTCCTTTGATACGCTGATTACGCCTCACATCACCTATGGTGAGTTCGCTATATATAATGAGGAACGGCGCTTTCGACATGGCTTTCAGTGCAAGACAGCCTATGAAATCGCTCTCTTCTTGGAAA
>JBCDFI010000554.1:0-3596 GCA_039178155.1 Cyanobacteria bacterium P01_H01_bin.105
AGACACGCTGATTAATATTGTCGACACTCCCGGCCACGCGGACTTTGGTGGCGAAGTAGAACGGGTGCTAGGGATGGTAGATGGCTGCATTTTGATTGTGGATGCAAATGAAGGCCCGATGCCCCAAACTCGCTTTGTGCTCAAGAAGGCTCTAGAGAAAGGTCTGCGTCCGATTGTGGTCGTTAATAAAATCGACCGACCTCGGGCCGAGCCTATGGGGGCTGTAGACAAGGTACTGGATCTGTTTATTGAGCTGGGTGCCGATGACGACCAGTGCGATTTTCCGTATCTGTTTGCCTCTGGGCTGTCTGGCTACGCTAAAAACGAGCTAGAGGATGAAGATAAGGATATGCAGCCTTTGTTTGAAGCTGTGCTGCACCATGTTCCACCCCCGGTCGGTGATCCTGAGAAGCCGCTACAGCTGCAGGTGACGACTCTGGACTATTCCGATTATCTGGGTCGGATCGTTATTGGTAAGGTACACAACGGTACTATCCGCTCGGGTGTGCAAACTGCGCTGATCAAAGAAGACGGCAAAATTGTTAAATCTAAAATCTCTAAGCTGATGGGCTTTGATGGCCTTAAGCGAATCGAGATTCAAGAGGCGACGGCGGGCAATCTGGTCGCCGTGGCTGGGTTTGCTGATGCCAACATTGGTGAAACGATTACTTCCACTGATGATCCTCAGGCACTGCCGCTGATTAAGGTGGATGAGCCTACACTGCAAATGACCTTTGCGGTCAATGATTCTCCGTTTGCTGGTAGAGAGGGTAAGTTTGTCACCTCCCGTCAGATTCGCGATCGCTTAATGCGCGAGCTAGAAACCAACGTCGCTCTGCGGGTAGAAGACACCGATTCTCCAGATCGCTTTAGCGTGTCAGGTCGGGGTGAGCTACACCTAGGTATTTTGATCGAGACCATGCGTCGTGAGGGCTATGAGTTTCAGGTATCTCAGCCTCAGGTAATTTTCCGTGAGGTCAATGGCCAGCCCTGTGAGCCTTATGAGCAACTTGTAATGGACGTGCCTGAAGACGCTGTCGGTGGCTGTATGGAACGCCTGGGCACCCGCCGTGGTGAGATGCAGGACATGATGATGGACGGCAACGGTCGTGCCCAGCTTGAGTTTGTTGTACCGGCCCGTGGTCTGATTGGCTTCCGGGGTGAGTTTATGCGTCAAACTCGTGGTGAAGGCATCATGAACCACAGCTTTTTGGAGTATCGCCCCATGTCTGGCGATGTCGATACTCGCCGTAACGGTGTGCTGATTTCCTTTGAGGAAGGCGTGTCCACCTTCTATGCGATGAAGAATGCAGAGGATCGCGGTGTGTTCTTTATTGAGCCGGGTACCAAGGTCTATAAAGGCATGATTGTCGGTGAAAATAACCGTCCTCAGGATCTCGAACTCAATATCTGTAAGGCCAAGCAGCTGACCAACCATCGGGCGGCTAGCGGTGATGAGCTAGTGCAGCTACAATCACCCCAGGAAATGGGTCTGGAGCGTGCTCTAGAGTATATTGCCTCCGATGAGATGGTGGAAGTAACGCCCGAGTCGATTCGTCTGCGGAAGATGTCTAAGAAGAAACTGGCGAAGCGCTAAAGGCTAGTTTAGGAATTCTTTGAATGAGTCCCGATGGTTGAGAGCTATCGGGACTTGTTTTTTGAGTAAAACAGATAGTCGCAGGTAGCATCGCTTTCTGTCATCGGTTGACCGTCTGACTCTGGATAGATGATTGCATTGAGCGCGTTGTGTGGCGTGGTCATAGCTAGAACGCTAAAAAGCCATCTATAGTGTCATCAGTTTAACGTAATTGCTTGGGGCACTATTAACGGTAGCCCAACGGTAGTTTCAGAGTGTAATTGATGGCTTTGCTTAAACGGATGTCTCGCTGGATGGAAGCGAACTGGGTAACACCGGCTTACAGTGGCTGGGTGCTACTGGGGATAACGCTGTGTTTTCTGGGGGCTGCCACCAATACGATGGCGGGGTGGCTCTATGTTATGAGCGGTGTGACGATTGCTCTACTGTCGGTGTCGTCAATTCTGCCACAGCGGGCGCTGCATGGATTGGTAGTCACTCGGCAAATGCCCCGTCCGGTATCGGCGGGCGAGGATCTGTCTATGGTTGTGCGCTTGGAGAACACAACGGGTCAGGCTAAGAGTTTGCTGCAGCTGCAAGATTTGGCATCGGCTGAGTTGGGTGGGTTACAGTCCTGTGCGATCGCAACCCTAAACTCCCACACTCACCACACCTGGCGCTACGCAATTCCCACACAAAAACGTGGTATCTACACCTGGCCTCAGGTACGATTACGCACTGCCGCACCGTTAGGCCTGTTTTGGTGCAGTCGCGTACAGACAGCCAAAGCCAAAGCCATTGTCTATCCACAGGTTTTACCACTCGATCGCTGTCCGGTGATTAACTCTCTCGGAAATGAATCTGGGCGACAGCAACTGCAAAAATCCGCTATCAACACCAGCGGCACCGAAGGTTTAACCCGAGCCCTACGGCCCTATCGGTGGGGAGACCCAACTCGGCTAATCCACTGGCGCACCAGTGCCCGCTATGGAGAACTGCGGGTGCGAGAGCTGGAGGTGCTCACCAGCCATCAGAGTTTAATTATTGCCCTAGATACGTCTAACACCTGGGATATCGACAGTTTTGAACGAGCTGTGATTGCAGCGGCCTCGCTATATACCTATGCCCAGCGGCAGGGGTTAGCCGCCCAGTTCTGGAGTACAAAGACTGGACTAGTCCGAGAAACAACCATGGTTTTAACCGCGCTCGCTGGAATTCAGTTTAACGATAGCGGAGACCATAAACTACCCGCGCCACCGCTCCTATGGCTGACGGCAAAATCGGGACAAACGCTACCCCGCAGCAGCGCTGAGATTTTGTTTTTACCCAAGACCGCAGCTCATTCAGGTCCGTCCTTGATTAGCGAGGCCGCTGGGTTAGTGATTAATCCCGTAGATGATTTACAACGGCAGCTACAGGGATAGTGTTTGTTAAAAGTTGTTTTAGCATTGCTCTGATTATCTGGCCAGCGTTCTTGTTGACATTGGTTAGACTGGAAGCAGCATTGAGGGTAGATTTATGGCTCAGCTTAAAGCTCGTCGTTCAGAAAATGTAGCCGGAGATCTATTTGTCGATAGTAGCTGTATTGACTGTGATACCTGTCGGTGGATGGCTCCTAAGATGTTTAGTCGAGATGGGGAGATGTCGGCAGTACATAGACAGCCAACAACATCAGAGGAGAGAATTCTGGCACTCAAAGCATTGTTGTCTTGTCCAACGGCTTCAATTGGTACGGTGACACCGCCTAAAGAGATTAAACAGGTCCAGACACAGCTGCCAGACTTGGTAACAGACAATGTTTACCACTGTGGCTATCATTCTGAAAAATCCTATGGAGCGGCCAGCTATTTTATACAGCGGCCTGAGGGAAATGTTCTGGTTGATTCTCCTCGGTTTACGCCACCCTTAGTGAAGCAGCTAGAGGCTATGGGCGGAGTGCGTTATCTCTATCTCACCCACCGAGATGATGTTGCTGACCATAGCAAGTTTCGAGACTATTTTGGCTGCGATCGCATCCTCC
>JBCDFI010000555.1:0-3572 GCA_039178155.1 Cyanobacteria bacterium P01_H01_bin.105
TTGCGCTCGATGGTGGCGCCCATCATGCGCGCGCCTTTGGCCATCAAACAACGCTGACTTTCACTTGTAGGCTGGCGGTGGGGGTGGTCACTAGTACACTTCGATAAAAGGCGATTGCTAAAGGAACAAAAATGACGACTGCTGTAAGCAGTCCAGGGTTGTACACTTGCTTAACTATGCCAGCCATAATATGACTCCCTGCATTAACAAGCGTGATCCCAGCCATTGCAAGCGCTGGAAACAGATGGTTTGGACTGCGCCAGATAGCAATAACACCAACTAGCCAAACAAGTGATGTGTTAATGACAAAAATCGACTCAGGACTCAATGGCATCACGCTTGCATTTTGGGCATTGAACACCGCCAATATCAATTCGTTGATATATCTGTAAAACGCATACTGGTTACCAAAGAGATCGATCCAATGCTCCTCGTATTGATGAACGATATAGGCTACTAGCATTAAGACCGACATTAATTTCACATCGGAGAGAATTGATTTTGTTTCTTGTGTTCTGAATGCAAAGAACATAAAAAAGAGAAATGGAGCGACATAGATGCCAAGCTTCATCCAATTCTCTACCAGGAAACCGTATTGTCCTAGGGGTGCCCAAAGCATGAAAAATAGAAGACAGATGCTTGCCAAAGAAATCTTTGAATTACTCATGTATGTTCCTTGAAAAATATGTTTGCATATTTGTTTTCATAATGGCTAAAGTCTATGCCGTATTTATATCTTGGGAACGAGTAGATGCGAATCAAAATTTCCGCCCACGTGGATCACACATAGTCCACGATTAAAGGAAACATCCTTAAAATAAGGTGGAGAAGGAATGATTTCCCGTGGGCTTACAATTAGTTGCAGTGCGTCACCAGCTGCAAAGAAGGTGCTGCTGGGATACAGTGCTATATCAAGTGGCACGATTTCGCCAGGTTTCAGTTTCAGCTCTCTATCTGCCGATAATACTGGATTCCATTCCGTGGACTCTACTGGGTTAAGTTCACGCAGTGAAGCTCTCCCCCATCCTCTCGTAACCATATCTTTTGAGTTGCCAACAGAACCGTAAAAGTGCACAGACTTTTTATCTTTGTCTAGCTTGTTCACGGCGATATACAGGCCAATGTCATCGGGTGTTTCTTTGTTGGTGTTTCCAGACCGTGCTTCTATCCACAGTCGCAGTTTCATGTAGCCCGTCAGCTCGGTATCTTCAGTAAATTCGTAGAGGAATGTGGCTCTTTCTTTGACTGCAGAATAGGCCAGCTCTTTTGAGGCTGGTATCCTTTCCAAGGATAGCGATTGTTGATCAGCTAGATAGAGTTTCTTGTAATCGGTGCGAGCGAGTGGCCATTCATTCTCCTGGCGGACCTTGTGGATCTCCTTGAGACTGGCTCGAACTTCAAGGCGCACAGGGGGCATAGCGAGAAAACCGTTTGACGTATCTCCTTTTAGGAAACAGTCCATAAAGCTTCGAGTTAACGCCTGCACCTCAGGGGAGTAGTAAGCGTCCCATTTGCCAGTGCGGTGAGTGTAGAGCCATTTATGTTGCGATCGCACTTTCATAAACGCCCGAAAACTCCCCATGGTATGTAGCCCGTGGTCTGAGAAAGAACCGCAAACTAGCATCGGTACCGTAATTTCTTCGAGTTTCGCTGCCTTCTCCTGCCAAAAATCATCATAAAAAGGGTGATTTTCTACGAAATTAGTGGGGATTGTGCCTTCAAAATTTATAAAATCTCCTGGTGTGCCATTAATTGTAGTTTTGACCTCAGTGCTCCACCAAAAAGCCGGAAAACCCAGCTCAGTCAGTCCACTGCGAGTAAAAAGATCCTGATATGGATCTGTCAACCCTTCCCAAGGAGAGATACAGCCCAAGGATGGTGGTGGGCCACCATAGGCTTGGCAAGCTGCCACATGGTATTGGGTAATTGCTAGAAAGCTGACACCATTCAGACCCACTTTGCCAGTACACCAGGGTTGCTGGGCCACCCACTCAATCGCTTCGTAATAGCACTTGCCCTGGTGCTCGGAAAACACAGAGGGGTGACCACCGCTATTGGCATACCCCGGCAGGTTCATATTGACGACGGCATAGCCTGCAGACACCCAGAAATTAGGATCAGGGGACTCCCAACTGGTCAACTTAGAAAATCTGGGCCTTCCAGCTTGAGGAATCAGACGATACTGCTGAGGGGCACCGCCGAACGGTGTTTTACCCAAAGCCGGTGTAATGTGGTTGTCATAGGGATGGGCACACATAACAACAGGCACAGGTTCGCCCTGCTTAGCTGCCCGTTTTGAGCGATAGACATTCGCCGTTAAGCAAAACCCCTCACCCATGGGAATTTCAACATCGTACTCGCACAAAATATCGGGGTCAGGCTCAGTCAGCTCACAGTGGGGGCTAAATAACTGACCACTTTTGAGGGCATTCGTGACAATCGGAGCCAGGGCTCGAACCGTATTCAACATGTCTTTGTTCATGTTCACTACACCGTAGAGCTAAGGGAGCTGCCAAAAAATAAAATCCCTGGAGTAGAGTGGGGAAGGGTTAAAGGGAAAAGGAAAAGGAGCTATTAGCGGGTACCTTATTTACCAGCAAGTCCCTAACTGGAAATTCAATTAACGCCATTCGATCACCAGGATGCTTTCTTAAGAGCAATCTTGGCTGTTCAAGGAGGATACTAGACCAAATAAAGTCCAATGTAATTAACCTGGGTTAACTCTTCTGGAGTCGCTTTTTGAGAAAGCGGCATAACCCCTGGGGAGTAACCCCCATAAAGCGGGCAATATCTTTGTCTGGCACCAGCTGAATCACCTCTGGCTGACACTCTTCTAGAAATCGGTAACGATACTCAGTATTCAACACGGTTTTTGCGCACATGATCTCCTTGTCAAAGAGAAGCGTTTCAAGTATCTTTTTGCGCAAATACTCACCAAATTTATTCCCTGTGTGATATTCGTTGAGAAAGAATTCCATGGGCATCGAAATACCCTTAATGTCCGTGATGGCAATCAGTGTGTCGTTGGCATATGCTTGTGTTAAAGCACTGGTAATATTTGAGCAGAACTGCCCTCTACTGAAGAAGCGCGCAATCGGCGAAACGCCTTCTGCTAAAGTTTGTTCGGATGCGGCGATGCCTTCTGTAATGAAGAAAATTTTATCGCAAACAAATGCTTGACTAAAAATCACACTTTTTTTAACAAAGGCAAACTCCGATGTAATTTTTTTAATACAGGTCCATTCGTCTTCCTGAATGTGAAGACCGTAGGAATCAATGTCGTCTTTTAAGACAGAAATCCCCATCATTTCTACCTTAATGTGCACCTAACTAATAGATAATTTCTTCCTTATGTTATCCTTTTCAATCCTTCCTGTGGTGTTGGAATAATAGAGCTTTTCGACAGACTTTTAAGCGTTGAACTGAGAGCGCTCAGCAGAGTTTTTGCGATTGCTGATTTAGGGGATGAACCGGTCTAGCACTATGGCTATTTGACGGTATCTCACAGCTAAAATCATCCCGAGGATCAGCAATGCCGAGTTTTTTCAATCAAAATCCAACACCTGGATAAA
>JBCDFI010000556.1:0-3564 GCA_039178155.1 Cyanobacteria bacterium P01_H01_bin.105
CGAACTTCTAAGCGCTGTACGCACCCAGCTACCGTTTCAAATTTCTACAGCAGACGAGGAAAATGTACGTGAGGAGCTGCGGTTAAAGTACCGATATCTAGATTTACGACGAGAGCGCATGGGACGCAATATTCGTCTGCGCCATGATGTCATGAAAGCCATCCGTCGTTTTCTAGAAGACCAGGAAGAATTTATTGAAGTTGAGACACCGATACTCACTCGATCTACCCCAGAAGGCGCTCGGGACTACGTATTGCCATCACGGGTTAACCCAAGTGAGTGGTATGCCCTACCCCAATCACCCCAGCTATTTAAGCAGCTGCTGATGGTGGCAGGGATGGATCGCTATTATCAAATTGCCCGCTGCTTCCGTGATGAGGATCTAAGAGCCGATCGTCAGCCAGAATTTACCCAGCTGGATATGGAAATGAGCTTTATGGATCAAGAGGAGATCTTGACGCTCAATGAAAGTCTGGTGGCCCATATCTTTAAGGCAGTCAAGGGAGTCGAGCTACCACGCCCCTTCCCACGGATGACCTATGCTGACGCCATGGCTCGCTATGGCAGTGACAAGCCCGATACTCGCTACGGGTTAGAGCTGGTAGACGTCTCTGATATTGTCAAAGACTCCGGGTTTAAAGTATTTTCTGGCGCTATAAAGTCCGGTGGTCAGGTAAAAGTGCTGCCTATTCCCGGCGGTAACGATGCTATCTCTAATGTGCGCATCAAACCGGGCGGTGATGTGTTTAAGGTGGCCACCGATGCTGGGGCTAAGGGCTTGGCCTATATTCGCGTGCGGGAAAATGGTGAAATCGACACGATTGGAGCCATTAAAGACAACCTTAGTGACGAGCAAAAGCAAATACTACTAGAGCGAACGGGTGCTGAGGCTGGTCACCTGCTGTTATTTGGCGCGGGGCCTACCGCTACAGTCAATGCTGCGCTAGATAAGGTCCGTCAGTCTGTTGCTGCAGAGCTTGACCTGATTGACAAAGAAGCCCTCAACTTTTTGTGGGTGACTGACTTCCCTATGTTTGAGTGGAATGCCGATGAAAATCGCTATGAGGCACTACACCATCCCTTTACAGCCCCTAACCCTGAAGACATTGACGACCTAACGACCGCTAGAGCTGTCGCCTATGATCTAGTGCTCAACGGCTACGAAATCGGCGGTGGCAGCCTGCGTATCTACCAACCCGATGTCCAGGCCAAAGTATTTGAGACCATCGGGCTAAGCGATGAAGAGGCCCGTGATAAGTTTGGCTTCTTTATGGATGCCTTTGACTTTGGTGCTCCACCCCACGGCGGTATTGCCTATGGCTTAGACCGGCTGGTGATGCTGATGGCCGAGGAAACTTCGATCAGGGATGCGATCGCATTTCCTAAAACCCAACAGGCTCGCTGTTTACTGACTCAAGCACCGTCTAGCGTTAGCGCACAGCAGCTCAAGGAATTACAGGTAAAATCCACCTATAAACCCAAGGTAAAAGAGGAGAATTAAGGCCATGGGCCATGCTTACAGCCCAACCACCTTTCTTCTCCAAATCTATAGTGGTCGTCCTAAAAACCTGCGCTAGGATCAGAGCGAATCTCCTAAACGAGCGCTAATGGCCGTAGTGGTGTTTTTGATTGTGATCGGTCTGCTGCCACCAGCCCTATCTGTGTGGGCAACCTGTCGAGCCGAGCGCCGTGTCGTTAACGGCTTTGAGCTAGCAATAGAATCAGCTCACTATCCCGCCATCAACCCATGGCGGCAGCCCGACCCCGATGAACGGTACATCGACGGTATTGGCTTAGTGATTGGTGATATCACCTGCCAGCTCAATGCCCGGTCTCCCCATATTCGCTGCGCCGTTAACCCGACAGGCCCCTGCGAAGGCTGTCGCTCCTATGAAGGACGGATTTACGATTAAAGGTGCTCGATCATCCTTCAGCGTCATGACTCCTGAATTGATCGACAAACGGAGCAGCAATAGGGTTTAGACGTGTCCCGCTGGCGCTGGCTCCGGCATGGACGTTATCTCGTCAGCGTTGGCTGGCTGACCAGCCCGTTCTGCTGCGGCCTTAATCATCCCCAAAAATAGCGGGTGGGGCGTATTGGGACGTGATTGAAACTCAGGGTGAAACTGACTGGCAATAAAGAAAGGATGATCCGGCATTTCGATAATTTCTACCAGTCGTCCGTCCGGTGATGTGCCACTCACGACGTAGCCTGTTTCTAAAAATAGGTTGCGGTAGGCATTATTAAACTCATAGCGATGACGGTGACGCTCATAGATAACTGGTTGGTCATAAAGTCGACTGGCTAGCGTGTCGGGTTCTAACCGACAGGCATACAGACCAAGCCGCATAGTGCCGCCGAGGTCTACCACATCCTGCTGTTCAGGTAGCAGATTGATCACCGGATTTTCACTGTCAGGGGCAATTTCAGCACTGTTGGCTTCGGCTAACTGGGCAACATTGCGGGCCCATTCCACCACAGCACACTGCATTCCCAAACACAGACCCAAAAACGGAATACCTTGTTTTTTGATGTATTCAATCGTGCGGATTTTGCCGTCGATACCGCGACTGCCAAAACCACCGGGTACCACAATGCCATGAATGCCTTCGAGGTATTTTGCTGGATCGTTGGCTTCAATATCTTCTGAACTAATCCAACGGATACTAACTTCAGCATGGATTGCGATCGCAGCATGTCTCAACGCCTCCACCACAGATAAATAAGCATCATTTAGGCTGACATACTTACCCACAATACCGATATCTAGCGTCTGCGTCGGCGTATATAGCCGCTCCACCAGCGTAGACCAGGCACTTAGATCAGGAGTACGAGGCTCTAGGGCCAGCAACCGAATCGCCTGCTCGGCCAGTCCTTCTTGCTCCATAAGCAAGGGAACTTCGTAGATACTGGGGGCATCGTTGGCCGCAATTACACAGGCCTCAGGCACATCGCAAAAATCAGAAACCTTGGCCTTAATATGTTCTGGAATGGGCTGAGCACAGCGACAGACCAAAATATCCGGCTGCAGACCAATAGAGCGGAGTTCTTTTACCGAGTGCTGGGTGGGCTTAGTTTTAATTTCCCCGGCTGCAGGAATGTAGGGAATCAGAGTTACATGCATGTAAATCACATTTTCGCGACCCACATCCTTACGAAACTGGCGAATCGCTTCGAGAAAGGGCAACCCTTCAATATCACCCACGGTGCCGCCAATCTCTACAATCACCACATCAGGGTTACGATTTTGAGCCACCCGACGAATGCGCTCTTTAATCTCATTAGTAACGTGGGGGATCACCTGCACCGTGCGGCCATCGTATTCACCCCGCCGCTCTTTATTAATCACCGCCTGGTAGATCGAGCCAGTCGTGACACTATTGAGCCGCGACATGGACGTATCGGTAAAGCGCTCATAATGACCCAGGTCTAAATCCGTTTCGGCTCCGTCTTCGGTAACAAAGACTTCACCGTGCTGAAACGGACTCATGGTACCAGGGTCAACGTTGATGTAAGGGTCCAACTTTAGAATAGATACCGAATAGTCGCGGGACTTGAGCAAA
>JBCDFI010000557.1:0-3546 GCA_039178155.1 Cyanobacteria bacterium P01_H01_bin.105
GCCCAAGCCTTGTTTGGCGGTCGCAGTTTGTGGTGCTCCTATGAGTCCTTTGCAATTAACGGCTTACCCATTTGGCAAACTGTAACCCAGGCCATGGCCGAGTTACGCCGCGACACGCCAGCAACCATCTGTCTATTTACCGCAGGCGCACTAGAACAAGGTCGCAACGGTTGGACCCACCAGCGTCCTGAAATTGAGAATTACTTTGCAGCGATGATGCGCAATGGTAATGTCTTTCCTCTATTTCCAGTGGATGCTAACAGTATTCAAGCCTGTTACGACTGGGCTGTCGGTAATAGCAATAAAGGTATTACTATTACCGCTAGCAAGTCTCCTTTGCCTATACGCACTACCCTGGCACAGACCCGTGAGGCCTTGAACAGCGGGGCCATTACCCTGCAGGAAACTGCCGGAGAGAAGACGGTTGTCTTTGCCGTTGTTGGCGATATGATGCTGTTGCCTGTGTTAGAAGCGACAGCAGTCCTGGCGAAAGCAGGTATCGGCTCTAAAGTTGTTGCCATTGTCAGTCCTCGCCGACTCTATCGCCCCAGCGATGTAGCTTGGCAAACCTGTCGCAATGGCGATGATACCTTCTTAAGTGATGGTGACTTTGCCACCTTGTTTGCAGGGGATGCCCTGTTGGGGGTTACCGGTGGTTCTAGCGCCATGTTGGAACCCGTGATGTTGCGTAGCTCTCTACCCCGCGACGTGATGGCTTGGAAACGGGGTGAAACGACTGCCAATGCAGGACAGCTGTTTGCCTTTAACGGGTTAACAGCAGAAGCTCTAGCATCGCGAGCCAAGGACCTGACGGCTTAGCCTCAAGTCGCCACCTCAATTCGTCCATGGGTTGTGAGCATCTATCCTCACGGCCCATGGGTGTAAATGCGATAGCCAGCATTTTGATAAACCACGGGTAAATCAATAATCTGGCCAGCATTGGTGACCGCGTAGTTACTTTCATATTTATCCATTAAGGCTTCGACCTGGGCTGCATCCAAGCTGTTATAGGCTTCAGTCAAAGCGCGCCGAATAGTCCGGCGAGCATCGGTGCGACGATCAACGTAGCTCAGCAGATCGATGCCACCTCCCAAATCTGTCATGCGGGTAAACCAGGCTTCAACATCTGCTGATGAAGCGCTAGGAACAAATCGAAACTTAGCCACCGACGGATGATCGGAAAGCCAGGATAGGGCGCTCAGATCCACGGGTGCTGAAACAACGACTTCTCCTTCGGGGACATTTTGTTGCAGCCAGCTGGCCGTGGCAATCATCTCAGGGTTAACTCCCTGCGCTTTACTGGGAAAGTCTTGCAGCTCCATACCCTTACTGTAAAAACGGGTGGCCTCTGCTCCAAAGCCGATCAGAATGATTAGGGTTATTGCGATCGCACCCTGCCGATATCGCAATAGCCACGATTCTAGGGTCAGCGCCAGAAAAAACGCTGCTCCCAACGCCAGAAATAAATCCCCTACTCGAAACGGGTAATACTGCAAAATTTGACCATTTTGATCGAGCGGAGCTATTAAAATACCTGCCCCAAACAGTATTAGCGTACAGAGAACAAAACAAACAAAGTCAGCGCGATTGCGGGTGATCTGAGGATTCTGGTTTAGGGATTGCGATCGCATCACATAAACAACACTTCCCGCAAATAGCAACAGATAAGCTGGTAACAATAGCCATTCATCCCAAGCCCAAGCCAACGGATTTACATGGTGGGGATTCCGCAAAAAAGAATAAATATAAGCCGGAGAAATACCACTCTCCTCTACCGGACTCAGCACCTGGGTCAAAACAGCCGTCAGCGCAAAAAAACTAGTCATCCCATAGATCAAGATTGCAGCTAACCAGCGACGCCCATCCAGCAACACCTCCCGTCGTCGCCAGAGTAACAACAACATTACAGAAATTGAGGCCCACCCACCCACCAAAGCATGAAATGACGCAGCAACCCCTAACCATGCCGTCATCCACAGATATCGTCTTGATAACAAAGCCGACAGCGCCAAAAAAATAGCACTATAGGCAAAAACCTTAGGTTCAACGCTACCAATCAGCCATTCTCCAGCCATCACACCCTGCGGACGGCGAACATAGACCAATAGACCAATACTCAACAGCAAGGTTGACAAACGCATGCCTAAACCGCGAGCTAACGTCCAAAAACCGATAGCTAGAGCAAAATAGCCCAAAATTCGACCAATAATCGATGTAGCTAAAAAACCTACCGTTGTCGTTAGGGGACCAAATAACAGCTGAAACAGCAAACGATAGCCAGGAGGCTCGCTGTAATAGAGATCTCGCGCCAGCCAGCTAGGCTCTACAAAGTTTCGGGCCAGCGGCAAATGATGCAGCTCATTCACCGAACCCATATTGCGAATAAATAAGAACTTAAAACACAGAAACAGCGTAATAGTGGCAATGGGCCGCACCCAGGTTTGAATAGCAGACTGCTTCTGGTTCAAAAAATTCACAGGTCTCTTAGGCTGAACGCTTCACTGAGAGCATATAGCCTCAAGCTGTGCCAATGTAACCTTCATCCATATTTTCCTGCCGGGTTCAGCACGACAGCCTGCCGTTATCGCAGCTCTCAACCTCATGCTGAACCCCGCTAACCCCAGCAAGGAACACCTAGTTCCTAGTTAGCCAGCACACCAGGCCAGTTTTGATTAGCCTGGGCAATGTGTCCAGGAATATCCTTAGACCAACGCTTCTGAATTCTATTGTCGTAATTGAGATATAGTTTGCCATCAACAATTTTCCAAGCCGTGGGTTCAATCGGTGCCGTATAGCCCTGACTCACCGCAAAGGCACAGAAACCGCCATACTGAGGAGCATAGTCCTCCGGATTCGCCGCAAACAGATCGCGATTTTCCGCCGAGGCAAACTGCCAGGTAGCTCCTTCCCAATCATAGGTAAACTCATCGCTACCGGGCGTATATTCACCAGCGGTAAAGTAGGCCACCGGATCGGCCCCGCGAATAGCGATATCATTTTCAGCAAAAACAGCATAGGCAGCCGCAGTCTGCTCAGCTGGAGCCGACGCATCTACAGTATCTGACACTTCAGCTGACTTGCTTGTTTCGACCGTGTTGGTCGTTTCAGACGCTGATGTCGTTGGACTGGATGTAGCACAGCTAGCCAAGAACATCGAACTAGCCAGTGCGAAAGAAAGAAGAATTGAACGTTTCATAGCACAGTGATCAAAGGGGTCATTTATATTAATACGCATCTAATCTGAAAACCGTCTGAGAAATTCTATCGAGTTTGCTGAAGCAAATTTCACAGGCTAGCATTCCACTAAATACTAACTACACCGCGTAGCCTCACCATATCTGCATTCAAGATAGCCGTAAAATCAACTCTGAAAAATTACCAGTATTCTTTATTTGGTGACGGTTTTAGGTAAAGCTATGGTCAGTTGTAATCACACCAGCTAATGCCGTTGAGTTGGAAACGTCAACCAGCCAAGAAAAACGATGGGGTAAAGGAGCGGACTGAGCGCACTGCAAATCGTTGCTACCAAAACCGATTGCGCTTAAA
>JBCDFI010000558.1:0-3544 GCA_039178155.1 Cyanobacteria bacterium P01_H01_bin.105
CCAATCTTTAATCGTTTACCCACGAGCTCAGTCTCATAGGGCTCATCTTCGTTCCAATTCACATATAAGTTGGCTCGAAAGCGACGTTTGTCAATTTCCAGCTCCAGCTCCTGCGTGAGCAGATCGCTCATCTGGAGAGAAAATAATGCCAGGGGCCGACAGTCATACTGACTTCTCTGGGTGAATTTTAGGCTGAGGGTTTGATCGTCCGTAAAGGTTTTGAGATGATCCAAAAATGTACCGTCCCCCAGGCTATAGGTTTCACCATCCGGAGTTTCTATTTCTACGGCAAATTGCTCTGTCTCTGGATATAGCGGATTAATGCCGGGAGCCATGCCTTGGGCGGCTTCTAAATGCTCGGGTTTAAGAGTAGCTTCCTGATGCTTATAGCGAGGTTGATAGAGCAGCAGTGATTCTTGCTCGCGGGCTGTATGCCAGGGAAAGCCAGGATTACCACCGCCCTTAACAACACTATAGACACGATCTCCCATCAAACCGGCAAAGGCAACAAAGACTTCATCTAATTCTTCACCCCGCATACTTTTGACGGGATAACGCCAAATACTATCGATGGTGCCAACAACAGACATCGGTTTTTCCTCGCTTATGGCAGACAGTACATATAGTTCTCTACATCCCAGTTACTGGTGGTAGCCAAGAATCGAATCCATTCGTCACGCTTGTATTCGTCAAAGAGACGATACATTTCACCTGGTAGTGCAGATTTAATCACCTCGTCATCGGCCAGTCTTTCTAAGGCTTCACCTAAAGACATGGGAAGCTTCTTGACCTGTTTACCTTCTTCCATCGCTTCGTAAATGTTACGCTGCTCGGGCTCACCAGGATCAAGGTTGTTGCTAATGCCATCATCAAAGGCTTTGAGCATGGCCCCTGCCATCAGGTATGGATTTACCATCGAGTCCACGGCACGATATTCAAACCGTCCAGGGGCGGAGACCCTAAGACCACAGGTGCGATTTTGGTAACCCCAGTCTGAGTAAACTGGTGCCCAAAAACCAGCATCCCACAGACGACGGTAGGAATTTACGGTAGAGCAGCCGATGGCGGTCAGCGCCCCTAAATGGGCGATCACACCACCAATACAGTTCAAACCAATCGGCCCTGGCACCCGAGGAGAACCACCCTCCACAGGCATAAAGGTGTTCTCTCCACCCCGGCTGTAGGTATAGTTACCTTCTAGCCCAGGCACGGTTTCTAAATCAAAGGTTTTGACTATCTCCTCACCGTCGCGCCACAGCGAGAGATTGTGATGACAGCCCGAGGCCGACACACCCAAAAAGGGCTTGGACATAAAACAGGCAATCAGATTAAACTCACGGGCTACTTGAGCACAGATTTGCCGATAGGTGGTTAAGCGATCGCACGTTCTCAGAGCATCGTCAAACATAAAGTTCAACTCCAGCTGCCCTGGTGCATCCTCATGGTCTCCTTGAATCATATCCAGACCCATGGCGCGGCAATATTCAATCACCCGCAAAAAGACTGGCCGCAGCTCTTCAAACTGATCGATATGATAGCAGTTGGGCTTGGTCACACCGCCATTGGGTTTACCATCTGGCCCTTTTTTAAGCCACATCATTTCAGGTTCGCAGCCGTGACGCAGCTGCAATCCATGCTTGAGCTGAAACTCATCATGGATACGTTTGAGATTACCGCGACAGTCACTGGTGAGAAAAGCACCAGGATTTTCAACCTCTTCGCGATTGCGAAAACAGAAACAGTAGACCCTGGCAACCCGCTTATCCCACGGCAGCTGACAAAAGGTGTCGGGGTCAGGAATAGCCACTAGCTCTGCTGACTCAGGGCCATACCCTAAATAGTTTTGAGTCCGGTCAATGGCGAGATTTACGGTTGCTCCATAAACTAACTGAATCCCCTTTTCTGCCATGGTTTCCCAATGATCAGCAGGTGCGCCTTTACCAGTGATTTTGCCAGTAATAGAAATAAACTGATAATAGATATATTGAATACCCAGCTCATTGATCTTGGCCCGCACTTGCTGCACTTGCTCGGCTCGGCCATCGGTTTTGATGTAAGCCTCTAAATCCGTTGAAGTCACCTCTGTCGAAGGGGTTACTTGGGTGAGAACTCCAGTCACGATCGGCATCTCCAGCTATGGGGCAACTGTTACAGTAAAAACCGACTTGTCATAATAAGTTTGTGTCGAACGTTACTAAATCGAGGCTAACATCTGTAGTTTTCTCTGTAGCAACGTCTGGAATTTAAAGCGGAAATGGTTTCCAAGGAATCCACTTGGCCCACAGCTGAGCTAGCGTGTCATCTACGATTAAATCCGAGAGGGTACTATCTAACTTTTCTGCCAGACTAGGTCTGTCTTTAGCAACACCGATGGAGAAGCGGGCTTTTGTCGGTAAACTAAAGGCCATGCGTAGATTAGCATCCTCCGCTTCTGCTACTAGAAGAACTAACTCATCGTCAATCAAGGCGTCGATCTCTCCAGCACGGAGGGCTGTTAGCATTTCTGGTAACACTTTGTCGCTGCCGGGATAGGGAATCGCGATCGCACCTGGGAAACCCTCGACTAAGGCAATATTGGTACTGTCGGCTAGCCCCCCTACCCGCTGACCTACCAGGTCTTCTGGAGCAGAGGCCGGATTGCTGGCCTGGACTAAAACAGACTCATCAAACAGGCCATAGGGCTGGGTAAAGTTGACCCACTGTTGTCGCTCTGGGGTGTTGGCTTGATTAAACCACACCACATCGTAGTTACCGGTTGTCATAGATTTATAGAACTCAGCCATGGGCAAATTGTGCCATACCGGTGTTAGCCCTAGTCGCTGACAGATGGCACGAGCCAGCTCTGGTTCATAGCCAGTGCGTTCTCCATCTGCGCTCAGATAGCTCATGGGACGAGCATCAAAATCACTCGCCACAATATTGAGATAACCAGGCTGGACGGTGAGTTCAGTCGTTAATAATTCTTGAGATTTCATAAAAGGTAACAAAGCACACATCCTGAATAAGCGTAAAACTTATTATGACAAGTAGAGATTGTTCAGATTGTTTTGTCAACTGGATTTTTAAAGCAGCAGGGTGCTTTTATGGTTTACCAACCGGTACAGCTTTCGCCGGAGCAGATAGCTCAGTTCCAAGCAGATGGGTTTTTGATATTGGAGAATTTCTTGCCGTCTGAATTTGTCGGTCAGTTGGTCAACCGTTTGAACCCTTTGTTTCATGGAGAATTTGAAACGGGAATCTATCCCGATGAGTGGTACTGGCGTCCAGGACTCAGTCTGCCCGATGTGACGCGAGAGATGTGTAATGCCTGGAAATGCGATCGCACCATTGCCAGTCTTGTTCTCTCCTCTGAGATTGGTCGTCTCACCGCTACTCTAGCTGGCTGGGAAGGAGCGCGCATTGGCCAGGACAGTATGTGGATGAAGCCCCCTCAGGCAAAACCTGTGGCCATGCACCAGGATGGTGCCTATATCGACTATTTAGATCCTGCTGCCATGATGACCTGTTGGATTGCTTTAGACAATGCCACAGCCGCCGATGGTAC
>JBCDFI010000559.1:0-3497 GCA_039178155.1 Cyanobacteria bacterium P01_H01_bin.105
AACAGCTTTTGCCCAGTGGCAGCTATCGGAGTCCAGCTTTCCAGGCCAGGGAGACCTAACGCTGGTGGACAACACGGTTGTTGTAGACAATACCCAACTCCAGGTAGCTGATGGCACCGTGACAGCCAATGGGATCGCTGACTTGGAGAACGGTGACTGGCAGGCAGCACTGACCACCAACGGGGTTCTCGTTGAAAAATTCACCTCCCAAGCTGAGGGATTATTGAGCGCCAGCCTGGATGCATCCGGGAATCTCTTTGAGTTAGATCTAGCTAAGATTCAAGCTAGGGGAGAGGCTGCGATCGCAAATGCCCAAGTCCGTCTCCCCCAGACCAATCAACCCTTGCTCGCCCCCGGCGACTGGACTACAGCATTTCAGTGGCAGGGAGACCGGGTGGCCATCGATACATTCACCGCCCCAAGTATCCAGGCCGATGGTACCGTTGGCATTGATTTTAATCGACCGATTCCCATTGATGCTCTAGCCCTAAACATTGCCTTACAGGAATTTGATCTTCAGTCCCTCAATAGTCTTCTACCCCCAACGGCCCAAAACTACAGTCAGCTAGCAGGTCTCACCAGCTTTGACGGTCAACTCACAGGAACATTAGAAGATCCTCTCTTAGCAGGAAACGCTCGCCTCGACAATTTAGCCCTAAACAAATTGATCTTTGAACCCCTGACCGGGCCGGTCAGATTCTCTCTAATAGAAGGAAGCACCTTAAACCTAAACGGACAACAAGACCGACTGCAGCTGACTCTAGACGATAGTTTCTGGCCCGTTTCTTTTGAAGTACGTAACCAGGAGTTTTTAGCCCAAGGCTACGGTCAAGATCGCCAAATCCATGCTGATATTGTTCAACTACCGCTGGACAAATTAAATCTGCGACCTGCTGCTGCATTTGGCTTTGGCAAACTAGCAGGGATATTAGACGCAAGTGTAGACGCCAACCTAGCAGATTTTACCAACCCTACGGCTATAGGAGAGTTGACCATTGCTCAACCCACCTTAAGCCCCGTCAATGCCCAACAAATTACTGCCACATTTGGTTATACCAACAACATCGCCACCCTAGACCAAGGAGAGATTTTACTAGACAACAGTCGATACCTGTTAGCAGGCAGTGCCAGTTTGGATTCTCAGCTTCAATACACAGGCAAACTCACCGCTGTGGAGGGACGTATTGAAGATCTGGCTGCACTGGTAGAGAAAATTGATCTAAGTGCCTTTAATCTCGGCAATATACCTGCACCAGAAGGAACCGCTGCCGATTTAGCGGTGGAGCCTGCACAGCTCCCTGCTGGATCTCTGCTAGACAAGCTGGAAGCCTTCGTCACCTTTGTTGAAAATCGACCTAGTAATGTTGCTGATAAGGGGCAGCTGGTGATCCCACCCTGGGAAGATCTGTCCGGTGGATTTACAGGCACCATCGCATTATCTGGAAACTCACCCGCCTTAGAAGATATGAAAGCCAGCTTTGACCTGCAAGGAGATAGCTGGCAATGGGGGCCATACACACCACCCAACGAATTTCTCATCCGAGGAGACATGCAGCAGCTTAGCGTAAACCTTGAGCCAGCTTTAATCACCTCTGGAGACACCACCATTAATCTCTCTGGAAATGCCAACCTAGATCGCTTAACCGGAGAGCTGCTAGTAGATAATCTACCAGTGGAACTGGCGGAATATATTTATCCTTTGCCAGTAGCTGCAGCGGGTGAGCTGAATGTATTGGCAAAGTTTGACGGTAGTCTAGCCAACCCTAGCATTAAAGGTGAAGCCATTGTCGTCAATCCTCAAATCAATGATTACCCCATCGAGCTGGTAGAAACCAGCTTTAACTATCAGAATGCCAGTCTAAATATTACAGGTGATGTGGCTATCGACCCTGACGATGAGCCCATTACCCTGCGCGGAAGTATTCCTTATGCCTTACCGTTTATGACCGTGCAGCCATCTACCAGCCGTCTAGCACTCAAGGCCATAGTACCTAACGACAGTTTTGATGTCATTAATACCTTGACCCAAGATCAGGTACGTTGGGAAGCAGGCCGAGGTGAAATTGTTGTCGATGTGGACGGCACTCTGGCTCAGCCGATAGTCACAGGCAACATCAATCTAAAAGATGGTGTGGTCACCAGTAGCTATTTAGAAACTCCTGTCACTAATCTAAACAGCGATGTGCAGTTTGATTTAGAACAGGTAGCTATCCAAAAACTACAGGTCAATTTGGACGATGGGCGATTGCAGGTTACAGGGCAGCTACCATTTTTGCCATCTGGTCAATCGCTTTTGAGTCAACCTTCTAAAAACCATAAAGACCACTCAAAAAATCGCCCTAAGAACATCAATGGTTTAGTGATTTCCCTGGACCAATTACCCATTGACTATAGCGGTATCTTACAAGCTGTCTTTGACGGACGAGTCTCAATTACCGGCGCTATTCTAGCCCCTACTGTCGGTGGCGATATTGCCATTGGCGACGGTCAGATCAAAGCCATTGACCTATTAAGTCAGGCTGGAGCCATCGCTATTCCCACAGAGACAGAACTTGAAGAGATAAATCCTTATAGAACCGACTTTTTAGGTGAAGAGCCGCTGGCACCGAAACTGATCGAGAAGCCAAAAGGATTTTTAGATCGGGTCTCTCTACAAAATCTTGTCATTGTCTTTAGCGATCGCTTATCAGTTATCGGACAACCCTTTTTCAATATTCGAGCGTCAGGAAACATGACAATTAACGGTACTTTAGCCAATCTAAAACCTGATGGTGTGATTGCCTTAGACTCTGGCTGGATTAATCTTTTCTCGACACAGTTTAGATTAGATAATGATGCCCCCAACACAGCAGTTTTTACACCTGACAGTGGTTTAAATCCCTATGTTGATGTAGTCATGACCGCTCGGGTACAAGAAACCGATGTAACCCGAGTTCCAGCCTCATCTGGAGAGATAGCCAGTGCTGAAATTGATGACAATACAACAATTGAATCAGTGGGGGATGTGCAGTATATCAATGTACAGGCTATGGCCCAAGGAAATGCAACTGACCTGGCCGATAGTCTGGTTTTAGCAAGCAATCCTTCTCGCAGTCAAGATCAACTAGTAGCAATGTTGGCTAACAATGTCGTTAGCGGCCTCGTTAGCGGTAGTTTGACCCAGTTTGCTGGCTTTTTGGGTGCCGGTAGCGTAGCCAACTTTAGTAACAACTTAGCCAATGCTTTGGGGCTACAATCCTTTAGTGTGTTTCCTACAACAGACACGTCTACTGAAAGCACTGCCGGTATTGGCATTGGTGTAGAGGCTTCTTTTCGACTCAGTAACAGTATTAATATCAGCGTTCTTGAGATTCTTAATAATGGAAGTCCTCCTCAACTAGGTTTGCAGTATCGACTAAGCGATGATCTGCGATTAGAAGGCTCTTCAAATCTAGACGATACTGAACTGAAGCTAGAATATCGCATTGAGTTTTAACAACAGTGTATTTTTCTAAAGT
>JBCDFI010000560.1:0-3489 GCA_039178155.1 Cyanobacteria bacterium P01_H01_bin.105
GCTGGCTTCCCAAAATTGAGGTTGTGAGATGTCTTGCTGCAGATGCTGGGCGACTAACTCTTCTGCTGTCATGGTGCCAGTGTCGCGCAAAATTTGAGTATATAGATCATTGAAACTCTCTCCATAGCTCTGTTGTTGCGCGTAAATACCAAGACTAAAAAGATAACCAAATAGGTAAGGGTAGTTGTAAAACCCAAGCTGAGAGATAGAGAAGTGCAGCTTGGTAGCCCAAAACATATCATCATACTCTGAGAGGCTGTCCTCATACCAAAGCTGCCAGCTGTCGGCCATCATGGTCTTAAGTTTAGGTGCGATCGCAACGCCCTGTTTCCGGGCTTCGACTAGCTGTTTTTCAAACTCAAACCGAGCTGGAATATTTAACAAAAAGACAGCTGCACTTTGGGCATCTTGCCAGAGAATTTCCAGCTTCTGAGCAGGCGTCTCGGCTCGTTGCAACAGCGCGTCACGGACCAGGGTCTCAGCAAAGATACTGGCCGTTTCCGCCAGGGTCATGGAGTAATAGGTTTTCATCAGCGGAAGATCGCGCATAACCCAATTGTGCCAAGCATGGCCCAGCTCATGGGCGAGGGTAATAACATTGGTCATCGTGCCCGCATAGGACATAAAAATGCGCGGTTCCCGAGGCTCAGCAAAGCGTGTGCAATAGGCTCCCGTAGCCCGATTAGGTGTGGGTTCTCCATCAATCCATCCCTTTTCAGCCATCATCACCGCAAAGTCACCCATTTCTGGGGTCAGTTGTCGAAAGGCATTGGCAATGAGGGTAATTGCGGCATCAAATGAAATAGTCTCGGCATCTCCTGCAGCTGGCGCTGGCGCATTTAAGTCCCACGGTGCCATTTTAGGAATGTTGAGTACGTTGGCCATAGCCTTTAAGGCTCGCTGTCCGATGGACCGATGCTGATAGGTGGTTGTCATCAGGGCATCGAGGGTCACGCGCTCAATCCGGCTTTGATGACAGCTTTTGTCGAGATAGTGCAGCTGGCGCACCGTCGCCCGTTTTTGAGTTTCTTCTAGTCGCCAACCGTTAATAGCATTGACAATGGTGGCAGCGGTTTCTTGATGGCCGACCCATGCATTCCGCGTGGCTTGCCAAGCGGCCATCCGTGTTTCTCTGTGTGGATCGCTTTGGAGATTGGCAGCTTTAGCCAAACCCATGGTTTCACCTTGAATCGAGCACTTAAGGGTGCCAGCTAATTCTGTGTAGAGATTGCCCCAGCTATGGAGTCCACTGACTGCTAGACCGGTGATTAAGTTTTCCTCGGCGACACTAAGTAGCTGATCTCTGAGCTTACGCTCATGGGTCAACAGAAAAGCCATTTCTGTTAAAACTGGATCAGCAATTAAAACGGTCACAAATTCAGGCCGCACCCGATTTAAAAATACCTCCATGGGGGTTAGGGCCTGACTCAGTTCTGCTCCTATCTGCTGCAGCGTTGGCATGAGTGTGCCAGCGTGAGTATCTTTGGCATCGACACTGAGAGCCGTCACGATGTAGGTTCGCACGTTGCCCAGCTGTTTGCTCAGCTCTGTGCGGGTTTGGTGAATACTACGCAATGAATCTAGTAGAGGAGCAAATTCTTTTTCAGGCAGTGTTTCAGCCAGGTCAATATAGCGTGTAAACGATGCACAGGCCGTTGCGAGCTGTGCAATCTTGCCTCTAATTTCGGTAATGGTAGTAGCAATCTGAGGATCGTCGGTGCCTCTAAAGAAATGCTGATTATTCCAAGTTTGGCGAAGCTGAAGCATGGTTAGGCAGGAGGAAAGGGTTCTTAATTTTAATAGGCTGAGTTATTCTCGCCCGTTAAGTTGCGCTGTTTTAAGGTTAGTTTTAAGGTTAATTGAGGGATGAAACGTCTATTGCGATCGCAGTGTCTAATATTCAGCGTATTTTGATCACCGGTGCTACCGGCGGTGTGGGCCAACTAGCCGTAGCCTATGCTCTAGGTCAGGGCTATGGGGTCACAGCCTTAACCCGCGATGTCGTCAAAGCTCGCCCGCTATTTGACAATCGTGTAGACCTGGTTCAGGCCGATCTCCGATTGCCAGATACCCTAACAACCGTATGTGACGGAATTGACGCTGTGTTGTGCTGTAGCGGTACAACCGCGTTTCCTTCAGATAAATGGCAGGTTGAGCTGCCCTCCCAGCCATTAGAGCAGGTTTTAACCTGGGGACGCCTTTTGGTTGATGCAGACTATCGCCAGCGTTATGCCAAAAACTCTCCAGCAATTGCCGATGGTCAGGGAGTAACAAATCTCATTGAGGCTGCTAATAACAAAGAAATACATCGCTTTGTCATGGTTTCGTCTCTTGGCGTGGAGCGAAAAGAACAATTTCCCTTCAACTTGCTCAATACCTACGGTGTGTTAGATGCAAAATCAGCTGCAGAGAATGCTTTACGTAATTCTGGGCTAAGCTACACCATCATTCGCCCAGGACAGTTGATTGATGGTCCCTACACGTCTTACGATCTCAATACGTTGATCAAAGCCTCGACCGATGGCAAACAGGGGGTTGTTTTAGGTAGTGGTGACCAGTTATTGGGGCAAGCCAGTCGTAAAGATGTAGCCGCTGCTTGTGTGGAATGTTTAAAGGCGGCGGCTGAGAATAAGGCCTTCGAAATTATCAATCAAGGAAAACGGCCGTCTACTATAGCTTGGTCAACACTATTTGCTGAACCTGGCTAAGGGCTGATCAAAGCTATTAGTAAACCCTGCTAAGACTACTGCCCTAGCAGGGTGACGATATCTGTTGAGACATTGTTGCTGCTAATCATAAAACATTGATCGCTGTGAGAGTCCTGCATTAATGCAAATTCAGCATCGAGAAGATGAATTTTAGACATTCAGCAACAGGATTTATCAAGGACTACTTTGCTGATTACTTGTCTGTTCTGCTGCTTGCTTTAAGTCTACTAGCACCTCATCCGTTGGGTTAGGTGTTTCACGGGTAGCGTTTGTGGCTGCAATGACGGTTACCCAAGGTTCAATATCTTCGCCGTCAATCCAGGCAGAGTAGTACTTAATTTCTGTTGTGTCAGCGGTGAGATCTAACAGTTCAAACTCACCGCGCATGGTTTTCCAGTCGGCGACAAAATTTTCATATTCGTCAGGGCCAATCCCTTGGGGGCCACCGCCAACATAGTTAACTGCCACCTGATCCCAGGGGCGTACAAAGCGGTTTCCATTCCAGCTCCAGTCCCGCCCTGGCCACCAAAAATACCCGTCGTCTGAGCTATCTTCTGGACCCACATAATAGTCTGCACCTTGGTCCAGTTGGGTGGTGACCCCTGGAGCATACTGTATTTCGTAACGAACAGAGGCCTCTGGGGTGCTAATGTCGGTGTCGGCTAGCCAGAGCAGTTCTACGGGGTCAACCGCATCTAGCTGACCAATGGATGTTTCGGAGAGCAGGCTAGAATACAGCTCGCGGTTGGCGGGGATGTCGGCCATGGCAGTAAATCGCCAA
>JBCDFI010000561.1:0-3434 GCA_039178155.1 Cyanobacteria bacterium P01_H01_bin.105
CTGGCTACGTCCTTGCTTATTAAACGAGACAGGACAGCTAAACCTGCGAGCAGCCCTGCGTAACGGAGAATCCATTGAAACGATTCGCGCTCAGGTAGGTCATCTAGTGGCTAGCAAACCAGACATTAACTTTAAGATGCGCGAGTCTGGAACTACAGGAGCCTACAGCCGCACCATGTCTCAAATTGGCGGATAACTGCAAAAAGCACAAGCTCTATATCAATTTAAGACTCAAAATCTCAACATGAGTCCTGAATTAATACAAATTAGTCTCAGGCAAGACTAACAGTTTTTTATGCTGTTAGTAGCTTTAAACTAAGTGTGTATTAAAATACTTCTTATCTTATCTCAGATGAGACAAGATAGTCTTAAATTAAGTCCTAAATTAAGGGCGCTTAATCTTTTTTTGAGACAACTCTTTTTGCAGTCTGTCTGAATGCATTTGGCGCTCAGATTGACTAATTCAGTTTGACTCAATTCGAGATAGATTCATCTTAACTTGAGTCCTAAAATAATATTATATAGTCTTTTTTTTAAGATCAATTCTGTTTCTACGTCCTGGTTTAGATGTATGCGCGGTTATTATCGTCAAAGTCAAAAATTTTTATGGGCTCTCTGTCTCTGTATTCAGATAGCAGCCTGTGGCGCATTGGCTGAAACCGGCGATCAGATCACTCAACAAGAATTGGTGGCTCAGATCGAATCTGAAGCAGCTCCGCTGATTTTAGATGTGCGTACAGCTGAAGAATACGAAGCTGGACATATTCCAGGAGCGATTAATGTTCACTTTCGAGAACTAGACCAACGACTTGATGAGATTGCACTACCTGCAGATGGAACGGTCGTGGTCTATTGTGAGCGTGGAATTCGCGCCAATATTGCTAAAAGATCTCTAAATGCGGCTGGTATAACATCGGTACTGTATCTAAAAGGCGATATTTCTCAGTGGCGAAAGAACAATTTACCCCTTGAGAGGGAGCGTTCTTTTTCTGAAACTGAGGGGGCTAGGACGTCTGTTGTACAAACAGTCCCAGAGCATACTCAATTGGCAACTTCATTGACTGATAGATGGATTGTCAATGCTGTAGAAGCAAAGCAGCTAATTGACCAGGGGGCAACTGTGCTAGACACACGTAAACTTGCTCTGAAAAGAATTCAGGGATCTGTCTATGTCGATTGGCGACAGTTCTCTCCTGAGAATGCTGTTACCCGTGGCAAGCTGCTGGAGCAAGACGAGGTGCTAACTCAACAGCTACAATCTCTCGGTATTTCGAGTCAGAGGCCGGTGGTGGTGGTTGCTAATCCCCCTCAGGGTTGGGGTGAGGATGGGCGGATTGTGTGGATGTTACGCACATTGGGTCATGCTCAAGTCGCGATGGTCGATGGTGGTTTTGAAGCTTTAATGGCTGTGAAAGCGCCGATACAGTCAGGGGCATATCAACCCCCCGCAGCTGGAGATTTTGTTGTTGCCCGTAATTTAAATTGGGACATTCAGCGGGATGAGCTGAGGGCGCAGCTAGGTCGGGAAAATGTGGTGGTGATTGACACTCGTGAAGCCAGAGAGTTTGCTGGCAAAACCCCCTACGGTGAGCAGCGTGGTGGCCATGTGCCGGGGGCAATACATTTTTACTTTAAAGAATTTTTGGGCCAGGATGGTAAGCTTTTGCCGCCTGACGATCTACGCGCTAAGCTGCAGAATCAAGGAATTACACCCGAAACTCAAATTGTTGTGTATTGCACTGGGGGAATTCGGTCTGGCTGGTTAGCCTCGGTTTTGATTACGTTAGGATATCAGGCCAGAAACTACGCTGGCTCCATGTGGGAATGGTCAGCTGCGCCCGCAGATAGTTATCCTTTATTTTTAGATAGTATTACCGCTGAGCCTAGTGAGTAAAGCTTGTTAGATGAATGCACTCAGTGGTTTCTAATATCTTTAAGCCTGCATTCAAGAAGGATTAATCTTGACCTCAAAAATGCTCCTTGCTTCTGTGGAATGCTTATGGGGTCCCTGAGGCTTTGCCTGCTGTCAACTTGAGTCATTAAGCGTCTCAAGACAGCTGAGCTAGTGACATGGTATCTGTAGGAGATTCAGTAGAGTATGAAACGTCTTTCTAAATTTACTTCGCAATGTCTTAAAATTGCGGGTATTGGGCTCACTAGTTTATTCATCGCATTACCCGTAGCTGCTCAAAGTGGCGGCGACCAAAGCATTACCGAGATTGCTGATTCCAACGATTCCTTTGATGTTCTAGTTTCTCTCTTGGACCATGCTGGTATTTTAGGTGCGTTTGACGGTTCTAATGGGAAAGAATTTACCGTCTTTGCTCCTACGGATGATGCCTTTGGTCGTTTACCTGCGGGAACGATTGAAAGTCTCTATAAACCTGAAAACAGAGAGACCTTATTTGATGTTCTCGCCTATCACGTTATTGGCGGTAGCGTGACCTCTGATCAGCTTTCTTCAGGGCCTGTGGATAGTAAAAATGGGTTGCCGCTGCAAGTGAATGTGGGTCAAGGCGTAACAATTAATAATGCCACTGTTAATACAGCGGATATTACGGCGACCAATGGGGTTATCCATGTCATTGATACGGTGTTGATTCCACAGCGATAGGCTAAGTCATAATAGAAATCCACGAGTTTGGTCTGGTTGTCTCTCCACGATCAACTATTCGCTTGAAATTTTTCTCGAATGGTTTCGACTCGTTTACGATTGACACCCAGATCAGACTTGCCTAAGCGGGCAGCTGCGCGCACCTGAATTTGTCCAGACGGTTCGGCGTAAAATTCAACATCGTCGACAAAGCCCATGAGCTTGCTGGAAAATTCGGCGTAGAGGTAGTTGTCAGTGGTTTCATTAATGGTGGATCGCTCCATATCTTCGATGATGGCTTTGAGGGATGCGATCGCATCTCCAGGTGCTTTACTACTAGCGATCGGTTCGACAAAGTGTTCTTTGTCGCTGGTATCTGCTTGGCTGCAGACACAGTTTGGTGTGCTAGGGCAGGCTAAAAGCTTTCCCTGCTTAGCTCCCAGATTATCGGGACGCTTACCTGAGAATGAAAAAAGAGACATAACAACACCCTTTAGAGAACTGCAGAAGGCCGTGATGGCTTAGCGACGTATAGCGCCTGCTAGCTCAGGCCCATCTCTTTAAAGACTACAGCGCCTCGACTTCTTTCAGTAATTCTGCGACAAATTCTTCAACGTTATCGAGGAGATCCATCTCACCCAAGGCTTGCCATTCGTCGGTCGTATAATGGCCATCATCGCCGATCATATTTTGTACCCAGTGGGCTAGGTTGTCAGTGTCTTGAAAGAGTTCCTGGGCTTTGTCTTTGACACCGTCCTCTACGTTGGCGGCTAGGCAGACTTTGAGTAACTGCCCTAAACGGGTTTCTGGTGTGGTAGATAGGAGGACTGCGATCGCGATC
>JBCDFI010000562.1:0-3429 GCA_039178155.1 Cyanobacteria bacterium P01_H01_bin.105
ACGGCAGGTATACAGCGATTACCCCGTCAGCATCAGCAAGACTTATGCTCTCTTCTATGAGTTAACTGTGCTATCAGACCATGGCCTATCCTGTGCATGTTCAACAATCTTGGAATTCTTGCTGAAATCTGTATAATCAGCACTTGAAAGAACTATATGACGACAACACTGGAATACCTTAGAACAGAGAAGCGTGATGAAATTCTAGCCCTAGCACAGGCACATGGGATCAAAGATGTTCGTGTGTTTGGCTCTGTAGTGCGTGAAGAAGATACTGAGGATAGTGATATTGATTTCTTAATCTCGTTAGGAGACAACGGAACTTATCGAGAGTGGTTCGACTTTGCTCATGATCTTGAAGACCTCTTACAGAAGGACGTTCATAAGAAAATCGATGTTGTGCCAGCAGACAACCTGCACTGGTTTATCAAGCCGCAGGTTCTGGCGGAAGCTAAGCCACTGTGACACAGCACTTCATAGCGCATGTGATTTACATTTACATTCTGGAATCAATCGAGAGTATCGCAACGTTTGTAGTAGATAGCCCCGATGGGCTAAGCGATCAGAAAACTTATGATGCCATACTGTACCGTCTTCAAAACCTGTCCGAGTCAGCTTGTAAGTTACCTGATGATATTAAGCAGGCCTATCCAACCGTCCCATGGCGAGATTTTTTAACGATGCGAAATGCCATAGTTCATGATTATTTAGGCGATACGTCACAGGAAGAAATTGCATACTTTATCAAAAAACACCTTAAACTCTTGCAAGCAGCTATGGAGAAGCAATTACTGGGATGGAAGGATATGCGTGCTCGATCGGAGAGTGAGTAGGGTTTACTCTGAAACCTACAATGGGGACTTTGACGGCCTGAACGTATCGAAGATGCAAGCCTATCTAACACCTGATGATCAAAACGATGCATCAAATCAGGATACAGCCGCAACTGAAGGCTGATTCCCACCAAACAAAACTTTAACAATTAAATAACCGGACTACCTTTGTGAATACCGTGCTGATCACGGCCAGAAACATTGAAAGGCAGGTTTTAAGCCTGCCTTTCAATGTTTCTCAGCGTACTCTACCAAAGAGGGTAGGGTATCCATGGAGAAATTATCTACCTAGGCATGCGTTTACCTTAGGAAATATATGAAAGTTTGTGTCACTGACTGCCTTAAGACCGGCCCAACCTGGATAGGCTCCTTCCGGAAACTCTTCTAGCGTTGCAGCCGATCCTGTATATTCAGTCATATGTACCCAACCAAATGCTTTACCCATTCCTAACCAGTCGCTCATGAGATTTTCGCGAGTTGCGACCTGATTTTGGACTGAAAATCCAAATTTCCCTTGGCTATTACGCTTCCATAGCTGATCTACTTTGTTAAAAGTCGCACAAGAAATGTTGTTGATATCTGCTGTTTTGAGGTATGAGCCTTTCTCAAGCCCCGCTGAGACTGCAAAGATATCGTAGGTTAGGCTGTTTCCTGTATCCCAGTCTTGCGCTTTTAAGGCTTTTTCCAGAGCAGATATCATTTCTTCAATATCTGCAGGAATTGCTGAGGCAGGTGCGGGTTGTAAAGTATCTGCTTGAGCCGGTGCATCAGGGACGCTACCACCAAAATTAAAATTGACATTGAAAGTCTGGATACTAATAAGTGCAAGGCTTCCAATGGAGAATATTGAAAGTGTTAGTATCAGCCAAGGCTTCTTCATGATCATCTTTGCTAAGGCGTTTTCATGGTCAGAATGCACAATCTGTCGAACCGGATACTTGCCTGGTCTTCTAGTTGTCATTTTTTTGTGGTGAATGAGGAGGTACTGTTCTTTAGAAATAGCTATGCTTGTGGGTAAAGCCCACAAGCTTGCAAACGCCAGTTTGGGTGCCAACCAGGGTCAGTTGGAGACTTAATGCCGCTCCAGCTTGGGAGATGACCATCTGGAAGAGCAACCACATGCTCTACAGCGTTATCAGCAACAATGCCTCTATATTGGTCGCTCGACCATCCAATAGTGCGCACCCATTCCTTAAACGTTGCACCACCAGGCCGACTAATCATCTCAAACCAAATCCGCGTTTGTGCAGCAAAGCCAAACTTGCTTTTCCCATCCTCTGTTCTGTATGTAGCAAAAATCCCTTCTGTACGTTCTAATACAGAGCAGGGAAACTCTTGAAGTTCTGTGTTTGAAAGGAATAAATCCCCGTCTCTATCGCCTTTGAAAAGCATGATTTGGCGCAATATATCTTGTGCCGTCTGAGGTTTAGCTTCTCTCAGAGCAGCGGCCATTTCTATATATTGCCGTTCCAGTTTTGTATTCTCAACAACGCCAAAAAAACTTGGCAGAGCAATCGCTGATAGTAGCCCCATCAGAAATAGGACTACTAAAATCTCGACTAGCGAAAACCCCGACTGACTATACTGTCTAGCCATCTAAAGGAATCCTTGATTTTCAGAAAATTTTGATCTTGGTCAAGTTGCCTTGTCGCCCATGCATGAAATGGTAGCGCACATTTTGAAGAAGAGAACAATTTATTTTTAATTTAATTCATGATCTTCAACTCTTTTCAGAGAGAATATTGTAGGTGCTTTGGTACTACGTGCCACGTCTGCTTAAGAGAGCGAAAATATACACGAGTACGGAAATATATAAGTACTGGTTTTAAAACAAGCCATTAGAATCGCTTGTTAAATGTGCAATACCGTTTTGTAATCAGCAATGGAAAACCAATTGCCAGCGAAGCTACATTGCCGATTACAAGGGTTTATGTTGAGCCGTCACACTGTGTAAGCTGTGATGGATTGACTTGTAGTACTTACAGCGAGCCCTCTATCAGGGCATGATAAAGGGCGTGTAGGCACCGCCCACTATCGGTTTAGATAGCCTGAAATTCCTCATAATGCTTGGTTTTTTTGCTGGAATGAGTATTATTTTTTATTGAAAGGTATTATATGGCCACCACGCTTTGCCATGAACCCTCCGTGATTTCAAGCCCTATCTCTTTGTTTTGGAGTACTTTCCACTAAACCTACTCCAGGCTGATTTAAAACTATAATGAATCAGACTGTAGTCAAACTGATACAGCCTGGCAGAAAATGCTATCTAAGATTGATTCATCCTTGTCGTTTGGGTCTTGCTGCCCTAACGGGTAAAGAATGATGAGAGAAACCATCTTGGTTTACAAACCCAAAAAATCATGATGGCAGTGGCTTCATCCATAACGCCGACCTTGGATGTGATGGAGCATTTTCAAATTATTTTTGACTACTTTAACGATGTGTTATTTAAGAATGAGCTGCCAAGGGATTGTATGCTGAGCTTTGCCACCCATGGTCGCTCAAAGGCATATTTTTCTCCTGCACGGTGGAGCAAAAACGGTGCGCAGATTACCGCACATGAGCTATCCCTCAATCCAACATTACTCCAAGAGCC
>JBCDFI010000563.1:0-3425 GCA_039178155.1 Cyanobacteria bacterium P01_H01_bin.105
AGCACAAAGCGAGTTTGGGGCATCGGGCCTTCATTTGCATCCACAATCAAAATGCAGCCATCTACCATCCCTAGCACCCGTTCTACTTCGCCACCAAAGTCCGCGTGGCCGGGAGTGTCGACAATATTAATCAGCGTGTCTTTGTAGTGGACAGCCGTATTTTTAGAAAGAATAGTAATACCACGTTCACGCTCCAGGTCGTTGGAGTCCATGACGCAGGTAGGGACGGCTTCGCCTTCCCGGAAAATGCCGGATTGTTCAAGTAGAGAATCGACCAGAGTAGTTTTACCGTGGTCAACGTGAGCGATGATTGCAACGTTACGGATGGGAAGGCTCATGGGATTGGAAATTCCAGAACTAGAAGCGGTAGTGATGTTTCGTAAAAAACCTTAACAATTGTAGCTTAGATGGCCAAGATATCGGCCTTAGCTTAGCAACCGATCAGCTGATAAACATTTAGCTAGGATTCGTCTATTTCTTCAAGATGACACCTATCAATTCAGAAAAATGTGCTCATCCTAACTCAATGCCAATATAACTAAATCGTTTGCTCAGAGCTGTATCCATGATATTACCCATATCTGTAAAGCCAAGCTATTTTGCTCTTATGGATACGTTTGATGTTGGAGCCGCTTTCTCAGCTATCCAATTCTCTAGCAGCAAAATATACGTCAGTACACATGATTTGGCTATCGGTCCGCCCTGCCACAAGACCGTAGTAACTCAATTTATTTCGTTACATTCACGGCTCATGACTAGGCGACCGTCAGTCAGCTGATAAAGGCTACGAGGTTCGGCAACTGAAACGTTATGGTCTATGTCAGTGTCGGGAACGGGACGAACATTGCTGAGACTATAGCTAGCCTGTGGGCTATTGGACGGCAGACCATCACTGCCAGTAATCGTAAAACTGCTAGCGGTGTCATTACTACGAACAATGCAGCTATTAGAGACTAAGGTCTCAGGGTTGACAAGATTGTCGGGTAGCTCGGTCAGGGTGTTTTGGATAAAGCTGACATCGGGTAGCAAAATGTTGCCCGAGGCGAGACCACCAGTAGCGTTGATATCGACACGGTTGTTGCCGTCTAAGGTGCGTGGGTCGGTACCAAAGGGGGCAAGAGAAAAGTCTTGGCCAAAGAAAGCGGTGCGGCTGAGATCTACGTTACCGCCGCGACCGTCAGCGGCAAAGGCGAGAATGTCGCTATCATCAAGGGCGACAACAGCATCGGCAGTAATGGTAATGTCGCCGCCGTTATCTGCACCAGAATTGACAAAAGTTTGAATATCGCTGTCGCCAAAGAGAGATTATTCCAGCATCGATTTAGATTTAGTCACCTATATTAAACTCAGCGTTAGTAGCAATTGTTCCGTCCTGGATCTGGATAAGTCTCGAAATTTCCAAAACTACGTTATTGACTTTTATGATGCATATCTATGCACTCAGTTCAGGTGCCTTAATATTGCTGATACATGCAGAATAATCATATGCATATTTACCTTCTCAAGCAGTAAAACGCGATGCATTGGCAAGTGCTTCACCAGCTTTTTTGCCAGCATTGGCTTGAGCCTTATTATTCGCAGAATTGTTGTTGATTGATTGAGTAAACAACATGTTTCGAAGTGTAGATTTTGTATTCAGTGCCATGATTGCAGCAGCACTAGCACTAAGTAATGATGAGTAACTATTTTGGGGCAGTAGGTTGATATTATTCATCTCAGCACTAACCAACTGATTATCCAAAAACAGCATAGTCTGATCATTTTCAACTCTTAGCCAAGGTAAAACTTCGCTTACGTCATCACCTTGAACTAGCTTAGAAAAAATGTCTCCCTCATCTCCCGTCGCATCAACCTCATTTATTCGTGCATCGATACTATGCCCAAACTCTTCCACTAAAACATCAACCACCATATTGATCTCGGTAGTGGCTAGAAACTGCTGAGACATGTAAACGACATCTGTTGCTTGCACATAAACGCCAGAAGCGCCGCCTAGTAGTTCATCGTCTATTACTCTGACCTCAGGAAGATAATTTACACTTAAACTGAGTGACTCAAAAAAAAGGTTTGCCGCAGATTTATCGTAATTATCCCCGAAAGCTACTGTCATTAGCTCCCCAAAGTTTTCTTCTTGGCTAAACAGTAGTATCTCCTCGTAAGCCTGTTGAATAGCCGTGTGCAAGTTTACACCTAAACTTGGCTCTGGATTTTGAACGCCAGCATTTTGAGATGTAATGCCGTAAGCCTCTGCAGACAAACTATACGTTAGCGACTGAGGTTGATTAAATAGATTGGTATAGATGTTAGATAAATCGCTCATTTCGTCTTAGTGCCCTAGTTCTAACAGGTTTACAATCTGTAGGCCTTTAATATTAGGGAGCATATCACAGGTAAATGTTAGGAAGTTAGGTTAGCTTTTGCCATTGACTGAAACTATAGTGCCACCTGATAGTTCAGTAGCTTCTTACTGTGCCTTCTCGCCAAAGACAAGACCGTTGGGATTGATTAAAAACAAATTTGCAGGACCATTTACACCTAGGGTGCCAAAAATCTCTGAGGGGTTGGTGCCTGTTACCCGGCTCAGAATAGACTCGATCTCTGCTGGATTGGCAAAGTAGACTCGCTGTCCGTCATTTACATTGAATTCACTAAAGCTGTGAAACAGATTGTTCCCTCGCGCGGCACCCCCTTCGATCACATCTGCTAGGTCGCCTTGCACCAGCTGATCGGTGCTCAGTCTGGATGATTCGACACCTAACGTAACATCTGGGACTAGCTGAGCTTGAGCGACCGGAGCCGACCAGGCCATAACACCCAAGAGCAGCCAGCAGAATCGTAGCTGAGAGCGGTGTAAAGACATGGTGCCGTACCTAAGGATCTGGTTGCAGAAATTATAGGATGCTGTCTGGGCCACTGCTCATCCATAATTCCAGCGAATAGCTTCAGAGTGAGGTTTCGGCTACCTTTGAGTTCGGTTCTGCCCACTACGGGAGTTCTAACGGCTCTGTTACAGTGGCATTACAGCGGCAGAGAACCCAACGGCCGCTACCAGCCACGTTTTGAGTGAGGTCATTATGACTAACCAGTCTAACAACAATACAAATGCTGAGTTTATGGGTGGAGCTGCTGTGCAAGGTAATTCTTTAATGCAGTATGTGCAGTCCATGGAGCCCGAGACGATTGCTAAGCTATCTCGCCCTGTCTCTGGTGATGTGATGCAGGCGATGGAGCACAATATTATAGGTATGCTCGGTGGGCTGCCCTCGGAAGGGTTTGATGTGTCTGTAACTACCAGTCGTGAGAATCTGGGTCGCTTACTGGCTTCTGCGATGATGGGAGGGTATTTCCTCAAGGGAGCTGAGCAGCGTCTGGCGATGGAAGCTTCTATTATGGGTGGCTTGGATACTGACGCGCAGGAGTAATTG
>JBCDFI010000564.1:0-3418 GCA_039178155.1 Cyanobacteria bacterium P01_H01_bin.105
CCTTGTGTAGTAGCTTATTGACTGAAGTCGTAAACGCCCTACAGCAATGACAACCAACTGGTCCAGCCTGCTACAGCAGCTCATTGATAAGCAGTCCCTCTCAGTCAATCAGGCTGAATCGCTCATGCAGGGCTGGCTGACAGAATCGATTGATCCGATCATGTCTGGAGCTGTTTTGGCGGCTTTACAGTCAAAAGGATTCTCCGCCGATGAGCTGGCCGGGATGGCCCGAGTGTTACAGGGTCAGTCCCTCGGTGGCATGCAAGCAGATGAATCGCTGCCTACTCCACGCATTGATACCTGTGGCACGGGCGGGGATGGGGCGTCTACCTTCAATATTTCCACCGCCGTAACGTTTGTGGCAGCAGCAGCGGGTATTCCTGTAGTCAAGCATGGTAATCGCTCTGCATCGAGCAAAGTGGGCTCTGCCGATGTACTTGAAGGCCTGGGCGTAGATCTGAGTGCGCCCCCTGAAAAGGCAAAGGCGGCAGTTAAAGAGGTGGGCGTGACGTTTCTGTTTGCCCGTGGCTGGCATCCGGCGATGAAAGCGGTGGCTCCCATTCGTGGCACGTTAAAAATTCGGACGGTATTTAATTTGCTGGGACCTTTGGTCAACCCACTGCGACCTACCGGTCAGGTGATTGGTGTTTTTGACCCGTCGGTCATTGCGACCATGGCCGAAGCTTTAAACCAGCTGGGTATGGGCCAAGCGATGGTGCTCCATGGTCGAGAAGGGCTAGACGAAGCTGGTCTGGGCAAGGCAACGGATGTGGCTGTCTTGGCCAACGGTCAGGTGTCTACTCAAGTTATTGAGCCGCAAAACCTCGGTCTCGCTAAGGCTGATGTAGCCGCCCTCCGTGGTGGGGAACTAGAGGAAAATATGACTATTTTGCGCAATGTGCTGCAGGGTAAGGGCACTCAGGCGCAGCAGGAAGCGGTGGCGCTCAATGCGGCTTTGGCTTTACAGGTCGGTGGCGCAGTTACAGGGGATACTTTTGAAGCAGCCTGTGCTCAGGGTGTAACCAAGGCAAAAGAGATTATTGCTAGCGGCACGGCCTGGGATAAGTTAGAGCAGCTGGTGGCTTTCTTAAAAAGTTAAACAACAAGGAGAGCGCTACACAGGTTGAGAGGTGGGTGGGCCCTGCTCACCCTGTTCTATCTGTTCTATAAACTCTTCTTGTCCTGGATTGGGAATGCCTTGGGCGAGTATGGCGGCAACCGCCATCGAGCAACCACCCAGCACAACAATGGATATACGATCGCATCCCACACAGGTCATCACCCAGCCTAGCCCTAATGAAGCAACAATCTCAGGCAGCACAATAAAACAGTTAAAAATGCCCATATAAAGACAGTTTTGTTCGGCTGGGATTGATCGAGCTAATAGAGCATAGGGCAATGAATGCATACTTGCGATCGCAATTCCCACACCGACCATCGGCAACAACAATAAACCAGGCTGGTGAATCCAGTTGATGGAGATTAAGCCCGCTGCACCACAGAGTAAACTCAGGCTGTGGGTATGACGCTCTCCTAGTCGAGCCACAACGCCATAAATACCCAAGGCTGCAACACAGCACACCAGATTGTCGACCGCTAAACACAGCCCTGACCATTCAACGCTTTTGGCATAGAGAGGTGTGCCGGGTATAGCCCCAAAAATATGGTGAGCAATCGCCGGAGGGAGATAGAGAAACATACAAAATATCCCCAGCCAGCTAAAGCACTGAACCCAGGCGAGATGTCGCATGGCAGGGGGCATGGTTGCGATCGCATGCCAAATTTGTTTTGCCATCCCATCATTAGAAACGGTCGGCGATAAATTATCCGTAGATTCTGGCGTGGTTACGACCGTCCAAATAACCGTACTCAAAAATACCGCTGCCCCCAAATAAAACGACAGCTTAACTGACAGCGGCACCCCTACCTCAGACACCACACCAGCGGCATTAAGACCAATTGAAGTGTCTGTTGAGCCCAATCGAGCAATCAGCCAGGGCATCGCCGAGGCTAAGACAGCACCGATGCCACACAGCAGACTCTGTACGATAAACCCCTTAGTCTGCTGTCGTGCTGGCACTAGGTCTGCCACAAATGAGCGAAATGGCGTCATACTCACATTGGCCGAGGCATCTAATAGCCATAGCAAACCGGCTGCTATCCATAGACTGGGGGCATTTGGCAATAGCACCAGGGCGATAGAGCTGAGCAATGCACCAATCAAAAAAAACGGGCGTCGCCGTCCTAAAGGAGTATGGGTGCGATCGCTCCAGTAGCCAATCACAGGCTGTATCAACAACCCACTCATAGGAGCCGCCAGCCATAGCAGAGGCAGCTGGTGGGGATTAGCACCCAAGGATTCAAAAATGGCACTGCCGTTGGCCATTTGCAATCCCCAGCCAAACTGGATACCAAGGAAACCAAAGCTCATATTCCACAATGCTCCCATGCCCAAATTTGGCTGCGATTGAGGAGCGGCTTCTGAGGAAAGCGATGGGTTAGAAACGACTTGAGTAATCTCTACCATGGCATTGCCACGGACTGAGCTATCGATGGACGTGTGGAATTGGTCATAAAAATCGTCAATGGCTACGGCCATTAGCAGACAGCAGCCCTAAAAAGGAATAATTGCAAGGTGATAGTTGCGACGCTGACGATTTAAGAAACAATTTTGTTTTGTTTTTATTCCGGTGTGCTGTTCTAGCAGTTTATAAATTCATTAGCTGAAACTATTCAACAGTTACTAAACAATAGTTACTAAACAATTTTATATCTTCAGTTTATATGTCTCAGTTTGCCAACGCCTGTTCTTATTAAAGCCTCATACGTTAGTTTATTGCGACTATATATCTCTATGTAACGACCTTTGAATCAATTGTGTTGTCTCCAGAAAGCCTTTCTACAATAGTTAATATAAGCAGTCTAATAACATAGCGCCTATGGCCAGCAAGACAGTCTTAACGACAACAGCGATGAAAACCGTTGGCGAGATGATGACAGCACCGCCCTTCATGGCTACGCCAGATATGCCGCTCAAGGAGGCAGTACAGTTGATGGCCATCCATCGCATCAGCGGCCTGCCCGTAGTTGATGCCAATGGAGCAGCGGTCGGTGAGATTTCTGAAACTGATTTGATGTGGCAGGTGAGTGGAGCCTCGCTGCCAGCCTATGTCATGCTGCTCGATAGCGTAGTGTACTTGACCAACCCAGCTCGCTACAGTCAAGAACTCCACAAAGCATTAGGGCAGACGGTTGCCGATGTCATGTCTAATAAGGTAACTCTAGTAAACGCCGATGATGATTTGCAACGTGCGGCTCAGCTGATGCATGACAAGCAGATTCGACGATTATTGGTCGTTGACAAAGATAAGCATGTAGTTGGCATTCTGACCCGTGGCGATATTGTGCGTGAGCTGGC
>JBCDFI010000565.1:0-3415 GCA_039178155.1 Cyanobacteria bacterium P01_H01_bin.105
GAGTCACAAAGAAAACAGCAGCTAACAAAAGCCATAGCTTTCTACGATTGCTAAACAGAGCCATCTTGCTACCCCCAACACAGCCGGAGTTAGCAACAGTATATGGAAATCATTCTGGTTGAAATCAGTATATTTTCTGAGCAAATAGTTGCTCGGTCACCTCACGAGCAAAACCTTCCTCTCGGGTAATAGACATCATGGTTATACCAATCGCGTAGGATGCGTCGTGGCGCACTACCTTTTCAAATATCTTCTGACTAGCGTGAAGTAATGCAACGCAGTCGACCAACATGGATGACCTTTACAATAGAATCGCATCTTTTCCCCCCGCTATGCGCTGGTTTAATACTGCAGGACCTTGCCGCCCCGAATATAACTACATGTTGCCGCCCCTAGAGCGACTACCTAAGGTGCAGCGCATCATCAACCAGCAAGGCTACTTTGTCATCCATGCCCCCCGTCAGGTCGGTAAAACCACCGCTATGCTCACCCTGGCCCAGCAGCTCACCACCAGCGGCCAATACACCGCCATTATGCTGTCTGTCGAAGTCGGAGCAGCTTTTTATAATGATATAGCAGCCGCTCAGCAAGCTATCCTCGCATCCTGGCAAGGAGCCATTAACGCTTGGTTACCCCCTGACCTACATCCCGACTGGTCCGACCTGCCTGCAGACGGCCACTTGAGTACCGCTCTCCAAGCCTGGGCAGAATCTTCCCCACGTCCGCTGGTCGTTTTTATTGATGAAATCGATTCTTTACAAGACGATGTCTTACTTAGCGTTCTACGCCAGCTGCGGGATGGAGCCTCCCGTCGCCCTAACCATTTTCCCCATGCCCTGGCATTAATTGGTCTGCGGGATGTACGTGATTACAAAATTGCCTCTGGCGGTAGCGATCGGCTCAACACGGCTAGTCCGTTCAATATCAAAGTTGCTTCCCTAACTATCCGTAACTTCAATCAGGCTGAAATTGCACAGCTCTATCAGCAGCATACCGACGAAACTGGTCAGCGGTTTACCCTAGAGGCCATCACCCAAGTTTTTGCACTAACCCAAGGCCAGCCTTGGCTAGTCAATGCCATCGCCAAAGAAATTGTTGAAGAACTGGCTGAGAATCCAGCTAAAACAATTGATGTAGACCTAGTCAATACGGCTAAAGAGATTCTCATCAAACGCCGCGACACCCACATTGATAGCTTGGCTGAGCGACTAAATGAACCGCGAGTACGGGCTATTATTGAACCCATGCTGCTGGGTCAGCCCCTAGGAACAGTACCCAACGACGATGTCGAATTCTTGCTTGATCTGGGGCTGTGCCATATTGATGCAACCGGCAACCTGGCAATCGCTAACCCCATTTATCGAGAGATCTTACCCCGATTTCTCACCTTTACTACCGAAGTCTCCCTCGGAGTCTTAACCCCAAGCTGGCTAACCGATACCAATGAATTAGATACTGTTGCTCTACGGGAAGCATTTATCACTTTCTGGCGACGGAATGGTCAACCTTTACTAAAGGGGGTTGCATACCACGAAATTGCTCCCCACATTGTCATGATGGCCTTTTTACATCGAGTGATCAATGGTGGTGGCACATTGGAACGAGAGTACGCCATCGGTTCTGGTCGAATGGATCTCTGTTTGCGCTATGGAGCTACTACCCTGGCCATTGAACTTAAAGTCTGGCGACAGGGTCAAGCTAACCCACTAGAACGCGGACTAGAACAATTAGATCAGTATCTGAGCGGCTTAGGTTTAGACAGCGGCTGGCTAGTCATTTTTGACCAGCGAGAAAATCAACCTCCTATTGAAAAACGAACCAGAGTAGAACAGGCTAGAACCAGAGAAAATCGTTCAGTTACCGTAATTTATGGATGAGATGGCAACTACCCTAGATTGGGAACAAGATGGTCTACAGAATCTGAGACAAGAACTTCTGGGAGCGCTCTTCTTTGGGGTTGTTAAAGAACTCATCTGGAGTGTCTTCTTCAACTAAAACACCGCCGTCCATCAGCACGACCCGGTCAGCCACCTCACGGGCAAAGCCAACCTCGTGGGTCACACACACCATGGTCATGCCAGAGTCTGCTAGACCGCGCATGACATCGAGCACTTCGCGCACCATTTCAGGATCAAGGGCGGAGGTGGGCTCATCAAACAGCATAATTTTTGGCTGCATTGCCAAAGACCGAGCAATGGCTACCCGCTGCTGCTGACCACCGGATAGCTGCCCTGGAAATTTATTTGCCTGCTCTAAAATGCCGACTCGCTCTAGTAGCTGCATGGCAGATTCTTCAGCTTCGCGTTTTTTCTGCTTGCGCACCCAGATCGGAGCTAGAGTCACATTTTGCAACACGGTCAGATGGGGGAACAGATTAAACTGCTGAAACACCATGCCTACTTCCCGACGAATCTCTTCAATGTTCTTTAGGTCGTGGGAGATCTCAATACCGTCAATCACAATGCTGCCCTTTTGGTAGGGTTCTAGCGCATTAAAGGTACGAATAAAGGTGGACTTACCAGACCCTGATGGTCCCATGACGACCACTACTTCACCTTTATAGATGTCTAGGCTGACGCCCTTGAGCACATTAAAGCCATTGTCATACCACTTTTCTACATCAGTGGCGACAATAACGGCTTCGCTATCAACGCTTCCATTGTTAGAATGACCGTTTGCAGAATTGGGGACAGACATATCGGTTTGAGTCATGGTCTATTTCCTTTCCAAAATGAGGTTTAACAGAATTGGTCTAGCGCTCAGTATTTAGAGCCTGTTCGATCCGGCGACTGCCTAGGGACATGGCATAGCAGAAGAACCAGTAGAGCATGGCAATAAAGAGAAAGACTTCGGAATAGTCCCCCAAATATTTTGGGTTGGCCAGAATACTGTTACTGATACCCAGTAACTCAACTAGACCAACGATCCCCAACAAGGTGGTGTCCTGAAACAAACTAATAAACTGACCAACAATGGCAGGAATCGCTGTTTTTAGGGCCTGGGGCAGCACGATCAGAGATAGGGTAAGGGGGTTATTGAGTCCTAGAGACGCTGCTGCTTCAAACTGCCCTCGGGGAATAGCCTGTAAACCGGCGCGGACATTTTCTGCGAGATAGGCTGAACTAAATAGCGTCAGACCCACAATCGCTCGCAAAATGTTGTCGGGTCGCACACCCTCGGGTAAAAATAGCGGGATCATCACCTGGCCCATAAACAGAATGGAAATCAGGGGCACCCCACGAATTAGCTCAATATAGGCAATGGATAACCCTTTGATAATGGGTAGGTTGCTACGCCGTCCGAGGGCCATCAGGATGCCGATGGGAAAGCATAGGGCAATACCGGTAATTGCCAAAAATAGCGTCAGGGTGAGCCCGCCCCAGTTGTTGGTGCCAATGGGGTCAAATCCTAAAAA
>JBCDFI010000566.1:0-3410 GCA_039178155.1 Cyanobacteria bacterium P01_H01_bin.105
ATGCGCCCACTAATGCTTCTGCTGAGTTTCCCGCTGCTGCTTAGCTGTACTCTTCAACCCGAACCAGCCCAGTCTGTTCCTGATATTTCAACCAGCACTCCATCCAGCAACCAAACCGTAGCCGATACCTCCCCAGACACTCTGCCCGATACTATCCAAACCCAAGTTCGCACCGACCTCGCCAACCATCTTGGCATTCCGAGCGATCAAATCACGCTTCAAAGCCATAGCCGCCAAACCTGGAGTGACGGCTGTCTCGGTCTCGGCGGCCCCGCCGAAATCTGTCTCACCGCTCTGACCGATGGCTGGCAGGTTGAAGCTATCAATACCGAAACCAACGAGATTTATGTCTATCGCACCAACCTCAAGGGCGATCAGATTCGTCGTGAGCCATAGAATCTGAAAAATTCCTAGTTAGACAAATTTCTGGCTAACTATCCTCGAATTCCGATTTCTTTTGACACTGCTCAAGCAATACTTACCTCTCTCCAACGGTTTATCATAAAGAAAACGCATCAATCCTCATCGCACCTATGGATGTAATGGAATTCTTCCAGCACAGTGCTGGACAATGGCAGTCTCAAAGAACGACCCATCACCTTCCTTTTCGGCGGGCAGAGCTGGGCGGTTCTAATATTACCGTTGAAGACCTCGACAAAGATAATGAAAAAATTATCGCCATTTGCAAGCTCCATGAAATCGACCCGGCCTTAGCCGTCGGTGGTGCCTATGTTGCCTGGAATGGCGAGATGGCCTGGGACCGTGAAGGCGAGGAAAACCATGCAGGGACTACCGTCTTTGCCCTGGTACCGGATGAGGATAATCCTCGTAAGGGTCGCTTGCTGCGGGAACGGGGTTATGCCGAAATCGTGCCGGTGGTAGGCCGCTACGAAATGGACGACGAGGACGGTCTGATTTTAGAAACTGAGTATGACACGATGAGTTCTGTAGAACGATTCTGGTTTGTAACGCCAGATCTGCGGATGCGTAGCAGTATTGTGAAACGCTTTGGTGGATTTAATACAGCGTCTTTTTGTGCGGAGACTCGGCTAGTAGATGGACAGCCGGTCGAGGTAACGCCGATGGAAGATGCGGCAGCGGTTGAAGCCTTTGATCAGACATCTGAATTGGCGGCAATGGGCTGGTAGGAGATGGTGCTGTGCAGAAAGATTGGAGCGGATAGACTTCTCTGGCTGAAGGGTGCCTAACACCATCCTCTCCTTGATAAGGGTAGGTGCCGTAGGCGGAGGGGTCTCGCTCGATCGTGCTATGTGCTGAAGACCCCTCCCTGACGGTTCCCCTTGGTAAGGGGAACCAGTTATCGCTAGGTCTTTGAGAGTAATAAATTCAAGACCTACGTGGTCTTTCTGGCGAATCAACCCTCAGTTTTTTTGTTGGCTTTTGACTTTGCCTCTAGGGTTTCTAGACGGCTTTTTAGATCGCGGTTTAACTGTTTCAGTTCATCGAGATCTTTGCGTAGCTCATCAACTGCCTTGTCAGCACCTATGGCCTTACGCACTTTACCCATGGCCTCTTCGGCACGGCGTTTGACGCGACCGTCAGGGCTTTGGTCTGCTAGGCCTCGCAATACTCGAACTGCGCCAGGGACTTCCATTTGGCCTAGGGCCATGACAACGGCAACCTGGGTAAGGAAAAACTCTTCGCGGGCAATGGCTTCGAGACGATCTAGGATGCGATCGCACCCTACCTTACTCTGCCCTAACGAAATCCGTCCCAGCGACCGAATCGCAGTGAGCCGCAATGCCTGCGGTACTCCAATCTCGGTATAGGGCAACAATAAATCCAATGCCGCTTCTGAAGACTTAAATACACTTAACCCGCCGATAGCCCCTGAGCGAACAACTTCATTCCAGCCTGCGCGCTCTTTTAATACCATCTCAAGCAGTTTAAGCGTCTTTTTCTCTTTGTTCTTACCATTGTCGAGAGTACTAGAGCCTACTTTACCCAGAGCTGTCACCGCTGCGCCTTCTACGTAATAGCTCTTGTCACCTTTTTCAACAACAGATTTTAAGGCCTTATAACTCTCTGCTGTTTTTACACCTGCCAGGGCACCAACTACCGCTCGACGCACTTTAGGATGTTTATCATCCAACCCTTTTAACAATCCCTCAACGGCTTGAGAGAGTTGAATTGTTGCTAAGGCTTCAGCAACTTCAGCGCGAACAGCCCAAAAAGAGTCTTTTACTAGGGCGTTACTGAGGAGCTCTACCGCTTCCAGGGTGCCTTTTTTGGCGATGGCTTTGGCAGCATACAGACGAGAAATGGGATCGGGGTCATGTTGGAGTTGAGCCTGGAGTTCTTTGAGCGGGTACTCCAGCTTGACGGTTTTGAGAGTGTGATTGCCCACGTCAAAGCTAACAAAGTCAGGCTTTTTCTGGAGTGGGAAGTAAAATGCCTGTTGTCGTTCGTGGATTCTAACGGTGACGGTCTGCACATCGACAGTGTCTCCATCCACATAGCCAAAGCCGATGGGAATCTTCAGATCAAACAGTCCCTCTTGGACCTGGGATTTACCGTCGGCCACCTGGGTCTGAGTAACCATTAATTTAACCAGATTGCTATCACTATCCCAGCTGTATTTGAGGGAATAGTCGGGATGTCCACCGCGATAGACATATTGGTCAAACAGATAGCGCAGATTTTTGCCAGTCGCCTTATCGATGGCTCTTAGTACGTCCACGGTTTCTACAGTGCTATGGGCGTTATCTGTCAGCAGCGTTTTGAGCATTTGGGTAAATAGCTGATCGCCCAGGGCCTGACGAATCATGTGATAGACGCAGGAGCCTTTTTCGTAAATGTGGCGGTCATACAGCTCGATGGGTTCACGATAGATGTGGGTCACCAGCGGACGACGATAGCGGCTAGCATCCTCAGCCAAATAGTCGCGGGCGTGGTTGAGGTGATAATACATGGCCTCATCGCGACCATAGGCTTCTTCTAGCCACAGCACTTCAGAATAGGTGGCCATGCCCTCTTTGACCCAAGCATGGGACCAGTGGTTGATCACAATCAGGTCGCCAAACCACTGGTGAGCTAGCTCGTGGGCCACCAGGGTTTCTGAGCGCAGGTTATCGAGAGCGGCGCGCTTGTCGAGCAGACAGCGGTCGGTAAGTAAGGTGGTGGTAGTGTTCTCCATGCCACCAAAGATAAAGTCAACGGGACAGGCCTGATCATAGTTGGAGAAGGGATAGTCATAGCCAAAGACCTGGCTAAAGCGCTCCATCATCTGGGGTGTTTTACCCATAGTCAGCTCAATTTGGTCTTTACGCCCCTTGGCCACGTAATAACGCACGGGCCGACCGCGCCACTCGGTTTCGATGCTGTCGTATTCGCCAATGGCCAGAGTCATTAGATAGCTAGGGTGAACCTTATCTAGCTTCCAGTGGTAG
>JBCDFI010000567.1:0-3408 GCA_039178155.1 Cyanobacteria bacterium P01_H01_bin.105
ATTTAAGCTACTAAAAGGAGGATTTATGGGCGCATTTTCGGGGACTAATGACCATAGCACCAGCGGCAATGTTGGCGTTGCTATCATCGCGGGGGTCGGTGGCGACCTTGCGTTTCGAAACTTTGCGACGGATGCTGCAGGTGAGCTGACAGGCTACTTGACCATCGGTGGTGACCTATCTAAACAGACGGTCGAGCTAGGGCCGCTGCCTGCTGCCGAAGACTCATTTAATGTGTCATTCCCTGGAGATACCGACATCAGCTTATTTGACACGGTTGTCGTAGCGGCTGGCGAAACTAGCGTAGGTACAGCCAGAGTGCCATAGGAGAGGCCAGAGTGTTAATCGAGTAGGGAAAGTTGTTGGCCTGGGCTAGAGGGACGTTTTGTTTTGGCCAGGTCAACACCTTCGTGGTTTAAGAGCCAGCGTTTGCGCTCTAACCCGCCTGCATAGCCGGTCAAATTACCGTTAGCACCAATCACTCGATGGCAGGGGACTACTATGGAGATGGGGTTTAACCCATTGGTAGTGCCCACGGCTCTGACAGCGCCAGGATTACCGAGCTGACGTGCCAAGTCACCATAGGACATGACGGTTCCGACCGGGATAGAGCGTAGGGCCTGCCAGACTGTAGCCTGAAATGTGGTACCACCAGGATTGACGAGGATAGTGTTGATAGCTGTGAGATCGCCGTCTAGGTAAGCGCAGATACGCACGGTGAGATCGGTCTCAAACTTGGAACAATGCTCGCTGTCTGGGGAAATTTTGACTAATTCAAAAGGACCATAGCGTTTTTCTAGCAAATGCATCATTCTGGGCTCATAGCCTTCGTAGTCAAGCGATACCAGCGTCTCTTTATCGGTGACTAACAGAATAGTTCCGATAGGAGAGCTGAGTGTGGAAAGGCGTAATGACTTGGTTCGTTTGGTCATAGTGAGATCGCTGCAATCTTATAGGTCAGCGCGATCTCTACGATGAGAAATCGTAGAGCCCTACCATCGCACCTGGATATTGTTTCCTTTCTATCAGGGTGCCAAGACGATTGAGCTGGTTGACAATGGCCTCTTCAGCGGTGGGCCGCTTTCGAGCTAGAAGTATCCACACTCTTTTTTTGTTTTGTAGCTCGCTTTGTTTGAGAGCTTTTAACTCTTGGTAATGCTGCTCTAAATCCTCATCTGACACTTTCCAAATACCAATGTTGCGCAGCTGACTCAGAACAATATCGGGCATCGGCAGCTGAAAGCGACGATTGTAAAATTCAAACTGCAGCTGTGCTCCCGGCAAAACGTAGAGCTTGTCTCCTGATTGCCAGTGAGTATCGATATATCTGAGCGTCGGTCTCACGTGATCAAAATGTGAACTTGTTGGATCTATCGTAGCGTGCAAACCTCGCCCTAATGGCATAAATATGAGTGTTACTGCCATGATCAAGCTGATAACGCCTTGTATCCTTGGCTTTTTTTTCCACCGCACCAACCAAAAAACAATTCCTTCTGATAAGAGAATAAGTGCAAAAGGAGTCAAAAACAAAATGAGCCGCTCTCGAAACGGATATTTATGGAGAAACGCGGCGAGCAGTGTAATTAAGAACGGGCTGCTAAGATAGAGCAGCCGATACTTGGCCGTGCGGTACAACAAGATGCACCCTGTGATAAAAGCCACCATGGCCACACCGTCGGCAGGTCCGGGAAACCCCAGGGGACGATAAAAGAACCGGCCAAAGGAGTCAAGCAGCCAAGAGATATCTAACAAACTATCGGGATAACGACCGGCCCAGCTGTCGGCCAGACCTGTATCTGAAAGAGTTTTGCGGATGATGCCAAAATAAAGGCTACAGAAGCTGAGTATCCATGTGGTGTAGAGAGGAATGCGTCGTAACAGAAAAGCTTTGAGAGATTTTTGTGAGATCTGCCAGAGGCGAAGTTTGATCAGGTTTGCACCTTCGATACTAGCCAGGATAAAAATGCTAGGAAAAGATAGCCAGATGCTGACAATGCCTACTACGCTAGCCGTCAACAGCTGGTTGAGATTCGGTCTTAGGGTGTCTAGGGCGGTTAAGACCATGAACAATAAGAGTGCGATCGCAACATCCCAGCTGTAAGGTTTAGTCTCGCTAGCAAAATAGGCAATATAACCCTGAACCGAAAATAGCAAGATGGCAATGGACCTAACCCATCCTTGGGTAAATTGTTGAGTCAATCGGTAAAACAATCCGAGTGACAACAGCCCCCCTAATAGTGGAAACAGCCGCAGAACATATTCATGGCTGCCCCAGAGATCCATGGCAAGTTTTTCAATCCAGAGAAATAGGGGCGGAGCAGCCTGGTTGTAGTCTAGGGCTTCTAGCAGTTCTATATAATTGCGATCTAATAAATTAAGACCCAGGGCCACTTCGTCAAACCATAGGGAACGGTTACTAAAATACTGAGTGACTCGTAGTAAAACCCCTATCCCTAGACCTAACTGGGAACAGATCTCTAGCCAACGATCTTGGGATAAGGATTTTAGGGGTCGGGTGAGCACAATGCCTAGAAGATAAACATGGATATTTTACAGGTCTACCATGTTTGCCCCATGACGTCGTGACTTACCCGACTAAGACAGGGCTATAGGCTTTGCAAATGGCCTCAATATGACGGTGATCGGTACCACAGCAGCCCCCTAAAACCGACAGATGGGGAAGATGCTGCTTGAGTAGATAGAAACGCTCGCCCAAATCTTGAGGGTTGCCCTCATCTAGAGTTTCAGATTCGTCAAGCTCAGCGTGGCTCATCATTGAGGCGTTGGCACGGATGCCTTTAATCCGCTCCACCCAGGTGCCCTGATTGAGAATAGCTCGGTCAAAATGGATGGGGTGGGCGCAGTTGATCATGTAGTAGGCTGGAGCGCCATTGGTGGCTTCATCAACAATACGAATCGCTTCTTGTAGCTCCATTTGGTTGGGTAGGTGGCCGTTAGTTTCGACGGTAAAGGAAATGACGACGGGCATTTGGACGTTTTGAGCAGCGCGGGCAATACCAATCGCCTCTTCTGGGTAAGTGATGGTCATCGCCGAGACGAGGTCAGCTGTGGTATCGCGGAAGGTATTGATCTGAGTCTGGTGATACTGCTCGGCCTCGGTGGCATTCATCAGGGCGTTGGCACTGTAGCCATCCCCACGGGGGCCAATGCAGCCGCTGATCACAATCGGGCTTTGGGGAGTGGCATAGTCGGTACGCGTGGTTTCGAGCAGTGCGATCGCACGTCGATTGATCTCTGCTAGGGCTGCTGCTCCGTAGCCCTGGCGCTCACCCCAATCAGCGCTCGCTCGCCAAGTAGGGCTTTCTAAAACCAGACCCATGCCATAGGCTTGAGCTAATTTGCCATAGCTGTTGAAATAGCTTTGGAGTGTCTCAGTTCCCAGAGGCCGA
>JBCDFI010000568.1:0-3408 GCA_039178155.1 Cyanobacteria bacterium P01_H01_bin.105
CTTTACGACCAAACGCAACAAATTTTTCTAGGGCACCAAAAATGTTATCCAAAATTAGTCCCACCAAACCGATGATAAAAATAGCGACCAGGATGTTTGGAATATAGAGGTTGTTCCACTCATTCCAGATAAAATAGCCTAACCCAGTCCCCAAAAGCATCTCAGCAGCTACAATCACTAGCCAGGAGATGCCCATGCTGATGCGTAAACCCGACACAATGTTAGGCAACGCGGCTGGAATAATCACCTTAAAGATTGTACGTAACCTGGATGCACCCAGAGTTTTAGAGACATCTAAATATTCTGGGTTGACATTAGCAACACCAAAGGCCGTATTGATCAATGTTGGCCACATACTGGAGATTAAGATGATAAAAACCCCAGTTTGTTCTGAGTCGCGAAAGATATAAAGTCCTAAAGGTAGCCAAGCCAGAGGAGACACCGGCTTCAGCAGCTGTACATAGGGATTGAAGGCTTTGTAGGCAACGGGTGAAATACCAATTAGAATGCCAAGAGGAACGGCGATGATCGACGCCAAAAAATAACCGATAGCTACTCGTCGCAAACTAATCAACAGGTTCCAACCAATTCCCAAATCGTTGGGACCATTGTCAAAGAACGGATGGGTACTCCACCACCAAAGCTCTTGCAGTGTTTTAGACGCTGTTGGCATCCCTTTTGCAAACAACTCTAAATTAGCGCCGACTTCCCAAAAAGACAGGAATAAAATCAGCGAAATGATAAACAAACCCAGGGCTTTAGTATTTTCATTTAGCCATGGAGCACTGGCCTTGCTACTGTTGGCTTGAATCTTTCTTAACTTTGGCTTTGGCTTCGTCAAGGTCATAGGGTAAGCACCTCTAATGTTAAACAGCTAGGTTTAAACACCGTTTTTGTCAATCTGCTCTTTAATATAAGCTGCTGGGTCGGCAGGGTCAAAGGTATCAAATTCAAGCGTCTCGGCACGATAAATATCATCTGGTGGATTTAGACCCACTTCTTGAGCCAGTTCTCTAGCTAAATCAGTTAAGAAAATATCCTTACCGACTTGGTCATAAGTATCACTGGTAATCACCTGGGCGGCTTTGCCATCTCCTTGGAGATCCCACCGTACTAACTGGGATGAAATCCAATTGGCAAAGCTCTGCCATGGATAAGGATCAAAGTCAATCCGATCCGGCACGCTGAGGGTATTGCCCTGACCGTCATCAAAGTTACCAGTGAGAACAGCCTCGACGACTTCTACGGGCTGGTTGAGAAAGGCTCTTTCAGAAATCGCCTCGGCAATCTCTGGACGATTAGCTGGGTCTCTAGCATAGCCAGCTGCGTCAATAATGGACTTGTTGAGGGCTCTAAAGGTATTGGGGTTGGCATCGATCCACTGGTCGCTGGCGGCAAATGCACAGCAGGGATGCCCTGGCCACAAATCTTTAGTTAGCTTAAAGATAAATCCTGCGCCCTCATATACAGCTCGCTGGTTAAAGGGATCGGGCATTAGGTAGGCATCGATATCACCAGCCACCATCTGCGCGATACTGTCCGGTGGGGGAACTGGGCGAATCTTCACATCCACATCTGGGTCGATACCACCCGTCGCTAGATAGTAGCGGAGCAACAGATTGTGCATGGAGTAGGGGAACGGGACGCCAATGGTAAAGCCTTTGAAGTCAGCCGGACCGTTGATCTGCCCCTTGTACTTTTCGGCTACCGTAATGGCCTGCCCGTTGATATTTTCAATACTCGCCAGTTTCACTCCAAAGGCAGCTGAACCCAGACCTAAGGTCATGGCGATGGGCATAGGAGCCAGCATGTGATAAGCGTCCAGCTCTCCGGCAATGGCCGAGTCACGCACCGCCCCCCAGCTGGGCATTTTCACCACTTCTGCATTGAATCCATATTTAGAGTAGAAACCCAGAGGCTCTGCCATAATAATTGGTGTGGCACAGGTGATGGGAATAAACCCAATTTTTAGATTTGTTTTCTCTAGATTGGAAGTGTCTACGGGGGCGGCATCATCAACCGCTGCTGGTTCTTCAGGACCACCGCCGCAGTTGCTGAGGGTAACTAGGGCCGCGCCAATTGCCAAATTCTTTAAAAACTCTCGTCGAGTAAAACTGCTATTACGAATGGCATCGGTAAAAAACAGTCCAGCCTGAGGGCCAAAAGCTGCAGCAAAGGCGTTTTCAATACCCCCCGCTTGCTTGGCTAGAGCTAAAACCAGTTTTTCTCGTTTCGGATCTCCCCGACCCGCTGCCTTAAGCAGTAGGGTTTTACGCAACTCATAGGCATTGACGGTATCAGCGGCCTGCAGTTGCTGATCTTTGTACAGACCCATTTTTACGATATCCCCCACCATGTCTACCGGGTCTTGGGGCATGGTTTGGAGAAATTCCCAGTGGGACATGGTTAGGTGAGCGCCACCACAGATGATGCAGGCCATCTGAAAATCGGTAAGGTTACCGCGATCGCAATTCAGATTGTCCCATTTTTGATCGGCTTGTGTGGAGGTTGAAACCATAGGAATACTCACCTTAGCTAGCGTTGACTGGTTGACGAGTTGATTGAAAGTGCTTTTTGTTAGTTGTCGATAAATCCTTGCCCAAGCAAAAATCTTTTTCTGACCAGTAAATCCCCAGTACTGGACGCGAGCGGAGTTTGTTTACGGGGTTCGATAATGTAATTTATACCAACCCTGCTCAGGGATTACATCGGATTATTTTTTGAAAAACTAGGACTTTTTAAGTCTCTTTGAGGTTATTAAAGCTGTTTTGTTGCGGTTGTTACGGATTGGGCCGACTTCGCCAAACTTGAGGGGTAACCCCGTGGAGTTTACGAAATTGCCGAGTGAAATAGCCAGCATCGGCATAACCAATAGAGTCTGCGATCTGTTTGATGGATTCTGCTGTATTGGCTAACAAGTCACGGGCCTGGGCCATGCGCCGCTCAATAATCCAGGCTTTTACCGTTCGACCGGTATGGCTTTGGGATAGATTAGTCAAATAGGCAGGAGAATATCCAACGGCCTGGGCCACGTCGGTTAGATTAATCGACTGTTGATAGTGAGCTTCGATAAAATCAAAAACAGCTGTTAGACGAGGACAGTCGGGGAAAAATCTTGCAGCCGTAGTTGACTCTGATGGCGGCGGGGTAGGAGCGAGCGAGCGTTGGAGCCCTCGTCTTAAATCGTCTTGGCGTTTTAGTCTAGATGCGATCGCATCTAAAAAATTCTCCACCGTACAGGGTTTAGTTAAATAGTCATCGGCCCCTAGGGTCATTCCCTGCCGTAGATCTGACATTGTCACCTTGGCCGTTAAAAAAATAAATGGAATTGAAGCTGTCACTTCATTCTGACGTAGAGATGACAGGACCTCATAGCCATCCATGTCCGGCATCATAATGTCGCAAACC
>JBCDFI010000569.1:0-3399 GCA_039178155.1 Cyanobacteria bacterium P01_H01_bin.105
GCTAGCGTTGGAAGCAATAGCATTTACAGCGTCTAGACGACGGTTGCCGCTAGCAACAAATGCCTTAAGGGCAGTTAGGTCACCTACGGGCGCAGTGCTGGCATCAGCAGATACAACAGCTCTAGAAAAAGCGTCAAGCATTTAGCTCTCCTTGTTTTGTTAAAAACTTTTTGTGGCGAGAACGAACTCGTTTCGTTCGTTTCAATCACCATAAAAACAATAGAAAATTGTGGTCACCCATGTCTCAATTAATGAAAAGAAAGCAACATTCCGTTACAAGGAACACGGTTTCTTATTCATTTAGCATGCAGCTCAACGTTGAAAAGCATAGCTAATAGTTGATATACGGCGTTTCTTGGCAATCATCTCGTTACAGTTATCTGAGCGTTTTTGCTCAAATATTAAATCCGTTCATCAAAGCGAGTATGGAAACTGCCGTATTTAATCCAATATTGCTGTAAGTCGTGATGTGGGGTGTGCAAGCTGGCCTTAGCACGATATAAAACTACTCGTCGATGCTGACCGATCCAGATTTTTTTTACCGGATCAACAGTGATTAACGCTCCTCCCAAGGCTTTTAGACAGTCTTGAAACTTTTCCACTGTTGAATACTCAACAGTCTCAAAAATGAAAAAATTACCTGAGCGAATCAGGTGACGACTGCGAATCCATGACTTCATCTTCTTTTGTGCTTGGGGAGGCAGCATAGAAATCTGAACCGCATCAAGGTTTATATTAATGTCCGTTTTAAGTTCTTTAGAAAGGTAGTTCATTATCAAAACTGGCACGCTTACGGAATTTCAAAATCCCCTCGGTTGAACCCCACACATACTCATCTGTCTCAATATCCATGCCCTGATCAATACTCAGCCATGTGCTTTCAGTAATTTCCACATGGCTGGTGAGATAGGTGATTTTGCCCTCTTTAGGAATAATGCAAGCTTTACCAGGTTCTACGCTGCCAATAAACGTATCGCCCTCTCGCTTAAACACCATTGAACAACCTTCACGACGCTCAATACAGTTAGGGTTGACGGTTTTCAAGATATCTAAATTATGACCGCCTCCGGCATAAAGCAGGCGATCTTTCAAGCCATAATTCTCGATATAAACATGGTCTCCCTTGTCGACTAGACGATGGACACCTTGTCGATAGGGTGTCCATAGATCATAGTCATAAGTCTGCTCCGAATATAGTCCCACTCCCGAAAAAAAGGAGTAAGGCAATGGCCGAAAGAAAATACGAATGTGGGCAAATTTTGTGGGTTCGTCAAAGGCTTGTTGCTGATTACTAAAATCCCCAGACATCCATCGGACAAGGGTTATAAAGTCTTGTGAGTAAGACTCTTTAGAAGCAGACACGTCAGCATTGCCAGTAAGCACCATCACTTTTGATAAATGTTTAATTTCTTAACGGAGATCCTAGGCTATCCAGGACAACAGTTTTATGTCAGACAAGTGCTGACCTCTTGCGATCGCACCTAACCAAATCACCCACTTGACTAAGTGTACGCAAGCAATGGGTAAAAGCGCCAGAGCGAACGCAATACTATCACCATTTGATGACTCTCCCTCCCGTGAGCATACCCATGGGCATGACCTGGGCCAACCTCCTATATCGAAAAGTATGCAGCCCTCTTCGCAAATCGAGTAAAGCCGGTTGCAATCTTAATAAAAAAGCCAAGGTATCCTTGGCTTCTTCTCCAATTATCAGTAGTTAAGCATTAGCCCTTGAGCCAAGCACCATCACACCAGTGTTGACTGGACCTTAACGATGTACTCCTTTATGAGGTCTTCTTCTTAGAACGACTTCGCCCTTTGCGGTTAGATGCTTGTGAACCTTGAGTTCCAAATCCTTGGGAGCCCTTAGTTCTCTTAGGTACTGCTTTTTTCTTACTCTGCACTACGGACTTAGTTTCTTTATTGATATCAACAGCAGTACCCACAGGGTTAGAAAGTACAGCAGTCTTAGCAGAAGCAGGATTAGTCGACTCGGTAGAGACAGCAGCCTTAGCAGGATCAGGATTAGTCGGTTCTGTAGAGTTAGAGCCAACAACAACAACCTTTTCAACTTTGCCACCCTGGCAAGTAATTTGGTGAATTGCAGTCGACATTTGACTAAACGGAACTTTAATCTGGTAGTTGCTAAATCTAGACACCGCCTGATTCACCATACCAGTCACATCAATAATGACAGTCCGTGAACAGTAATCACTCAATGCAGAACTACCAGGAATCATCATTCCTACCATAGGAGTTTCCTCTTACGAAATTGCCTCCAAGGATAGCTCTAATTATTAAAACCGCAACTCTAACAGCTTTAACCCGCTACAGCTTTAACTCTCTACGGGTGAGGATTCCGGCGAACCTCGGATGAGAAACTAGCCGTGGTCACCCCCTTGCCACCACTGGTTTTAATCAACGACACCCGAAAACGTAAGTTGGGAGTTGCAAACCAAATTTTTTCTTCAGCCGCCGCCCGAGCATAAGATGTAGTCAAAACAAAGGTGCCATCTTCGGCTAAATAATAGGTACCTACAGATTCCATCGTTTCTGCATAGCCCTGTTCTCGCAATAATTTACCCGTAGTTACACTATCAGGCACAGGTACCAAGATCGTCGATCCTGCCATCACTTCATCTTCATCCCAATCAGACTCGCCCTCCCACCTCATTTTGAAAGGACTAACCACAGTCTCTGGCAAAACATCATAGCGTTTACACAATTCCAATACTCCCGGCTCATCTACCGTTAGGGGTTCAATGTTGATAGTAGAGCGAACCTCTTCAAAATGGGCAAACGCTAAGTGGTGCGCACTCCGTTGCGATCTCCATTCACCTAACGAACGTTGAACAAAAGTTTCAATATCCATCTAGTCAAAACGAATGTCTAAAAGATTGTATTGCTATTTATCCAAAGTAACGCTTAACTCCATCAAAAGTAAAAGCCTCCACAAAAACCCGTCTGCCAAAACAGACTGTTCTCACTGGAGGCTTAAAAAGAACTAGCTAAGTGCAATTAGTCTTTGAAAACCAAATTGTCACTTTTAAGAGTTAATAACCTAAACCCTATTACACCTCTGAGATGCTAAGAATTTTCGCACCTGAGCGCTGTACGGTCTGAATACGCTTAGAAAGCTGAGCAAAGCCCACCTCTACACTGTAGTTACTTTGAGTAACTCGTGTCCCAAAGTTTGCCTTAGAGACTTTGATACGGAAGCGCTTACCTGTATTGCTATAAGCACCAGAACCTGACGTCGGAGATTTTATTTTGGTACCTAGATTACCAGCAATGTCCCCAATCAGAGATGTACTAGTCGCACTACTAGCTGCATAACCTCGATCTAAAGCAAATGTCCGATTGAACGTAACATTTTTCAAACCAGCTTGACTGGAATTA
>JBCDFI010000570.1:0-3396 GCA_039178155.1 Cyanobacteria bacterium P01_H01_bin.105
AACTCTTCCCATAACACTCGTATCAAGGCATCTTTTGCCTCAGGGCTTAGGTTACTTAGGTCAGGAAGGTTTTGCATCCTTCTACACTACGATATTTTCTTATGGTTGCAATCCCTAGCGGGGGGAGTTGAGCAATTACGGATATGGCATGGACAATCATAATGTTGGCGAGGCTCCCCAGGGTTCAGGGATGCGAAAAATTGGCATGAATGGTTCTTTTTTTGGCGTTCATAGACCTCCCAGTTTCATGGCTTTGCTGCAAAGATTACTCAGAAGCTTTTTAGAATTTTGTTGACAATTTCCTATTGTTGAAAATCTTCTATTGAAGTCTAAATTCTATTACCTTAAACACAGCATTCGTTTAAAGTGATGTCCATATCGAGTCAAACGAGCAGAATGATAAGCTCGACCCAAAAAACGGCGGTATTGACTGGTTCCACTGGAGGTATTGGGTTAGAGATTGCCAAAATCCTCGCAAAGCAAGGATGGAACCTTGCGCTGGTCAATCGGTCTCAGGAGAAAACTAATTTCCAACTCGAAGAACTCCACAAATCGCATCCTAGCCAGGAATTCACAGGATTTATTGCCAACTTAATGGATGCATCAGATATTAATCGAGTCGCTGCAGAAATCAGATCCGAGTACACAGAAATCTCAGCCTTATACAATATTGCAGGACTTCTGACAGATAAACGAATCATGAGCCCTCAAAATATCGAGGGACACTTTGCGCTAAACACGTTGGCACCATATGCGTTGACTCAGCTACTGCGTAACCAGCTAGCTACAGGAGTAAGGAATATCCAGCCATCAGTGATTGTCAATTTTTCATCGAGCGCTATCAACGCTGTAAAAGAACTAGATATAGGAACACTAAAGAATCCAGAAAGCATCGGTGGCTTGATGGGAGCATATGCAACATCGAAGACAGCACTTACTGCCGTTAGTGCTTTGATGAAAGAGGAGTTATTAAAAGATGGAATTTTGATCCAAGTCGTCGATCCGGGCCCAACAAAAACTTCAATGACTGGCTCAGGCGATGGAATGCCCTGGTACCTGCTTTTGCTTCGCCCTTTGTTGTTTAAGTCGGCCAAGCTCCAGGCGCAGAGGCTGATTAATGCTGTCGAATCAGCAGTCAGTGAGGGAAAGTCAGGACTCTTTATTTCAGAAGGTCAACAAAAACCCTATCCTCCAATCAGTTTGGACAAAGATATTCAAACTGAAATTAAATTGTTGCTTGACACTCAAATACAGTGAGTTCTTCTACGAAACCATAGTGGTAGTCTGATGACCGAGATCGGACTAAATATAATGCAGGAGCGGACGAAATTTAGAATCTAGATGTTGATGCAAAAATACTGGCTGCCGTTCAGCTCTAACGTTAGCTATTCGATTCGCTACAAACAGAACATCACTCTTTAAAGAGTTCGTTTTGATACTCTTTTGGAGACAATCCAGTCCAACGCTTGAACGCTCTACGGAATGAGCTAACATCGGCGTATCCAAGAAGCTGGGCTACCTTTGAAAGACTAATCTCGGGGTTGTTTAAAAATTTCTTTGCATTGATCAGACGAATTTCATCGATGAGTTTCTGCAAAGACGTCCCATGTTGCTTAGCCAAACGTTGTGCTGTGCGAAGGCTGAGGTTTGCTGCAGCCGCCGCCGCTGCTACCTCATACTCACCGTGAGCAGCATTATCCATAATGCTCCGACGCAGCGGGGCGAGTGCTGCTGGATAATTATCTTCAATTAACTTTTGACGAAGTTCGACAAAATGCGGTTTAATCAGCTCGAACATCTGAGGATTTGCGTAACGAACAGGTCGACAGAAGATGTCTAGTGAAAAAACAAGTGCATTGCGACCTGCCTGGAATAAGACAGGTGCTTTAAAGAACTCCTCATAAGGGCGTAGCTTTACTGCTTTACTGTTAGCAAACTCTACTCTTTGTAGAGATGCTTTTGGAACAGTAATCGTATTCAGAAATCGCCACAGTACCCCCATCGTTGCTTCCATGGTGTAACCGTTGTCCACAGACTCACAGGGGTGAGCAAAAACCAATGCACCCTCTGAAGCTGTTTTCTCAAGGTGTACAGCCGACTGGTCTGCAATAATGGAAGTATTTTCGACAAACCAGTTGAGTGCTGCCTCAAAGTCGGTCGCAAACAGAGCACCTTGAACCAGACTGCCAAACATTGAAAACGGAGCACAGTGAGCAATCTCCATGGAAACTGCTCGATCTGGAAATTTATCGGCAAGCACCGTCATTAATTCCCCAACAAAAAAATCGGGGAGTCGAGCATTATGATTGGCATAGTCAAGTTCTGAAATATCTATGGCTTGAGCAATTTCATCCAGTGATAGCCCTTGTGATACAGCGTAGGAGATGACTGTTGTTGATAAACTTCCAAGTGATTCTGGTCTAACAAAATCGACATCAATAGGCTCTTTCCTAGCATCCATAGGCCTCCTCCTTTGCTGTCCTGAGTGAAAAAATAGAATCGTGATATCAGGAATTGGAAATTAAGCTGCATTTCGACAGCTTTCATTCAATTGATTATATTCAATTATTAAATTTTAATCAGAGTATATTTGAATGCCCTTAAAAGCTGATGAAAGAATCATATGTTGGAAGAGCTTTATGTCTTCTGGCATACTGACTCATGGGAACTTCTCTATAAGTCCCTTTTCTAGCTCCCCAACAATAGGCTCAGAGAGTCGAACACAATAGGTTTGAGAGATTTCGTCGAATGTTATTTCTTTCGATATGACATTAGCAATCGTAGTTGCTGCTAAGCTCCTCAATGTCTCAGGGTTAAAAAATGGCATAAATGCTCCCTTTTTTGGCGTTTATGGCTCCCCCTAGTTTCATGTCTTTAGTGCAAAATTAGACGCAACAGAAAAAAGGTTCAAAATTAATACCCTCATAGTTAGTAGCAACAGAAGAATTCATTCTTCAATTTAACTCAGAAGAAGGACCTGAAATACGTTTAGAGACACGTATGTTAAGAGATTTTCACACTGCCTACTCTTCTAAATCAGCACAAAATGTCCTGATTGATTCACACTGTAATCCTTTTTAAAAAATTGCTGCAAGGTACACAAAATCTTAGATATCGAACAAATGCAAAGAGGTTCCGCTGTACGGGACCAAGCTGCCCTGGTAGCAAAACATTCCAGAGCAGCGACTTAATACACGTCAAACCCTCAATGAGGACATCATGCCTCTTAAAGCAATCAGACTAATAGTCATAACATTTCTGACGCTCACGGTACTCGTGGGTGGCGTAAAAGCCCAAGAGAGAGACCCCTTTGCGGCACCCACACGAGCCTGGGAACAGGGCGCGATCTATCAAAACACCATCCCAAGAGATTTTGAGACCCACATCATCGTGAAT
>JBCDFI010000571.1:0-3393 GCA_039178155.1 Cyanobacteria bacterium P01_H01_bin.105
ACGACCGTGATACTTAATGCCATCACCAGGATGAACGTTACCTAAATCCGCTCGTTCTTCGTAGCGTTTCCAATAACTCTCTCCGCCCCATTCATGGACTGGTTTAAAGCCGCCCGTCTCAACTCGAATCGTGGCTAGCAACCCAATAAGTACAGAATCATCTGAAATATCATACTTTTTCATAGCCGCTAAGATACCAGGCAGGTAAACTTTGCAGTCTTCTAAGGGACACTCCAAAATCTGAGAGACTTCATCGGGTGTAATGAGCTGAGGACCAGTAACCGTTGCTGTGGCCCCTCCATTGGTCTGAGCCCCACCATCTAAAACGCTATTTTGCTCAGTCAAGATTGTTTTGAGTGCTTGGAAGTCGACGGTTTCTTCCCACTCAAGCGCATGTTGACCAAGCGGAGGCAGACTGCTGGTGGATTTAATAGTTTTAGAAGTCTGACGTGTAGAGGGGCGACGACCAGAGGCAGAAGACATCAGAGATTGGATCTCTGGCGTTGCGGCCGTGTCTTCCTCCAGACTGTCTGCTTGAGCAGAAGTGGGCATGGAGATGTCGAGGAGGGAACCTGAGTAACCACCCTCATCTAATCTAGATACCTGATCTAGATTCGTCTGCTGTTCAGCTAAACGAGCCTTTTCTAACTCTAACTGCTGGGCTCGTTCTTCTAGCTCTTGATTAAGGCGCATCAACGCTTTTTCAGCATTGTTAGTCGCCTCGTCTGCATCCTGCTTATCCTCTTCTTGTTTCTCCTCTAATCGAGAAACAAAGCCTTCTACATCTTTCTGGATAAAGAATTCTACCCGTTGGGCAAAGGATTGATAGGCATCTGAGTGGGCTTTGAACTTTCGATAGGGGCCAGCTAACTGCATAAACTGCCAGCCCTCAATTTTCATACCTTCTGCTGTACTACGATAGTTTCGATACTTGTCACCATGACCAAAAAACTCTTCTACAGCAGCAGAGATTGCCACCGCCTGACTGACAACAAAAGCAGTCGTGGCAATAGTCCGTTCAAGGCTCTGATTATCTGGACTTCTAAATCCCACCATGGCTGGGACAAGAACCCCACCAATAATGGTAATCATGCGAAGTCTAAAGTGTTGGTTACGTTCTTTAGTAGCTCGTCCTTCAAGCCACATAACCTGGTCTAGCCAACGATTTTTGAGAAACTCCTTACGCAGGTCTGAAATTTCAAGCTTGTCAATCAACCCCCCTAGGGTCTGTTGAAGATAATTACTGTAATTATTTTTCTTGGCCATTTTATTTTGATTTAGATGCGATTTGGGGACAAGCCTACTGAGCCAAACAGCACATTCTAGGGACGATTGAATCAGTAAATAGACTGAGGGATCGACTTTGTGCTGTCAAAGAGGTAGCACAAGCTTAAAAATCACACATCTGAATTACCTCAAAAATTTGATAAAAACTATGAGCTGTAGGGCGAGCCATTTAAGGTAGAACGCAACTCAAAGGTACACGCTCCAGCTTTATAATCTAACTTTTTGATTTATAAAAATTAACTTACGAACAATTTAGTTGATTTGTTTTATATGAATACCATCGCTAAAGTATAAATTCGATTATTTAAGATGGCATAAAGTTTGTATAAATGTTACCCGGTTGTCGGCATTTGGGTAGCGTATGTAGGCATCCTGCAGTTTTCTTGCCTTGCAAGGGTCCAAGGGGATGATGGGTGAGTTATTTAAGGAGACGTTACTAGTAATTATTGAGTCTCTTGCTGTTAGCCGATCTGCGGATTTTACTTAACTCCTCTTTATTGGTCGCCTATCTCTATTGTTTCATCTAATAGCCCTATGGACTTGACTCTAAAAAAACTTGAGACAGAGTATCGATCAGCCTTTGAAAGGTGTGCGATCCAGCCAGGTACAGAGCCTACGGTCAGGGGGATTGTGGGTCGTATGGTACAGCTGCGATCGCACTATGAATCCATTGAAAAAGCCACGAGTGTGCCTTGGTGGTTTGCTGGGATTTTGCACTACAGCGAATGGAATTTTCGCGAACCAGCCCAGTTTGAACGTCAGCTGATCGATGCCTTGATTGCCAAAAAATATCATCAGGCCAAGACCCGTACCCTGGGAGCATTTTTATGGGGATTTGATCTGTGGAATGGCTTTCGTAATGGGGCTGGCAAAGATTCTACCTGGGTGTGGGGAGGAACCAGCGTTCTAGAAAAAAAGACATCGCGAGTAGGTGCTGCGGCCATTGTTCGCTATCTACAGTCGCAGGAACTGATTGATATCGGCGATCCCAAGGAATTAACTGAGATGTTGGTACTGGCAGACACCCTTTTCAAAGTAAGTCCTGAGCAGGGATTTAAGCTTCCAGACAGCGACAAGATCTTAGTCAGTGCCGGTACTCGTCTAGAGCTATTGAGGGACGATCCGGATAAAGGAAACCATGTTAAAGTGCGCATCCCCGATGGGGTGCTAATGGGACAGAATGATCGGGTTGACTGGTATGTATTTGCCCAGCATATTCAACTGGAAGGAACAGAAGCAAATAACAAACCCAAAGATCTCCCCGTTGAGCCAGAAACAAAGATTGCAGACAGAGATCGCGGTCGCCCCATTACTGTACCTAAGCTAGGAACAGTTTATTTAGGCGATCCCATTTTGACCAACGGTAATTTTAGCTGGGCTGAAGCTACTAAAAATGGCAACCGCATTCCCGTTGACGAGACTGTGGTCAATGGCATTCTCCAAATTGCCGAAGCCATGGAAGAAGTGCGAGACTATCTAGGAGGACGTCCCATTACCGTTAATTCCTGGTACCGGGACCCTAATTCCAATCGCAAAGCGGGTGGAGCCAGTCGTTCGCGCCATCTTTCCGGTGATGCTGTAGATTTTGTCGTTCAAGGTATTTCTCCACCGGATGTAAACCGAAAACTAGAACCCTGGTGGCGAGATCGCGGCGGACTAGCGAGTGCTTCTGTCTTTACCCACCTGGATGCACGGGGATACCGCGCTCGCTGGAATTACGGTTTCTAATCTATTTTTAATCTGAGCCCTGGGACTAAGAACTCATCTAGGCCTAAACTAGTTCTTATATTAAGTGCCTCTATGGTTTAAATAGACAGCCATAGGGGTCTCTAACGCTGATCCTGAAAATCTTATGACGTCACCTTCTTCTTCTCTGCAAGACGTTTTTATTTCCTATGGCAGGGCAGACAGTCGATTGTTTGCAAGACAAATCAAAGATTGTTTAGTAGATGCAGGGTTAACGGTTTGGTTTGACTTTGATGATATTCCCCTGGGGGTGGATTATCAAAACCAGATTAATGACGGTATTGAAAAAGCCGATAATTTTCTCTTTATTATTTCGCCTCATTCTGTTAACTCACCCTATTGCGCCAAAGAAATTGAGCT
>JBCDFI010000572.1:0-3351 GCA_039178155.1 Cyanobacteria bacterium P01_H01_bin.105
ATTTGTTTCTAGAAACTCTATCAGGTCTCTCATCACGCCGCTAACCCCCAGACTGTTAACCATCAGTAGCTCTCCCTTCAGAGCGTTTCTATCTTTAAGAGCACCAATTGAATCTGTAAGCGCATGATTGATATAGCCGACAATTAAAACGACTAGGTCACAGTGCTCTAGTTTTTGTCTAAGCTGCTGCCGTGGTATGTGCTCAGGGGGAATCTTGATCAGCTCTTTGAGGTTGTAATGCTGCCGCAGTTTTTCAGAAACGCTATGGGTCATATTTTCGTGCCCCCCCACCATGGCAATTTTCCATGTAGATAGATCGAGCGGCGGCGGTTCTGACTGGCTGTTATCGCTATTAGCGGTTTCTGCCATAACTTGGGCCTTAGTTTTCCCTAGCTCAACGTAGCAGCTTCCTAGCTCTACCTGCTGATTAGCTAAGGTTGCTTCAAGACCTTGAATTTCACTGTCAGAAAGATTGACGAACGCTTTGTATTCTCGCTGAAGAGCTATCTGTTCTTCTTGAAGTGTGATGTAGTCGTTGTTGGTGTTCACCCAGCGCTCTTCGAAGCTAGCATGACTCTGTTGGGATTGATTGAGTGCTGTCTCTAGTCGAGCGACTGCAGTGTTAAAAGACTGTCTTGTTTGCTCATGCTGGGCTTGACTTGTTTGTAGCTGCTGTTTGAGGTCGGCTACACACTGTTGAGATTGCTCATAGGCCTGACGTAGCTCAGCTAGCTGATGGTTTGTTGCCTGTAGCATGCGGCTGTTCTGTTGAGATGCCGCTGTACGCTGCTGGGATTGCTCATAGGTTTGACGTAGCTCGACCAGCACATGGTTGATTTCTTGCAGCTGCTGCTCTAGTTCAAGGTTGTGTTGTTGCGATCTATCTAGACGCTGTTGTAGCTGATGCAGCCGCTGTTGGTTTTTACCACTAATGTCATTCCAAAGCGTTTGGTACCAACGGCTAATACGTCTGATAGTTTTTCGCATAAGTTTCATACAACAGTCTGGAGCGGCTGCGGATTGTCAATGATTGCAATAGATTCTGGTAGACCTGTTCCTGCTAAATCGTGCCGATGTCCAGTAGATTACTCAGGTTGAATAAATCTACATATCTGGATGTCACGATCAGTTGATAATCACAACGCTAGCGCACTCCTTTGAAATTGACTGAAGGTGCTTAAAAATTGAGAACGTTAGCAATGATTGGGTTCCCTGCTTCTACACTCACCGATAGAATGCTGATTGCTGTTGTGAACGGTAATCTATGTCCGCTGCTCAAATTCCGACCGTTGCTTGGACCTGGCCTATTGGCGCGTCTTGGGAAACGCCCTACATTGTTCGCTATGCCAGTAATTTAGATGATGGTCCTGAGCATGGAATTCCCTTGGGGGGCCTGGGGGCAGGGTGCATTGGTCGCGCCCCGAATGGCAGGTTTAATTTGTGGCATTTAGACGGTGGGGAGCATACCTTTGATCATTTTCCAGCCTGCCAGTTTGCAGTTTATGAGAAAACGGCAGGAGAGTCGCGTACCTATGCTACGGCGACAGCGGGGGACAAGGGGTTAAGCACTTGGCAATGGTATCCGGCTTCGCGCGGTTTTCAGGAGGTGCAGGGAGGGACGTATAAGGCTCTTTATCCTCGTAGTTGGTATTGCTATGAGGATGTGTTTAAGGCTGATCTAACCTGTGAGCAGTTTTCGCCAATTTTGCCGGATAACTATCAAGAAACCAGCTACCCGGTGGCGGTGTTTGTGTGGACGGTCCATAACCCTACTGATGAGCCGATCTCCCTTAGCATTTTGCTGAGCTGGCAGAATATGGTGGGTTGGTTTACAAATGCTGAGGCGTCGACGGAAATTCAACAGCGGGAAGATGGTAGCCCGTTTTATGACTATGTGCCAAAGCTGCGTCAGAGTGTCGGTAATTTTAATTGTCTGGTGCAGGATGAGGAGGCTACAGGTATTGTGATGGATGGGGCCTGGAGTGGTAGCCCTGGTGAGGGTGAAGGGCAGTTTTGTATTGCAGTTCCTAATAGCAAGAACGTCACCTACCACAGCCGTTGGCATCCTGATGGAGATGGAGCAGATCTGTGGGAGAGCTTTTCTGCCAGCGGGACTTTAGATAATGTTGTTAATACAACGTCTGCGGGGGATGCTGAGCAGATTGGGGGTGCGATCTCAGTTCAAATCACCCTAGCCCCCGGCGAAACCAAAGAGCTACCCTTCGTTCTTAGCTGGGACTTGCCGGTTACGGAGTTTGCCCCAGGCAAGCTGGCCTATCGGCGCTATACAGACTTTTTTGACCGCACCGGACGCAATGCCTGGAAACTAGCCCAGGAGGCGCTTGCCAACTATCAAGTCTGGCGACAAAAAATCATCGATTGGCAGCAGCCGATTTTAGATCGAACCGACCTCCCTGACTGGTTTAAAATGGCGCTCTTTAATGAGCTATATGACATGGCTAGCGGCGGGACGCTATGGTCAGCCGCCAGTGAAGGTGACCCAGTGGGACAGTTTGGAGTCCTAGAATGTATGGACTACCGCTGGTATGAAAGCCTTGATGTACGGCTATATGGTGGTTTCTCAACGCTAATGCTGTGGCCTGAACTAGAGAAGGCGATTATTCGTGCTTTTGCTCGGGCTATCCCAACAGAAGATTCCAAACAGCGAATCATTGGTTATTACTACACCGTAGGCGAAGCCGATCACCTGGCTCCTCGAAAAATTAAAGGAGCTACGCCCCACGATTTAGGTGCCCCCAATGAAAACCCCTGGATTGCGACCAACTACACCAGTTATCAAGACTGTAATCAGTGGAAAGATCTACCCAGTGACTTTGTGCTGCAAGTGTACCGGGCCTTTTTACTGACCGGTGGGGATGATATTGAGTTTTTAGCCGAATGCTGGCCTGCGGTGACCGAAACTTTGCAGTACCTGAAGCTATTTGATCTAGACGGTGATGGCGTGCCTGAAAATGGCGGTGCTCCGGACCAAACCTTTGATGATTGGCAGCTAAAAGGACTAAGTGCCTACTGTGGTGGGCTGTGGCTAGCCGCGCTAGAAGCTGCCATCAAAATGGGCAATATTCTACAGCAGCACAAAAAAATATCGGGCAGTTTTGCCATTGTCAAATCCCAGTATCAACGCTGGATAAAACAGGGCAAAATCGTTTATCAAAACAAGCTGTGGACCGGCAGTTTCTATCGTTTAGATACCGAGAGTAACTCTGATGTAGTGATGGCCGATCAGCTCTGCGGTCAGTTCTGTGCGCGTCTGATGGATTTACCCGACATTGTGGACGAAGAATTTATCGAAACCACACTCGACACCATCTACGACGCCTGTTTTATTAA
>JBCDFI010000573.1:0-3342 GCA_039178155.1 Cyanobacteria bacterium P01_H01_bin.105
ACGTCCCTAACCAGATGTGTCAACATCCCAGTAAAGCCGCACGGTTGCCATAGCCATGCAAACCTAAAATAGGTTGTGTGCTCGTGTGGTCTTCTCTTCGGGGTGGTTTCCGGTGTTTTATCAGATAGCTAAACTGCAAGGCAAGATCTACCAACGTCTGATCTGTTCTCCATTCGTCATGGCCCTAAAGCATTGGGGGCGATATGTAGGACTTTTTACGCTTAGCGTTTGCCTTGTCTGGAGTCTAACCACCCCTGCGTTATCCCAAACCCGCCTCACCTGGGAAGATTTACAGCCTGAGGCGACCACATTACAAAATCCCTACGCACATCTCTCCATGGAGCAAACCGCTGCGCTGACCAGTCTGGCCGCATTGAAGCAGTGGGTAGAGGAAAACCAACCGGGGGCAGACAGTTTTGAAGTACAGGAAATTCAGCGATTAAGCCAAACGTTGCAGGACCAGAACCTAGAGGTCCCTACCTTGCTATCTCAGATGGAGCAGGCTCAAGCCTATTGGCAACAGCGATCGCAATCCATCAATACCCAGTGGACCGGAGACACCGTAGAGCTTTCAGGCTATATACTGCCCCTCACACGTAACCAAGCAGAGCAGGTAACGGACTTTTTGCTGGTGCCCTATGTGGGAGCCTGTATCCACGTGCCAGCACCACCGCCAAATCAAATCATCTACATTCAACCGGAGCAGCCCCTGGAGGTGCCAGGACTCTTTACCGCTGTCACCGTGGAAGGTGAACTGCGCCCCGAAACTGACATCTATGAAGTGTTTCAGGTGGACGGCTCTCGACCGGTGGAGGTCAGCTATGCCCTCACCCTTAATCAGCTAACCTTGGCCACGGCCCCGACGGTGGCACCAGCCATCAGCCGGTCCTCTGGTCCATGGTGGCAGCAGGTACAAACGCGGGTATCAGGCATGCTCACCCAGGCCGTCGGCAACGTCGATCGACAACGTTCCCCTGGTACATTTCTATGGGGGCTGCTGATTGCCTTTAGCTATGGCGTGCTCCATACCTTAGGACCGGGGCACGGTAAAGCCGTGATTGTTGCTTACTTTATTGGAGAAGGCGGCAACCTCAGGCGAGGGCTGACCATGGGAGTTCGCATCGCAGTTTTTCACGTCCTGTCCGCCATTGCTGTGGTGCTACTAACCACCCTGGTGCTGCGGCAGAGCGCACCGAACAATTACCGGGTAGTTCAGCTAGTCAGCTACGGTGCCATTTCTCTCATCGGCAGCTGGATGCTCTGGCGGGCCATGCCTCGGCATCATGCCGCCCCAAAGATTACACCAGCTCTCGGGGCTACAGAGGCTGAGCTAATGCTTTATCCAAGTTTGAGCCAACAGGTCGTATCCCCCCCAGCCCCAGTTGCCTGTTCCTGTCTCACCTGCATCGAACCCAAACAGGCCAGCGAATGGCTGTCCTTAGCCATTGGGTCAGTACCCTGTACGGGAGCCCTGCTAATTTTGCTTTATGGCGCGGCCAATCAGCTGCTGTGGCCCAGCATCATGATGGTGATTGCAATCTCTGTGGGCATGGCTATCACCCTGGCCTGGATTGGCACCCTGGCATTAATGGGTCGCAACTATGCCGAGAGCCGAGCCGATCAGCGTCTGGGAAAAGGGCGCTATCGCTACTGGCAGCAGTGGCTCAGGGTTGCTGGTGCTAGCTGTGTGTTGCTGCTGGGTCTGGGGTTGTTCACCCTGACGCTGATGGCAGGCAGCTGAAGGCAAGCATAGATGTTGAGAACACCAAAAGTTCTTCAGAAGTTGTTGTCCACCCTACACTTGCTCCCCCTTGGAATACGCTATCTAACCATGAAGCTGAGCGGCGGTCAGTATTTTTGCATCAATACCTGAATTGTAAGGTCCGTCCGCTCCTGCACAGGGCTAGGCGATAAGGCCAAAGGCTTTTTCCGTGTCCACCTCAGGAACAATGCCCTGTCTATACTTAACTTGTACTTAACTTCTCAGAACCTGTACTTAAGTTATCAGCTGAAGATCTCACTAGCACAGATTCTTCCAACCGGTGTAATTCTTCCAGTTCTCGGGTGAGGAAGAAGTTGAGGCCCGTTCGGATCACCGCAAGGATCGCTAATTGGCCCAAGGACTCAAAGGAGGGGAATACCGCTGTCGCTAAAATATCGGCTGCTAATTGAAATTCTAAAGCCAGAGCCAGGGCTCGCCCAAAGCGGGAACGGACTCGGGTGTAGTGATAGGTGTTGGGACGTCGTAAGAGTAAGAACGCAAGTCGCCCACTCGTGATTAATCCAAATAGGATAGTGCCAATGGAAATAGCTTCAAAACAAACCTTCAGCGAATAGGCAAATAAGCCGATAGTCGCTTCAAAATTTTCGACGAAATGTTTGAGAACGTCCATTCACCATCACCTCAAGAATTCAGTGTCTTTAGTCTCGTTTAGACTATTGTTTTATCCACACATTAAACCGAGACGTAACTACTCAGATGGGAAATTATGGGGTGACAATTAGATAGACCGGCGACAGCAGCGTTTCCATGGGGGCACAGCAATGAAAAAAATCATTGGTGTATAAGGTTTTAGCCTGCCAAGCTACTCCCTCAGATTGTGGTGTAAAACGTTAGCCAACCAAAGCTCTAGAAACGAAGTAGGGGTGTGGGTAGAGACGTTGAAGCTCTAACCGTTACCAGTCAGTGGTTGCCGATATCTCAGCATTCTACCGAAATGATCTCTATCAATCCGCTGCATTAGAATTGTTATGCTGAGGGTAATCTATCATAGGGCTCCGGCTTGATATCAGGAACCTTAGCCAAGACATTTTCGTACTTTGAGCGATTACCTCGATTGGCGCGTTCTATTAAGTAGCCTTCAGTAATGCAATTGTTATTTGCTGCGTTAGCGTTTTCGGGACTTGCTGAATACTAACAAACAGGAACCCAATCCAAGTGAGATCATCAAGTTGGGTTCGGGCACGGCTGTGACACGAGAAATACTCAAGTTGTCCAACATCATAGTATAGTCATCAGCAGAGAGCAGCGCGGTGAACCCAATCGCGTTACCAACGTCTGATGAGTCCGGCGCGACAACATATTCAAATGACCAAGTCGTCCATTGCGGAGTTGACTCGGGCGGAGTTGAAGCAGAGATCACAGTCGGCAATGTCGAAATACCGGTTAAGCCGAACGAAGTGAAATCTAAGTACGGAACAGCATCGTATATTGGGTCGCCGAAGGGTGCAGAAACATCAATGGAAAGCAGGTAACGGCCCGACTCTATGTTCAGCCCAAAATCCTTAGAAAGGCCAACCGTCGCAGGAAAGTTAAAAGTGGATCCCCAATACGTCGTTCCG
>JBCDFI010000574.1:0-3295 GCA_039178155.1 Cyanobacteria bacterium P01_H01_bin.105
AATGATTATCAACAACTTTGGTGGCTGGCTCAACTATCCTGACTATTTCTTTTTCTATTCTTACCACGGCCAGAATGCCACCTTTAACGGCAGCTCTTACCAGAATCCAGAACTCGACAAGCTGGTGGATGCGGCCTTAGCCACAGCTCCAGGCGATCCAGCCTATGACGAGAATGTCAAAGGATTTCTAAAAATCGCATTTGAGGAGGTGCCCAGAGTGGTAGTAGCACAGCCCTATTTGTCAGTGGCTATGCAGCCCAGTGTGAGTGGATACCAGTATTGGTTTCACAGACAGTTAGATTATCGACAGCTAAAGAAGGTTTAGGGACCATAACAGAAAAGGAATTTGAAGGTTATCCAGGCCCCCTTCTGATGGAATCATTTTCATTCTCCCAGTTAGACATATTGGGGGTTCCCTAAGTTTGGGGGAAACTTGATTCAAAGCCCCCGAAATCAGGAGTTTGAGAGCCTGGGCTGTTTCCTCAGATCTAGATTGGTCTTACTCTTTTTTCACCATGTCTCGTTCCTCAACGTTATCCGTCGTTATCCGTCGCATTGTTGCCGCCGTCCCCAGCATTCTCGGCGTTATCGTAGTCACCTTTATTCTCACCCGCGCTCTGCCCGGTGATCCTGCTGCCTACTTTGCGGGCCCTGCTGCCACCCAAGAGGCTATCGATCAAATTCGAGAAAGCCTAGGTCTCAATCGCAGTCTGCCCGTCCAATTTATTATCTACCTAGGAGAGCTGCTGCGGGGAGATTTGGGTAACTCCCTGACCACTGGCCAGACCGTGGTGTCGGATCTGCTGACAAGACTGCCAGCTTCGCTAGAGCTAACGCTAGCTGGACTCACTTTTTCTCTCACCTTAGCGTTGCCGTTGGGAATCTTAGCTGCGACCCGTCCTGGTTCATGGATTGACCATGGGGTCAGGATTTTAGCGACAGCAGGAGTATCACTACCGACGTTTTTTACTGGGCTGCTGCTCATTTATGTGTTTTATTTTCGTTTGGGGGTTGCCCCGGCTCCGTTAGGACGATTGGCCATTTTGTACTCATCTCCTGAGCCGATAACCGGACTGTTTTTGATAGATAGTCTGCTAGCTGGAGACATTGGCACATTTAAAGCGGCATTTGGGCAGCTGATACTGCCTGCGATTACCCTAGGACTCTTTGCTTTAGCACCGCTAGCGCGGGTGACGCGAGCTTCTATGTTGAGTGTGTTGTCCAGTGATTTTATTCGCACTGCTCGGGCCAGTGGATTAGCCCCCCATACAATTTTGTTTGGCTATGCCTTTCGCAATGCCATGCTGCCTGTAGTCACCACCTTGGGGGTGGTTTTCTCTTTTTTGCTGGGGGCTAACGTGCTGGTGGAAAAAGTCTTTGCATGGCCAGGAATTGGCTCCTATGCCGTGTCTGCTCTGATTGCGTCTGATTATGCGGCAGTGCAGGGATTTGTGCTGACCATGGCGCTGCTCTATGTGGTGCTCAACTTGTTGATTGATTTGCTGTATACCGTGATTGATCCTCGTGCTGGAGTCGAGTCATGACCTTATCGTACCCAGCTCCAAAATCATCTTTTGCTCAGGCTCGATACATTATTAGCGAGAATAAGATTACTTTTGGGGCGTTTGTACTGTTTTTTGTGTTTGTGCTGTTTGCCTTATTGGGCAGTGCGATCGCACCCTACGATCCGGTTGCTAGCAATGCGGCTGTGGCCCTAGCCCCTCCCTCCCTGGCCCACTGGTTTGGCACCGATGATCTGGGTCGAGATGTGCTCAGTCGTGTTTTAGTAGCTACCCGTTTAGACTTGGGAATTGCAGTGGTGGCAGTGGTTTTATCCTTTGCCTTGGGCAGTATTTTAGGCACCTGTGCTGGTTACTTTGGGGGGTGGTGCGATCGCATTATTAGTCGTGTTATCGATACCCTAATGGCGTTTCCTTTGTTTATCTTGGCCATGGGGTTGGTCGCCGCGTTAGGCAACACCGTTGAGAATATTATCTATGCTACAGCAGTGATTAACCTGCCTCTTTATACCCGTGTCGTGCGAGCCGAGATTTTAGTACGCCGCGATGCTGGCTATGTGGAAGCCGCTCGCCTAGCAGGCAATGGTCATCTACGGATTATGGCAGCCCATCTGTTTCCCAATGTGTTGCCTGTAATGATGGTACATATTTCCCTCAATATGGGCTGGGCTATTTTGAATGCGGCAGGGCTGTCGTTTATTGGCTTGGGAGTACGGCCACCAACACCGGAATGGGGAATTATGGTAGCCGAAGGAGCGACATATATTATCTCGGGAGAATGGTGGCTGGCAATTTTCCCAGGAGCGGTATTGATGCTGGCAGTATTCTGTTTCAACTTGTTAGGAGATGGATTAAGGGATCTGATTGACCCCAGAATGAGAACATAACAACGGTTGAAAAATGGACTTATAGATTATAAAGAGCACTTGAATAACTGATCCATGATTTCTCCTCTTCCTACGATCAAACCAGTTCAAACCTCTCTGCTGTCTGTGCGAGATCTCTCGGTCGAGTTTTGCACCCGAACGGGTACAGTCAAAGCTTTAGAAAACATTAGCTTTCACATTAGTAAAGGAGAAACTGTCGGTATCGTCGGTGAAAGTGGTTCCGGCAAGTCTGTTCTAGCCTTGGCTATTCTCGGAATTTTAGACCGAGCCGGTCACACGACTGGGGGAGAGATTTTGTGGAGCCAGGAGGCAGATTCTTACAATCTGCTAAAAATGCCCGAAAAGAAATTGCGACAGTTGCGCGGTAAAGAGCTGTCGATGATCTTTCAAAATCCTCGGGTGGCCCTAAATCCGATTCGCAAGGTCGGAAAACAGCTAGTAGATGTCCTGCGCTGTCATTCAAACCTGCCTCGCACCCAGCTCAAAGAACGTGCCCTAGAACTTCTGACTAGTGTCAAAATCCCCGACCCCCAGCAGCGTTACGATGCCTACCCTTATGAGCTATCGGGAGGATTGTGCCAGCGGATTATGATCGCCCTAGCCTTGGCCTGTTCTCCACAGTTGCTCATCGCCGATGAACCAACTACGGGTCTTGATGTGACCACCCAGGCAACAGTAATGAATTTGCTCAAGGATCTGGCGACAGAGCAACATATGGCTACGATGGTGATTACCCACGATCTGGCGCTGGCGTCGGAATATTGCGATCGCATTATTGTCATGCATGCAGGACACATTGTTGAAAGCGCCCTCACCCATCCTCTGTTTAGTCAACCGCGTCATCCCTACACAGCCAAGCTCATTGCCGCTACTCCAGAGCCCCACAAA
>JBCDFI010000575.1:0-3291 GCA_039178155.1 Cyanobacteria bacterium P01_H01_bin.105
CTCAGGGTTCAGGGCTAAGCCGTTTTGCCTCCGATCAATCCCGAGGGTGCGGCAGAGTTTACCGGGGCCTGCAGCAGCTCGGTTACCCTGTTTTTTGTATTTGGGATCTATTCCATGGGGCAGCCGGGTCAGTTCAATGGCCCGAATCAAGACGGCACTACCTGTATTAGATGCTTCGGTGACGACATTAAAGCAGTGGTACATACCGTAAATAAAGTAGACGTAACTGTGGCCGGGGGGGCCAAACATAGCTGCGTTGCTGACGGTTTTGCCTCGGTAGGCATGACAGGCGGGATCATCCGGGCAGTAGGCTTCGGTTTCTACAATTAGGCCCTGTAGGGTTTCACCGTTGAGCTGTCGCATCAGGGTACAACCGATGAGGTCGGGGGCAACGTGTAGGGGGTTGCGATCGCACCATTCAGCAGAAATCATCGGCGGTATAGAAGACAGACAATGTTGCAGTTGATAACAGTCACAGCGACGACGAGGGTATTCCCCAAAGGAGTTGCTACGATCCAAGAATAAACACTGACCACATCAAAAACTTTAGTTTTTCTGTAGACGGCAGCCCAAAGTCTCGACTTGGTGTGGTTTAGATTGTTAATAGACCAGTCCTCAATACGTCTGAAGCACTCGATTAAGGAATAAGAATCTGTGGATATCAAAGCAATTTTGCCAGTCCTAGCCGTTGTTTTCTCGGTAGCGTGTCTATTCTTTGGCACCCAAAACGGCTTCTATGACTCCGATGACTACCATGGCAATGGTTCTGCCCACTAAGCAGTTTCTTGAGCTAGCCTGGGTTGTCTAACTTATATGGGTGGCCAAGACTGTTTTCCCACCATTGGAATCATCGAGCGTTATCGATGGGGATACCGTCATCTGTTATCCCTATGGTGTTGGACATGGAGAAGAAGGCGTTAGCTTAGGCCTTTCTGTAGGTCCACATCGCATTTTGCTGGACTGCGGTTTAAAGGATTTAGCCTCTTTGGGGGACACCGCCCCACCCGATGCCGTATTTTGCAGCCATGCTCATTTTGACCATGGCCGTGGTTTACAGCAAGTCCGGCTGCGATGGCCCCATGTGCCGATCTATGCGACTGCAGCCACCGTTGCTCTATTGAATGATAGGGCGCTAGCTCAGGTGATAGAAGTTTTACCCTGGCGGCTGCCAATTGAGATCGCAACTAACCTTACCCTTGAGCTGTGGCCAGCAGGACATTTGCCAGGGGCGGCTTGCGCCCTACTGACGTATGTCACTAACAAGCGCAGCTATCAAATTTTTTATACTGGAGACTGCTTTCTCTCCAGTACTCGTCTGGTGGAAGGATTTCCGCTGGCCGCTCTGCGAGGGCTCAACCCGGATGTTTTGATCATTGAGGGTAGCCTTGGGACTGCCAGCTATCCAAATCGACGCCAGCAAGAAAATCAGCTCATCGACCGGCTGAGATCGCACCTAGCTGAGTCCCGATGCGTGGTATTTCCTGTCCCGCTGCTGGGGCTGGGGCAAGAGTTACTAATGCTCTGGCGTAGCCATTATCATTTTACCGGTCAGCCCTTGACTATTTGGGTTGATCCAGTGCTGGCTCGTAGCTGTGATGCCTATCTAGAACTCTTGGCCCACATGCCTGATGCCTTTCCTCGTAACGTGCAAAATTTTGCTCAGCATCAGTCTATTTTTTGGGACGATCGGATTAATCCCACCATCAAACGTTGGCCACCCCTATCAGAGGCTCAAATCGAACCGCTCCATGCGCCTGCCATATTACTAGTGCATCCGGCTACACCTGTTGATCTCTACTGTCAGCAGTATCGTGGCTCTTGGAGCGTTTTTTTGCCAGAGCAGGCTGATCTCCGGGCGTGGCAAACCGAGCTTAATACCTATGGCCCGATCTATGACTGGTTTGACAGCTTTAAAAATGCCACCACATCAGGCATGGTTCAGCTAGAAACCTACCAGCTATATAGCCACTGCGATGGCGACGGCACTACGCAGCTAATTCACAATTTACGGCCCCGTTCTGTGGTGCTAGTTCATGGGCAATTGGAGTACCTGAGTGCCCTAGCCAATTTAGAATCTCTGCAGAGCCGCTATCAGATCCATATTCCTTTGCAGGGTAATCCCTTATCCCTGTTTTTAGATACTAGATTTACCTCTGTTCCTCCCCCCCGTGAGCCCACCTTTGAGGGCACCGTGAGCGATTTTCAAGAGCACGTATCGGTCCAGCTCCCACCCATACTTACAGCAGATGCTCGCTGGCAAAGTTTTGCTGAAACCGGCATTATTGAGGCTCGCTGGCAAGGCGAAAACTTAGTCCTACGCGGTGTCGATCCATCAGAATTAGCCGAGATCACCAATCGTTTGGCTCCCGACCGCATCGCCTGTGATAACTGCCAGTTTTATCAACAGCGCAGTTGTCAACAGCCTCGCTCGCCGTTGTTTGGACGACTGGTCGCTCCCGATGGCCGTTGTCCAGAATTTATGTCCCGGTAACAGCTATCCCGGTAGCCACAATCTATAAAAGACTAGAAAATGCCGCTATTCCCGAATCTGCTCAGATGTGGGGCAATCATCCGAAATGATTATTTCCGCATCCCCTTTGGGTACTGTGGCAAGCTTTTGTTGGATGGAGCCAATGCTCTCCAATCGCACCATTTCTTCCCAAGCACAGCGTTCCTCATCTTCTTCGGTTTCATAGCGTAGAGTCACGAGATCGCCTTCAATGTTTAAGATCTTAGCCCGCTCAATCCAGCGGTGCTGATCCCTTAAAAACACCCACACCTCACGACCGTCGCAGGAGAGTTGGTATATCTTGCGATGTAGCATAGAAATCTACCTGCCATCTAGGCGACTACTGTGGCACGATGACCACACCTTAGTTACAGCTTAAGGGAGGTTAACGGAGTTTGACTACCCGGATAGCAAATGGTTTTTAACCTAATGGAGGTCTAACTATGAAGCTGCACCTGTGTACATGGCCTGAAGTAGAGGCCTATTTGCTGCGATCGCAAGGCATCATTTTTCCCATTGGTTCTACCGAGCAACATGGTCCCACAGGACTCATTGGCACCGATGCTATCTGTGCAGAGATCATTGCAGCCGGTGTCGGCAAACAAACAGGAGCCTTAATTGCTCCGACAATCAATGTTGGCATGGCCTTACACCATACGGCTTTCCCTGGCAGCATTAGTCTGCGCCCCAGCACCCTGATTGCCCTCATCCAAGACTATGTCAAACCCCTGGCTCGAGCTGGGTTCACCCGGTTTTACTTTATCAATGGTCATGGCGGAAAC
>JBCDFI010000576.1:0-3287 GCA_039178155.1 Cyanobacteria bacterium P01_H01_bin.105
CTGGCGACTGAGCTGCTAGCGTTTTACCAGACATTGTTGGCTGCTAAAATGTCGAAATTGTAGCCAAAGCTGTAGGAATAGCCTGTCAATGAATAAAAACGGCGTCGCTGATCCTCGGGAGGATTTAATCTGTAGACCTTCATGTTGTTAGATGGCTGCTCGGTACATTCCTTAAGTCAGCCCCTAAATCAGCAACGGCAAAGAAACTTCATGAAGAAATATCTTGAGCAACTCTTATTAAGGTTCTACTCAAAATCTAGTTGAAGTTGTCTAGACTAAGGCTATTCAACAAAATTTATCGAATTAAACCAGTGGCCATTATTGCAGAGCAGGTCAAAAGTTCATTACTAGGTCGGTTTTTGATACTGGTTAGTGTGACCTTAGCGGTATCTGCCTGTGGCAGCGGCGGCAGTAGCAATCAACCCACACCGTCAGTGCCCGTATCGGTCAGTGAGTCGGATCGTCTAGTGCTGGAGGTACAACCTATTCAGGTCTGTGACGATGGCGGTATTGTTTGCGCGCAGGTCGAATTTTTCGAAACTATTGCCGATAAGATTTGGGATCAAGCAGATATTGAGATTACATTTTTGCCCCTCAATCAGCTTAATGAGAGTGATTATCTGACTACTGATGATGATGAGTTTGCCGATTTATCATTTTCTGGAGATCCAGGTTCCTTTGGTCGTCATCCTGACTCAACGCGCACCACAGGTCCGATCAATCTTTGGTTTGTGGATGAAATTGAAGCCGATAACGGGTTGAGACAGTATGGTAATGCTTGGATTGGGTTTAACGGCGTGTTGATTAGCGATGATATTTTAGACTTCAATAATGGAGTCGGACGGCTTGATGTAATCTCCCATGAGTTAGGGCATAATTTGGGCCTGCGTCACTCCACATTTGGAGCAGGTCCGGCTGATAATCTGATGAGCAGTGGCAGGGTGCGCACTGTGCCTGAATCGATTGATGATATTTTCCCAGATGGGGATAGAGTATCGCAGCTAACGCCTGAGCAAATCGCCCAGGCTCGGACGAGCGGCTTTTTGACAGAGGTCGCGCCTGACAGCCTGCCGGTGGATGACAGTTTGCCGGTAATCGAAGCGGATGCAGTCCCCCTTACCTTAGTGAATCCTCCTAATGCTCCCATTGCCAGTTTTACCGACAGTCCCATAGCGATGCCCCAACTGCTGACGTCGGTATCGCCGATTCAGTCTGTCCCCGAACGCTCACCGTCCCCCATAACCTGGCTGTTGTTACTACCGTTGGCACAGCGAGCTTATAGTCGCATATATCGTTAGTCTTTTCTAAACCTATGGCTAAGGCATTAAACATCCTGCAAATTGTGCCTTCCATTTCTTTGGTGTACGGTGGCCCTAGTCAGATGGTACGAGGGTTAAGCCGTGCCCTGGCTCGCCAGGATGCCCAGGTTACGGTACTGACCACAGACTCTAATGGAGATGAAGGACAGGCTCCTTTGGAGGTGCCTCTAAAGGAGCCAATAGAGACAGATGGCTATCGCACTATCTATTTTCGGTGTGCTCCGTTTCGGCGCTACAAGTTTTCGCTACCGCTGCTGCAGTGGCTCAGCCGTCACGGTGCGGACTACGATATAGCCCATATCCATGCTTTATTTTCTCCGGTGACTAGTGCGGCAGCAACGGTGGCTCGGTTGCAAAAATTGCCCTACATTTTGCGTCCCCTCGGCACCCTTGATCCGGCAGATTTAGCAAAAAAAAAGCAGTTTAAGCAGCTCTACGCAGCTTTGTTGGAGCGGCCTAATATCAAAGGAGCGGCGGCGTTACACTTTACCAGTGAACAGGAAGCCAAAGTATCAGAGCGTTTTGGAGTCAGCACGCGAGATGTTGTACTGCCCTTAGGCGTGGAGCTGCCGACATTTACCTGCAGTGACGCTGACGCTCAGCAACAGATTCGGCAGCGCTACAGCATTCCCGATGGAGTGCCGATTGTACTGTTTATGTCGCGGATTGATCCTAAAAAAGGGTTAGATTTGTTACTGCCTGCCCTTGAGTCGCTACAGCAGTCGGGTAAGCAGTTTCACTTTGTGATGAGCGGTGGTAATCCTCAAGATCAAGGCTATGTCAATCGTATTAAACAACAGATTAATAATTCAGTTCTCCAAGACTGTACTACGCTGACAGGCTTTGTCTCTGGTGACCTCAAGACACAGATTTTGCAGGCAGCTGATCTATTTGTTCTACCGTCTTACTATGAGAATTTTGGTATTGCCGTGGCCGAGGCCATGATGGCAGGCAAGCCAGTGATAATTTCAGACCAGGTACATATTTGGCGAGATATTAAAACAAGCCAGAGTGGCTGGGTAACTCAGTGTAAGCAGCCAGCACTGGTTCAGAGTCTGGCCGAAGCATTTAATAATCCGGCCGAGCGTCATCAGCGCGGTGAAAATGGTCGCCTTTTTGCCCAAGGAAACTATGGTTGGGATGCGATCGCAACTCGCATGCTCGCAACCTATCATCAGCTTTTATAAGTAATTCTTAGAGCAGACCTCCGGACTCAGCGTTTCCCGATAAACTAGGGCATCGTATCTTTTGCTACCCGACGACTTCATGCCAGAGCAGATTGGTCTGTTTGGTGGTCAGCCTACCCCCGAAGCTACCGCCCTATCCCCCGAAACCTGGGAGCAAATCCCCACCAGCGCCAGTATCCCAATTCCTCCAGGAACTTATAAGGATTTGGATCAGCTGGCGAGTCACTGCAACCAGTGTCAGCGGTGTGACCTGGCTAGCGGACGCACCAACGTGGTGATCAGTCGAGGTAGCCCAGACGCATCGATCATGATCATTGGTGAAGGACCAGGGCAAAATGAAGATGAACAGGGAAAGCCCTTTGTGGGTAAGTCCGGTCAGCTGCTAGAAAAAATCTTGGCCTCCGTGCGGTTGGACACCCAGAAAGATGTCTATATCTGTAACGTAGTCAAATGCCGTCCCCCCGGCAACCGCACTCCGGTAGCAGGTGAGGTTGCAGCCTGTGTTCCTTATCTCAAAGAGCAGGTACGGCTGGTGGACCCCAAAATTATTCTGCTCACCGGAGGCACCGCCCTCAAGGGGTTGCTCGGGGTCAAGCAGGGCATTACTAAAGTGCGCGGTAACTGGATGGAGTGGGAAGGCCGCCACTGTATGGCGATTTTCCATCCAGCTTATTTACTACGTAACCCGTCTCGGGAAAAGGGCAAACCCAAATGGCTCATGTGGCAAGATATTCAAGCCATTCGTAAAAAGCTAGACGAACTCAGCGCCAGCCCAAACGTC
>JBCDFI010000577.1:0-3277 GCA_039178155.1 Cyanobacteria bacterium P01_H01_bin.105
GATGAGGCAATCAGCGTGGCTCCGGTGTTGACTAAGTTAGTTACTTTCATCTGACCCAGCTCATTAGCAACTTGGGGCTGCAGCATGTTGTACACTCCGGCGCTACCACAGCAAAGTGCGGCGTCGATGGGTTCAGAGACGCTAACGTTTGGAATCTGTTTGAGCAACTGACGCGGAGGCTCGGTGATGCCCTGGCCATGGCGCAGATGGCAGGCGTCCTGATAGACCAGCTGTAGGGGCTGGTCGGTCAGAGCAGATAAATCGGCAGTTAGCCCTACCTCGGCGAGAAATTCTTGAACATCACGCACCTTATTACTAAAGGCGACGGCTTGATCGCGGTAGGTCGGGTCGTCTTGCAAAATGTGACCATAGTCCTTCAGGGTATGGCCACAGCCAGCAGCGTTGATGATGATGTAGTCCACCTCGGTATCGGCAAAGCTGTCGATCATCTGACGGGCCAGGGCCTGGGCCTGCTCAGTTTCGCCCTGGTGCGCCGGTAGGGCGGAGCAGCATCCCTGGCTTTTGGGAATGACAACTTCGCAGCCGTTGGCACTCAGGACACGGGCTGTCGCCTCATTAACATCGGTAAAAAAGACTCGCTGCACACAGCCGAGAATCATCCCGACCCGATAACGCTGGGTACTTTGGGCCGGAACGGTCTCTGGCAGATTGTCTTGGAAGCATTTAGGGGTGACCGCAGGCAGATTGGACTCCATGGCCGCTAGCTGTGGTGATAGTCGGTCGAGTAAGCCGGTGCTGCGGACCAGTTTGGACATGCCTAGCCACTGATACAGAGCCAGGGGACCCAACAATAAACGAATACGGTCAGGGTAGGGAAATAGCGAGAAGATCAGCTGGCGGATCAGACGAATGGGCAAAGGCCGCTGATGGTTGCGGTTGACTTGCGATCGCACCGAATCAATCAAGCGGTCATACTGTACCCCCGATGGACAGGCCGTTGTACAGGCCAAACAGCCTAAGCAAGACTCAAAGTGACTTGCCGATGCCTCAGACAGAGGAGCCTCACCCTTATTGATCGCATCCATCAAGTAAATACGACCCCGAGGCGAATCCATTTCTTTACCAATGACCCGATAGCTGGGGCATGTCGTCAGGCAAAACCCGCAATGGACACAGGCATCGATCAAAGATTGGTCTGGCGGCTCGTGGGCATCAAACCCGACCGTATTAGAGCCTAGGTCTGTATCAAGTTTGAGTGGAGAAGCCGTAGGTGAGTCTGAAGTCTGCATTCAAAGGAGCAAGAGGCATACTCTAACTAGCTTATCGCTTTCATCCGCTTGCCAAAGGCTAAAACGCCCGCCGTGTATTGAATAAGCCAATGGGGAAAATAAACAATACCCAGGATCGTGTACTGTCCGTATCCACTGTCCGTATCCATGGTTGCCGTCTACTGTATGTGAAGCGATACAAGACAGATATGTTAGTCTGCCTTAGGGGAATAACTCCTCAATAATTCTTATCAGGTATTAATTCTTGGTTACTACAGCAGCTCTGCCCACCCCCCGGCTACGCTGGCCGGTGATCATTTCGACCGTTATTCTTCACTTACTGGCTCTCCTAGCGCTGCTACCCAGCAATTTTAGCTGGAGCGCCATTGGCGTTACCCTTGTTTTACATGCATTGACTCAAGGTCTCGGTATTTCCCTAGGGTTTCACCGCATGGCTAGCCATCGCAGTCTGCGGGTACCGCTATGGTTAGAACACATTTTTATTTTGCTAGGTACCCTGGCTTTTCAAGGTGGCGTATATGGGTGGGTGGGATACCATCGTCTGCATCACATGCACACCGACCAGGAGTTAGACCCCCACAGCGCTAGCAAAGGATTTTGGTGGAGCCACATCAGCTGGTTAATGCATACGGTGCCGACACACTCTCTGCTGCCCCGAATGACCAAAGATATTCGTGACGACAAGTTCTATCAGTTTTGCCACACCCATTACATCACGCTGCAGTTTGCCCTGGGCATTTTGCTCTATTTAGCGGGTGGCATGCCGTTTGTCGTTTGGGGTGTTTTTGTGCGGCTGTTAGTGAGTTTTCACGGTACCTGCTTTGTCAACAGTGCCTGTCATCAATTTGGCTATCGTCCAACCAACACAGACGATATGTCCACCAACTGTTGGTGGGTAGCGCTCATCACCTATGGCGAGGGTTGGCACAACAATCATCACGCGTGTCAGTCCTCTGCTTGTTTTCAAAAAAACTGGTGGGAAATTGACCCAGTATGGGGAGTCATTCGTCTGCTGCGGGCAGTGGGACTCGCCGAAAAAGTTAAAACGGTCAGCCCTCAGGGGTAGAGTTAGCGTTAGACAAACAACATAGCCAGCATCGCTATTTGGATGTTGATTGACCGTCGATAGGCTCTACTCGATGGAGTTTTCTAAGCACCCGTCACAGCTCGTATGCGATAGGCTGTGATTGGTGATTTAGATTAAAGGAGGCGTTCTGATGAAGCCGCAGCCTCTATCAGAAGTGTCGCCATTACTGGTGAGCAGACCGCCCGATCGGCTTGGCGACTATGCCCATCAGGCTATCCAAACCTGTGTTGGTCATATTCTCAAACAGGAAAAAGGAGTACTTGCCCAGCGCGATCCTGAGTTTGTGCATCAGATGCGGGTGGGATTACGTCGTCTACGCACGGTCGTCCAGGTATTTGACGTTGCGATCGCGCTACCCAAGGCCCTCAAAGATAGAGCCCTTAAGCAGTTAGGCAACGTCTTAGGACGAGTGCGCGATCTAGACGTATTGCAAAACTGGTTATCCAACTACACAGACCAGGCCAATCTAAAAAAATCAGAAAAAAAAATACTTCGTACTCTGACTAACAGATTAAAAAAACACCGCAAAAAGCGCGTCGCTCAGATGCAAAAATATCTGCAGAGCAATACCTACAAACGTCTAACAAAAACCTGGCAGCGATGGCTAAAACATCCTCATTACAAAAAGCTGGCCTGTCTGCCCCTCGATATATCCCTGAGCGACCTACAGCTGCCCATCATCGCCCAGCTATTGTTACATCCAGGCTGGCTAGTTACCGATAGCACTGACCCAACTAATCTGGAGCATGTACATGCACTGCGTAAGCTTATCAAAGGTATTCGTTACCAGATGGCACTGTTTAGGAACGAGGATTAAATTATATCCGTATTTAGAGTTGTTGAGGTCGAGCAATATAATTCCACTGTGGTAAGTAGTCATCAAAAATGATGGGCATCTGCTCAAGGAATTCCTTACTGGCTTTCCTGCCGGTCTCATAAA
>JBCDFI010000578.1:0-3236 GCA_039178155.1 Cyanobacteria bacterium P01_H01_bin.105
CTTGGAGAAAGGGCAGGAAACGCAGCCCTTGAGGAGGTTGTCATGGCCTTACGACAAATCTACGGTCTCAAAACAAGTATTCAAACCGAACGTCTGCTAGAGCTATCTCGCTTTGTGGCCAAAATGGTAAATTGTCCAGTCCCCCCCTGGAAAGCCATCGTTGGAGCCAATACCTTTGCCCATGAGTCTGGCATCCATGCCCATGGAGTGCTCCATAATCCCAGCACCTACGAACCGTTTGACCCTAAAGATGTCGGTTGGCAACGGCGTTTTGTTGTAGGCAAACATTCGGGTCGTCACCTGCTAAATCGGGTCTTGCAAAACCATGGTGTCCAGCTAGATGCTAACGCCAGTCAGTCATTGCTTAATGCCGTGCGCGATCTCTCTACGCAGCTTAAACGAAGTCTCACCGTTGATGAACTTCTCACCCTGGTATCGCAGGAGAATATAAACGTGGCGATTATGTAATGCTTCTCCATCGGCCAGACCCAGGACCGGCCAGCTATCTTCCCTGCTTTTCTATCCTTTATTGCTCTTATCCCAAGGACTCACTATGAAAGTTATGCTCCACACCGATCGTGCCGGAAAACTGATGGTCTACGTTGCTAAAAAAGATCTAGAAGAAGAAGTTGTTAAGCAAATCAAAGTTGACGACACTCAGGTCTTGACTCTAGCCAATGGCTGGGAGCTATCTGTGACGGGGCTAGACGAGCCAATTAAAACACCTCAAACAGTTAGGGCTAGGCGTTTGAATTAAACGCTCAGCTGTCGCTGATTTAACCCCAGATCCATCATGAGCATCAACTACCGTCAACTCTTGTTTAAATTGTTTGCCTGGTTTATAGCTGAAATTGTTCTAAGCTATGTGGGTTTGGACAACCTAGCTGACTATAGCGAATATCTTAAAGAACAAAGCACAGTCTCTATAGCCATAGGTTATTGCCAAATTTGAACCTACTGTCGCTACAGTGCCCGCTCATCTACACGCATATCAAACGGTAACGATCCCATCTCGGACGGCGGATGGACTCTGATTTTTGCATGAGTACTAAACTGGGATAGATACTTGGCGAGGATGGCAACACGATTCAAAACTCGCCAATTTTTTTCCTGATCGGAGCAGTGGATGGTCAAAACTACGACTCTGACGATACGGATAGTCCATCTACACTCCATTAATAAGGATTGGGTGGAACCATCACAAGCTTCGAAAAAATACTTGCAGATAGCCCTTTCAAACTGCCTTTTCAACTCTGCATCTAAGTCCGTTGTCGGATCCGGCGGCAAATCTTCAGGTGAGAGTGAATGAGACATTAATTATCAGTCCTTAAGAATAGTGATTAAACTATGGAATAAAATCAGGTTCCTGTGCCAACCCGTTCCATTGCAATCACCTCAGCAATACGCTCAGGAAATTCTTCAAGATCAGCATCCTCTCCCTTAGGCATGGGAGAAATAAACGTGTAGCAAGGATCGCACAGACCTGTATCAAAGACCTGCAAGACCCATTTATCAGGGAGCCCTTCAACTCCAATCTCTACAACATACCAGTCACTACCTGTTTCACGGGTAACAAGAACAGAGAAGAAATCTTGATCTTGACCTGGAATTTCTAAATCTTCCATCAAAAAATCCATTGCGGATATATTAGCATCAGTTATTGATAAGCCTATCACTGTTAAAGATCTCCTTTAGATTTACGAGGTATTGGCTATGCGAGTCTGGATATCCTAGGCAAGTGTGCTGTGATGGATAAGCCTGATCCAGACATCAACTTCGGTTAGAGCAAAATCTATGGCAAAACAGTCTGTCACCCGCAGTCATGGATGAGGAACTGTTATGGGGGTATTTTTTTAGTGTGCGTCTTGACTCAAAAAAAGAAATTGCACTCTCTCTGTAGCCTATTACGAAATATTGAAACTAAATATTCCGTATAGCTTGACACTAAAGTCTCAAAAAGCCCGGTTCTGACTCCACTCAGGGCTAGATATTAAGCCTAGATGACTAAACAACGCTGGAATTGCTGAGCGTCATATAACAAAATGCAAACAAACTTAGAGTTTTTTCTTGTTGACAACAGTATCGAAACAATTTGAGAGATCGATTATATTTTCCCTAGAAAATCGTTATTGTGACAACACAATATTGTGTTAGACAGTCCATGCTGAACATAACTTCTGTCAGTTTCTAAAGAAACAATTAAACCGTATCAGGTGACATAGAATACAGGATTTTGGATTGTTATTTCTAATAGTGTGATTTTGCAATGAATTATTAATAGAATTGAGATCGCACGACTCGTCACTTTTCTTTTTTGTATAGATGTTCCTTTAAAACCTTCTAACTAATGAGTCATTAACCTATTAGCGAGGGTTTAAGTAGTCAAAGTTCATTTATCAAGTTGCTAAACCTCTTCAATCTATCAAATCGTTGATAGATGCATATTGCCCATGGCTTACACTATCAAAGACGGTTGTATTATTTGCGATAGCTGTCGGCCCCTATGTCCAACGGGTGCCATTAAACCCCAAACCGATCGCGAAGGCTATTGGATTGATCCTACGCTTTGCGATAATTGTAAAGATTTGGAGAGTGGTCCTCGCTGTTTACCAGCCTGTGAGACGGATGCCCTCTCTCCTCTAGTTCCCAAAAAAGGACGGCGCAAAAGTACTCTACTACCAGCCGCTATTTCTGACATCTTTCTGAGCGGTAAAACTACCCCGTTTGCCTCTTCCATGGTTGTTTGGGAGGCCTGTAATATTTTATCTCAGCGTCAACATTTGCCCTGGCAAGCCGATGCTGACGATAAACTTCACTATTGTCGTCCGGTGCATCGCGGTCGCGGAAAAATGGTTTTCCGGTTAGCGGTAGATCCAGAAAGCGATGCGATGACCCCAATGTCAAAGGATAAAGCCACAGAGGCTATCGATCACTTTGATATTCGTGCCACCTGTCTTCATTTAATTTTTGCCGCCTATGCTGTCACCCTTGACTGTCCCTGGGAAGAGTCTTTTGTGCTGAATGACCAGCATATTGAGCAATATTTGGGTCTTGATAAGCGTAAAGATCTAACCAGATTAGACAAACTGACCCTAATCAAAGAATTGGTTTATCAGTCTTGTCAATTGCTGGTTGCCCTTGACTGGCCCCGTCAGGGAAAAGTGCAATCGTTTACCCTCGATGAGCAGCCTATTTGGCATTTACTTGATACCGAATACTATTTTGAAGAAGATTCC
>JBCDFI010000579.1:0-3225 GCA_039178155.1 Cyanobacteria bacterium P01_H01_bin.105
ACCCCGACGGTCACTGCACTGGTTGTTCTGCTGAGAGTGCTTGGGTTGTTACAGCCATCAGAATGGCGCGCCTACGATCAGTATCTTCAGTGGCGACCCGAGGAAACAGATCCACGCATTGCCATCGTCGGTATTGATGAAAAAGATATTCGGGAGCTGGGACAGGCGATTATCCCCGATGGGGTTTATGCCGAAGTCATCGAGAAACTGGCCCAACAAGAACCAAGGGCCATTGGTCTAGATATTATTCGAGATGTCCCGGTTGAACCTGGTCATGCTGAGCTAGAAACTGTCTTTCGTAACACTCCCAATTTGGTAGGGATTCGGACCATCTTGGGAGACAATGCCGATCGAGACTTGATTGATGCCTCGCCGGTCTTGGCTGAACTAGGCCAGGTCGGTATTAATGACGGCATTGTAGATAACGACAATACCATTCGGCGAGGGCTGCTGATGGTAGCTACCCCCGAGGGAGACCAAGCTCCTAGCTTTGCGCTATACCTGGCCTTGCTCTATTTGGATGCTGAAGGCATCGGTCCAGAGCCTGTAGGCAACACAGACTTTTGGCAGTTAAACGGGGCTGTCTTTCGACCGTTGGAAGCTAATGATGGGGGCTATGTACGCGCCGATGCAGGTGGCTATCAAACCCTGATTAACTACCGGGGCGGTAGTGAGCTAATAGAAACGGTGCCCCTAAGGGCCGTACTCAACAACGAGCTGCCCGATGACTGGGCTAAAGATCGAGTCATTCTCATCGGTTCTGTGGCTGAAAGTTTAAAAGATAGATTTTTTGTACCCCACAGCAGTAAGATGCTGGCTCTGCCAAAATCCATGGCCGGGGTAGAAATTCATGCTAATTTGACCAGCCAAATCATCAGCGCCGCTCTGGAGGGTCGGGCTCTGATTCGTACCTGGCCAGAACCGATTGAGATTCTCTGGATTTTGCTTTGGGCTAGCCTTGGAGGCGTTGTTACCTGGCTACAGCGCAACCCCGGCAAGCGTACTCTCCTGAGACAAATGGTACTCCTAGTCGCCATTGCCTCCATCCTGGTTCTTGGAGCATATCTGTTGCTGTTAGAAGGCTGGTGGGTGCCTGTAGTACCTCCACTGATGGCATTGGTGGGCACTGCGGCTGGGGTCAATACCTATCTCGCCCACAGTGCCAGTCAGATTCGTCGCACATTTAGCCGCTATCTTAGCGATCAGATTGTTGCGAATCTTTTGGAAAATCCTGAGAATCTCAAACTGGGGGGAGAGATTCGTAAGATTACCATTCTGACGTCGGATCTGCGAGGCTTTACGGCTTTATCGGAACGGTTACCCCCCGAGAAAGTGGTCAAAATTTTGAATTTGTATCTGGGCTATATGTCCGATGTGATCAATGACTATCAGGGTGTCATTGATGAGTTTATGGGGGATGGCATATTGGTGATCTTTGGTGCGCCCAATACGGTGGCTAATGATAATCACTCGGACCGGGCCGTGGCCTGTGCGATCGCAATGCAGCAAGCCATGGCTCAAGTCAATGACGCCATGCGCGCCCAGGGATTTCCCGAGCAGGAAATGGGCATTGGCATCAACACAGGCCAGGTCGTCGTTGGCAATATCGGCTCTGAAAAACGCACCAAGTACAGCGTTATCGGCGGTGCCGTCAACCTTGCCTTTCGCATTGAGTCATACACCACAGGCGGACAAATCTTTATTTCCGAAGATACTCACCAAGAAATTGGCACCATTAACAACCACCGTATTGCCATCCAAAGCAAAATTGACGTCTATCCCAAGGGCATCAAACGCCCAATTACCATCTACGACGTTACCGGTATCGGCGGTGACCTATATAACCTTTCCTTAACCCCAGAAGATTTTCATCTAGAGCCCCTACACCACAGCATCCCCATCGAATACGTCGCCCTCGAAGGGAAACAAGTGGGTGCCGAACATGATCGTGGTAGTCTCCACCAACTATCTGCTAAAACCGCTTTACTCCATATTGAAGGAGCTGAACCGCTGAACCTGCTGACTAATATCAAACTTGTAATTCAAGCTAAATCAGCACCCGAAGACATTCAAGAAACGGATATTTATGCAAAGGTTCAACAGCAAGGCAGCACCGAGCAAGACTACATTATTACCTTCACCGCTCGATCACCCGCTGTAATTGCGTGGCTCAATAATCAAATTAGTTGACAGGCCCAGCCCTGACTAGTTGGGATGGGTTTACGGGCGGGCCTCATGCATCAATCCACTTCAGGGGTCAGGAGGCACCCTAGCTCAGCCCTTTTAATACGTTCAATGCCTCATCGACGTGTTTTTTAGGATTGAACTGAGAGTTAAACATGTGACGCACGGTTCCAGTTTTATCAATCACATAGGTGACGCGACCAGGGAGCAAGCCGAGAGTAGCCGGTACGCCATAGGCCTTACGCACAGAGGAATCAGCATCGCTCACTAGGGTAAACGGCAGACTGTACTTGCTAGCAAACTTTTGGTGAGAATCTGGGGAGTCACTGCTGATCCCAATCACCTCAGCACCCAAGCCTTGAAAGTCTTGGAAACTATCGCGGAAGGTGCAGGACTCTGTGGTGCAGCCTGGAGTGTCGTCCTTGGGATAAAAGTACAGAACTATAGCCTTCTGACCCTTAAAATTTGATAGCGTTACTGACTCCCCCGATTGAGACTTCAAGGTAAAATCCGGAGCCGTGTCACCCACCTTAATCGCCATCGCTTGTATTCCTTATGTTTTATATTGTTAACATTTATTTAGCATACTGCTTCGGTAGAAAAATCACCGTCCTACTCAGAACACCCATCTTTTTCAAGATCCATGCGTATTTTGCTCTGGTTTCGCAATGACCTCCGGCTCCACGATCATGAACCGCTCCATCGAGCCCTAGAGCAAAAAGCAGAGATTATTCCGGTCTACTGTTTCGATCCACGTCAGTTTGGCCAAACCAGCTTTGGCTTTCCAAAAACGGGTGCCTACCGCGCTCAGTTCTTACTAGAGAGCGTGGCCGACCTGCGAGCATCTCTACAGGCAAGGGGCGTAGATCTAGTCGTGCGCCATGGCAAACCAGAAGAGGAAATTCCTATCTTGGCAAAGGCACTTCAGGTAGATGCTGTCTACTGGCACGAAGAAATCACCAGTGAAGAACTAGCAGTTGATGCGGCGCTAGAAAAGCAATTGGCCCAGCTCAAAATTAGCTATGAAGTGTATTGGGGAGC
>JBCDFI010000580.1:0-3223 GCA_039178155.1 Cyanobacteria bacterium P01_H01_bin.105
CCAAACGTTTAGACGTCAGGTCGGTTTGACGCAGTTCCTCTAAAATTTCAACTGCTTTAATCATTTCATTAAAGCGATCAACCTCATCTAGCAGGTGGCTAAGTACTTTGAGCTGTCGGCCTCTATAAAGACCATAGAGACTGTGGGCAATGGTAGTTGCGATCGCACCGCCCACCCCTACAGCCAGACCTACTGACGGTTTGGCTAGGTTCCGACCCAACACCAGACATGCTGGTAGCCACAACACCAGCGCCACTGTTAATACCAGACCCTGGTTCATCAGCCAGAGACACCATAGCCGTGGACGTTGAAATACCGACAGACGCGTTCCCCAACCCATGGATAGATCGCCAATATCCAGACCTGTTAGCTCATCCAAATCACGGTTCGTAATTCGTAAACTATCGAGATTGACTTCGCTCATTCACCTAGTGGATATTCAAATATTCCATAGAACGCATTGACTAAAAACCCAATAAGGATGCCAGACTCGTCATAATTTGCGCATAGAAATTACCTTCAATCTCTGGGCGAAACACTTGAAATGGCTCATTAGGCCCTCCAAAAAAGGGTCGCAGCGTCCATCCTAGCTGAGAGCCAACAAGAGCATATAGACCCAGCCAACCCAGCAACAGACGATTCCGTAAGCGACTGCCTGCGGCATCAGGGCCAACGACTTGGCGCATACCCTGATAAAACAACCGAACCCCAATCAGCCCCGTCAACCCCATCACCGCCACATTGAGTAACAAAAAGAAGTTGTATCCCTGGATGGAAATTAAAAAGAACAGGACCACAGGGGCAAAGCTAAACAGCAGCACACTAATGACAGCTACCGCCGTCATCAACATGGCGCTATATTGACGGAAATTTAGCCTGGAGCCAAAGAGAATATCAAAGAAGTAGAGCGTTGGTAGACAGATACCCAGGGTGAGCAGATACAGGGCTGGTAGTTTAATCGCCGATGCCAGCATCTGTAGCCAGCTACTCGATGAGCCAATAATGGCTCCATAAACTCCAAAGAATATACAGCTGACGACCAGTAACGAAAAGATTTTACGCTCCAGTTTGACATCACGACGAATGTCTTCTAAAAACTGGTTGCGATCGCGCAATAACTGAATCAGAACAGCAAAATGCTTCATAGGGTGACCACCGGAATAACGTCAGGAATACTCCCAGACATGGCTACACAGCAACCACCCACAATTTCGAACCACAAAAAATAAGCCGAGGCAGTGCTTTCAATCACACCTCGGCTTTTGTCTAGAACAGCTAGAAGTTAAGACCCCTGAGCCTTTAGCTGTTCAATTTCCTGACGAATAGCCGATAGCTGCTCAGTCAACGCCTTAATTTCAGATTGGATACCACTATCAGCAACAGGTTTAGCGACCGTATTTACCGTTGTATTACTAGCTGGAGACGGCGCAAACGGATTTGGCAACTGTCCATCAAAATTATTACTGACATTATCAACAAACTCACGCGCCTCTTTCTCAGTTAGCGCGCCTTTTACTTCTAGTTCATCGGCTAACCGATCAAAATCCGTACCAATGTCAGAAAACTTGTTGGCCGATGCCTGGGGGTCTTGAATCGCCTCAACCGCAGAGGCTGCCACCCCTAAAGAAACCCGAAAGCTTTTTTGAATAAATTCGGTAAAAGTATCAAAATTCATGACCAAAGTCGCTCTAAACGCCTAATCACCGCGAGCATACATTATAAACATCGCTGAACAGACTTCACGTGTCCATACACATAGCTCAATACCTGGTCAAAGCCCCAGACATTAAAGCCCCAGACACTGACGCGCCATCCAGCCAATTTGCTGCCCTACCTGCACCCGATACCAGCCGCGCCCCGATTCCCCCAGCAGTGTTACCGCTTGGCCGTTGCGATAGGTCCCCAGAACACTGTACTGGGTGCCACCCTGGCTACGTAAATTACAGGCATTGTAAGGTGCTGGAGCTTGGATCGACCATGCCTGCTGTGCCTGAGCCTGGGTGCTTAACATAAAAGAGGCGATGGGCATAAGCAAGAATCCACGCCATCGTCGCCTTTTTCGATGGATAGACAGTTGAGAGGGTTGAGTTCCTAAATTAGTAACCATGTGCTGACAAAGCCTTCGCAAGGTTTCCATAGCAGCGGATGATTTAATTCTAACCAGAAAAATTAAACCTACAACAAGTAAGCGAATGATACATACTTTTCTAAAGTATTAATAAATAAGTCACGCTGTTAAAGCTGTAAACCAAGGTGCCAGCCCTAGAAGATTCCACTGCTAGAATCAATGTAATTCACCATACATACAGTTAGGACCTACCTATGCGCTCATATCTCGTTGCGGTTGTAGATGGTGCCCACGCTCGCTTTTTTACCCTTAACGCCACCGAGCTACTTGATCAAGGACAGTCAGGCCCTCATTTGACTGAGCACAGTAGCCTAAATAATGCCGAAAAAAATATAGTCACTAAAGGCCCCAGCAATAATCTAATCGGGCGTAAGCACCACGGTAATCGCCACGAAAAGACAACACAATTTGCAGAGACAAATCGACGCTTTGCTAATAAAGTTTTGCAGCATATTGGTACCATTAGCCAAAGCTTTCTGGGCCATCATCTTGTTTTAGTAGCAGAACCTCATATTCTGGGTAGTTTACGTGATTCTGTTCAAAATTACGTGCCATCAACGATGACAATTAGCGAGCTAGCCAAAGATCTCTGTCGTTTAAGTGCCCACGAACTCCATCAGTATTTGACCAGTAAACAACTGCTGCCTAGCCCCAAACGCACGACTAGCCGATAAAAGGGCATCGATTGGGGAATCGGCTTTAGAATTATAAAAAAATGGCAGACCAAGACTGTACACGTTATTGTTAGTAGTATAGACAACAAAGCGTATCGGTCCTGGAATTATAAAAACAATGTGTGCAATTATTCTTTCTGGCACAACATGTGTATAACGCTAGACCGGTCACAGATATTGTCTTGGTCTCGTCTTTTAATATAAAAGTGACGACGGTTGTCTCAAAAACTCACAAGGATTGAGAACGACCGATACCCTTGTCTGTTGAGACTCATCTATGCCTGATTGACTGACAAAAGTTCAGTCAGGCTTGAAATGAGTGGTGAAGACCTGAAATTCTAACCGCAAGGACCGTTTTTCATGTTGCCAGCGAGAGGCCATAGCGGGTTCAGGGTCTGTGTTAGAGGAGAAGATAACCTGA
>JBCDFI010000581.1:0-3214 GCA_039178155.1 Cyanobacteria bacterium P01_H01_bin.105
AAGTCTCGCTGCTGGAGACCGACAGTCCAAAGCGCCAGCGGATGCTGATAGGGAATACCCCCTTTACCCATAAATGTATTGGTTGCCGGAATTTGTAGTTCATTAACCATTTTTATGAGTGCGTCGCTGGCTCGCGCCCGAATTGCGCCGTTACCGATTAAAATTAGCGGTCTTTCGGCTTGGGAAATAGCTGCAGCCGCAGTCTGGATTGTTTCGATGGCAGCAGAAGTTTTACCATTGTGCTCCGAGCCGTCAGCACGGGTGAGATCGCACCCTAATGGTTTGCCCACAGCCTCCATATCGGCAATATTTTCAGGCAAATCAATATGCACGGCACCCGGATTACCGGTTTGAGCGAGCTTAAACGCCTTACGTACAATTTCTGCTGTATTGCTAGGCCGTACAATTTGGGTATTCCACTGGGTTACCGGGGCGAACATGGCCACCAAATCCAGATATTGGTGCGATTCAATGTGCATGCGGTCGGTTCCTACCTGACCGGTAATGGCCACTAGCGGAGCCCGGTCCAGGTTGGCATCGGCCACACCGGTAATTAGATTTGTTGCCCCTGGTCCCAGGGTGGAAAGACACACCCCTGCTTTACCCGTGAGCCGACCGTAAACGTCCGCCATAAAAGCCGCGCCCTGCTCATGACGGGTGGTCACAAACTGAATAGACGAGTGTTTTAACGCCTGGAGCACCTGAAGATTCTCTTCTCCTGGCACCCCAAAGATATACTCTACACCCTCGTTTTCAAGACAGCGGACTAGAAGCTCAGCAGTGTTCATAACGTTATCTAAGGAAATGAGGGCAATAGAATTCTTAACTCATGCAAACCTCAGCTCGCGAAAATCTTAGCTCACGCAAACTGTCTTGGCGTTTACAAATTCCAAGATGCCGTGTCGCCCAAGCTCTCGGCCAATGCCCGATTGTTTGATTCCACCAAAGGGCAAACGCGGGTCGGACTTTACCATGCTGTTAATAAAGATAGCTCCGGCTTCAATTTCTCTGATCAGACGCTGTTGTTCAGCTGGCTCTTGGGTCCAGCCACTGGCACCCAACCCAAACACAGTTGAGTTGGCTAGCTGAATAGCCGCATCTAAATCCGGCACTCGAAAGATTAGCGCAACCGGCCCAAAAAATTCTTCCTGGTCGGCGGGGGTACCGGTGGGTATATGACTCAAAATTGTAGGTGGATAGAAGTTTCCTAGCTCTAACTCGGGAGGTAACGTTGCTTTGAGCTTTTCTAAATTACCACCGACTAGAGCCTTTGCACCGGCAATGAGACAATCGTGAACCTGTCTTTGAATCTCTCGCAAAATCGACGGTGTGGCCAGTGGACCAATATCTGTTTCAGACTGTAGGGGATCGCCCACGGTCAGGGCATTAAACTTGTCTACCAGACGTGTTTCAAACTCGTCAGCGATGTTGCCCACCAAGATAAATCGCTTGGCAGCTATACAAGACTGGCCATTATTTTGTAGTCGAGCGGTTACGGCTGTTTCTACGGCCTGATCTAGATCGGCACTGGGTAACACAATAAAGGGATCGCTACCACCTAGCTCTAAAACCACTTTTTTTAAGTGTTGTCCTGCGGTGGCGGCCACCTGAGCACCGGCAAGTCCACTGCCAGTAAGACTTACACCCCGTACTCGCTCATCGGCAATCACAGCCGCAGTTTGGTCAGCACCCATTAGCAGAGTTTGAAATGCGCCCTCTGGCAGTCCCGCCTTCCGGAAGATCTTTTCTATGGACAAAGCGCACTTGGGCACATTGGAAGCATGCTTGAGTAACACCACGTTACCGGCCATCAAAGCCGGAGCCGCTAACCGAAATACCTGCCAGAGGGGATAGTTCCATGGCATCACTGCCAAAATGATCCCCAGGGGCTGATAGCGCACATAGCCTATATCTAAATGTTCATCGGCCAGGTAGTCTGCACCATTTTCAGCGTAGTGACGACAGACCCAAACACACTTTTTTACCTCTGCGATCGCAGCCTCCAACGGTTTGCCCATTTCCTGGGTCATAATGCGACCGAGCACATCAACATGCCCTTCTAAGTACTCTGCTGCAGCCTGTAGCCAATCGCTGCGATCCTTAAATGATGTCCATCGGTATTGCTGGTACTGAGTTTCTCCCGCCGTCAGGCGCTGTTCTATCTCTTCTGAGGTCAGTGGGGAATAAGTTTTATAAACTTTGCCAGTGGCCGGATTAATACTACTAATCGCCATATCTGACCTCCCATTAGTTATCTGGTGTTGCCAACCCTCAGGATGTTGAAAAACTATGAGCTAGCAGCCTAAACCCAGAATGGATCTCTTATATAACTAATGTGACAAATGTGACAATCGATGGCTGTAGAAATCGCCATTTTGCATTGATTATTTACTTTAATCAATCATCTCCCATCGATATAGAGGTATACAGACGTATTTTTATTTAGCGACAGTTAAGAACTTATTAAGTTCGGGGCCAGGTTTAATCACGACAGCTATGTTGGTAACCAAGATACCTCCTAACTGCGTCTTCAGCCCCATTGAGGTCCGTATCGGCCGTTTATAGATGGGGCTGCTACTTCTTTAAAAAGACCTGCCTACTTATCTAGGTTGGCAACAAAATCGCTAGCTTCTTTACCACAGGTTTCGTGGGAACCGCCTAGGGTACGGCATTTTTCTTTATAAATCTTACGAGCCAAGCTGGATGGTAGCTGGGCTGCATACTCCAGAGCTTTATCAAACATAGCAACACTGTCGTCGGTCTCTTCTTGACGTCGATGTAGCTGAGCTTTGAGATAATATAATTCTGGATTTTCGGGAGCGGCTTCTAGTGCTTGGTCTACAGCTCCCATGGCATCGCTCATCTGTCCCAAATCGCGATATCCCAGGGCAATGCCTCGATAGGCCAAATATTCAGGATTACCATACTGCGACAGCCGTTCGATGGCCTCTTCTGGATCGGAAAAGGGTAAATTAACAGCCAACATTAAATCCATAAACCCTTTAACTAGATTGAGTTCTGGATCAGTGCTGTCAATCTTTTCTGCTTCGCCAATGTGGCTAAAAACCTGTTGCAGCATAGCTAATGCTGCGGGTGTACTACGCGCTAGCCCTTCGGTGCTGACAAGATGAGCCCCCTCCATAAAAATGCCAACGGCAGAATAGAGATGTCCTCGGAGTGGATCCCTCTCAAGTAAGGCTTCAGCAGTAGATCT
>JBCDFI010000582.1:0-3210 GCA_039178155.1 Cyanobacteria bacterium P01_H01_bin.105
GCTCTATCTGGAGACGATATAAAAATTATTCCTGGGCACGGGGCTCTATCAAATCGGGCTGAGCTGGAGGCCTATCGGCAAATGCTGGTGGAAGTGAGGGTATCGTTTACCAAAGTCTGACGGAGTAGGCCTCAGGCATCCGACCCATGGGATGTTCCCATGGGTCGCCAGTTGCGTAAATCGGCTTACTGAACCTTTTGCTAGACTAGACCTTCAGTAGGACCTTCAGTAGGAGATTAGCCATGGATAGTCGATGTGTAGTAGCTGGTGTCTTAATGATGGCGACCGTAGGTGGCTATCCTGCTCTGGCCCAGTCTGAGCCAGGGCAGCTGGCCGTTGAGATTAGTGCCGTCAATGCAACTCAAGGTCAGGTATGCCTAAATCTGTTTAACAGCAGCAACGGGTTTCCAGGCGATCGTGAAGCGGCAGTCGAAACTCTATGTATCGCCCTTGCAGAAGACGTCCCCCTAGTGGCAACCTTTGAAGATCTAACCCCTGGTAGCTACGCGGTTTCAGTATTTCATGACGCCAACAGTGACAACGAATTTAACCGAAACTTTGTAGGTATGCCCACGGAAGGGTTTGGATTTTCTAGAAATCCAAGGGCGCTGACAGGTCCTCCAGAATTTGGAGACGCCGTAGTTCTAGTTGCCGGAGCCGAAACCAGAATTGAGGTCGAACTGAGTTATTTCTAATATGGGTGACACCTACGACGCCTTTATTTCCTATGGTCGAGCTGACAGTAAGGCCTTTGTCGTTAGGCTATGTCAGCGGCTAACAGACGCTGGCTGCCGCGTCTGGTGTGATTTTAATGATATTCCGTTGGCCGTTGATTTTCAAAATCAGATCGACAGCGGTATTGAAAAGTCTCACAATTTTTTATTTGTTATTTCACCCCATTCGGTCAACTCAGCCTACTGTGCTAAAGAGATCGAAATTGCGCTACGTTATCAAAAACGAATTATTCCGCTGTTGCATGTAGAACAGATTGATCGAAGGATTTGGCAACAGCGAAACCCCAACGGCACTGACACCCAATGGCATGACTACCAGGCTAAAGGTCTGCAGTCTAGTTTTACCAATATGCCCCCCCAGATTAGTAAAATCAACTGGGTGTACATGCGCGAAAAACAGGATGATTTTGAACAATCATTGACGGGTTTAGAACAGATTTTTGGTCGTCATCGAGACTATGTAGAGCAGCATACCCATCTCCTAAATGATGCGCTGGCATGGGAACGCCAACAAAAACAAACAGAGTTTTTACTGTTGGGAGAACCCCGACAGCTGGCCGAAACCTGGCTCAAACAAAGATTTAAAGACGAACAGGCTCCCTGTGTGCCGACAGACTTGCACTGTGAGTTCATCACTGAAAGCATCAAAAATGCTGACAACATGATGACTCAGGTGTTTTTGGCCTATGCCCAGACCGATGCTGAGGCCATGGACACCATTCGGCGATCGTTACGGCGACAGGGGTTTACGATTTGGAGCAATCAAACAGATATTCTTACGGGGGAAGCTTTTAAGCGAGCTGTTCATCGAGGGATTGAGGAAGCTGATTCCATGGTGTATTTGCTTTCACCGGAGTCGCTGCGGTCACGGTACTGTCAGTATGAGCTGCGCTATGCCCTATCCCTTGAAAAGCGAATTGTTCCTATTTTGATCAGTCCTTTAGGCACTGCTAAAAGCCCTCCAGACCTAGCGGCGATCCAGTATATTGACTTGACTGACAATCTAGAACAAGCAGACTACCAGCTGGATGAAAATGATCTGATTAAAACGTTAAACCAAGATGCGGTTTACTACGATCAGCACAAGATTTTATTAGTCAAAGCCCTAAAGTGGCAGCGACAACAGCAAAACCCTAGTATTCTGCTGCGGGGATATGATTTGCGTCAGGCAGAAGCTTGGTTAAAGACGGCCTCAGGGCGAACGCTCCATCCGGCAACGGATTATCACGACAGATTTATTCGGGCGAGTTTAGAGCAGCCACCACCGTCTTCTATTGATGTATTTATCTCTTATTCAAGTGCGGATGCAGACATTGCCCGCAGATTAAATAATGCATTACAGAGCCAAGGCAAAACCACCTGGTTTGATCAAAAAAGTATTGCAGCGGGGACTGCCAATTTTCAACGAGAGATTTATCAGGGCATTGAGATATCGGACAACTTTTTGTTTATTTTGTCGCCTCGATCGGTCCACTCCCCCTATTGCAAACTAGAGGTGGAACACGGAGCCCGCTTTAATAAGCGATTTGTAACGGTTTTACATCAGCCGGTGAATACAGCCGACCTGCATCCCCAATTGGCCCAAGTGCAATGGCTTGATTTTAGCCAGCAGCGGGGCAATTTTACCACCCATTTTAATCACCTGATTCGTACACTTGATACGGATCGTGACCATGTGCAAAGCCATACAAAATGGTTACAGCGTGCCCTTGAGTGGCAACAAAAAGATAAAAGTGACGATCTGTTGCTACGGGGGGCTGAAAGTGCGATCGCAGCTCAGTGGTTGCAAACAACCCAGCAGCAGCGAAAAAATCCTAACGTTACCGCAGACCAAATCGCCTTTATCACCGCTAGTCAGGAGGCCCTTGCTGCTGAAGCCCGTCGTGAAAAACAGCGGATGACGGTATTACAGTCCCTGCTGGCAGGCGTCAGTGTCTTATTTGTGATTGCAGCAGGTGCTAGTGTAATTGCCTTGCAACAAAAAAGCAGTCTGGCATTAGATCAAGAGGCAGAACAAGTTAGCCGTTCCCTGATCACTAAACCTGCAGAAGGTTTGCTCAGCGCCTTGAGGCTGACCGGCAAAAGTCAGGCCCGTCTCCGGAATATTCGCTCTTCGGTGCGATCTACCCTGCGCAATGCCATTGGCATTACTGTCGAAAAAAATCGATTTGTCGGCCATACCGATGCAGTGTGGTCAGCCGTCTATAGCCCCAATGGTCAAACCGTTGCCAGCGGTGGCTTTGATAACGTTGTGCGGCTGTGGGATACAGACGGCAAGATGATCGCCCCTCCCTTAGCAGGCCACACCAATGTTATTTGGTCGGTGGCCTTTAGTCCCGATGGTCAAACTATTGCCAGTGCCAGCTCTGACGAGACCGTGCGGCTGTGGGATCTACAGGGCAACCCGCTGGGTAATCCGCTACAGGGGCACCAGGGACATGTAAAGACGGTGGCCTTTAGCCCCGACGGTACTCAA
>JBCDFI010000583.1:0-3186 GCA_039178155.1 Cyanobacteria bacterium P01_H01_bin.105
AAGCATGGGGAATAGCCCAAACTTCAGGGGGATTGGTTGAGTCGTAACAATTCCTCAAAGTTTGTAGACTCTTATCTTAATAAGATGGATAGATAGACAAAATTTACCTTGTCAGAATGAACGGGATTGCCGCCTAGTCCAACAGCTCGCGACCCCGATTCAACCGATACACCTATAAAAATTGGAGACGGTGAATGGTCAGCACATTTATAAATTCTGTTGATAACGCTGCAATCAGGTTAGGCACCCAAGCCTTTGATGAAACCGATCCTGTGCAACTATGGCCGAGTGATTCTGTAGAAACTGTCAACGTTGTTATTCGTGCTGTTTACAGACAGGTTTTAGGGAATGCCCATGTGATGGAGAGCGAGCGGGCTGCTGTGGCCGATGCCGAATCACAGCTACGCAACCATACCATTAGTGTGCGCGACTTTATTCGTCAGATTGCCAAGTCAGAACTATATAGGTCTCGTTTTTTTGAGCCTTGTTCTCGGAATCGCTTTATTGAACTTAACTTTAAACATTTACTAGGTCGAGCTCCCAATAGCTATAGCGATATTGCTGACCATAGCGCTCATCTTGAATCCCATGGATTTGAAGCAGAAATTGATTCCTATCTCGATAGTGATGAGTACCATGGGACATTTGGTGAAAACATGGTGCCCTATTATCGAGGTCATCAGTCTCCTACCGGACAAAAAGTGGCTGGATTTGCTAATCTCTTGAAGCTACTGCGAGGCAACGCTAGCAATGATAATAATCCCATTTATTATCAGTCCCAGGCCAGACTTATCCAAGCCACTATGGCGAATCAAATCGGTGCGATCGCAGCCGTTAATAGTCCCCCTAACCACCAGTCGGCTGCGATTGAGTCCGAGAGACCTTTCACTGCTCAAGAACAAATCGCCCAACAAACGTTCCAGGGCTATGAGCCATTCCGTCAAACATCTGTAGTAGAACTTTTCCCCGGTGCATCGGCAGATGATATTGAAATAGTGATTCGAGCTGTGTATCGCCAGGTTATGGGCAATGCCCACATTATGGAAAGTGAGCGATTGACAATCCCTGAATCACAACTGGCCCAGGGCAACATTAGTGTACGTGAATTTGTACGTCAGGTTGCTAAGTCTGAACTCTATCGCTCCCGGTTTGCAGAAAACTGCTATCGCTATCGAGCCATGGAGCTAAACTTCAAACACTTGCTGGGTCGTGCCCCCCAGAATTTTGCAGAAATGAAAGCCCATAGCTTTACCCTGGATACAGAAGGCTATGACGCTGACATTGATAGCTATATCGATAGCGATGAATATCAAAACGCCTTTGGTGAGCACCTTGTGCCTTACTATCGTGGCTATCAAACAGCCCCAGGCCAAACCATGGTGGAATTCACCAATATGCTGCAGCTACTCAAGAGTGCATCTAGCAGTGATAAGGATCTCACCGATAATCGACCAAGGGTCACTGATGCGATGCTGCCCTATCAGGCACAAAAGGTGACTAAACCCCGTGATGCCCAAGAGATCTTGGCAGAAATCTTTAACTTCACACCAGCGGCGATACCCGTCACCCCGACAGCGGTCCCAGATGAACAGGAAAACGAACAAGACATCCTCATTACCAAACTCCGACAACAGCTGGCCAACTTACGTTCTTCCGCAAGTATTGGAGAATCTGTTCTGCGAAAAGGATCTCAGTCACAAGCCATCCTCAGCGGAGATGTTAGAGCCTCCCAGCAAACTGACGAAAAATCAGCCCTGATCGAACGCTTACGCGGCGAACTGCTAGAAGCCCAAGCTTTGGCAGCCATCGGTTCAAGTTGCCTCAACAAATGGCAACAGCGCAGCTTGCGTTAGAGTTTGGGTACCTATTTCAGCTTTGGATAGGGCAGGTAATAATTGCTTAAATGAGTAGTGAATGGTGTGTAGTCACTACTCATTACTCATTTGCCACTCTATCCAAAACGTCTGGCTTGCTCCATTACTAGGCGTATGCTCTGTAGTCGTACTAAAGTAGTGAAGAAATAAAAAGTGAACTGCACTGGTTCTGTCTTAACACACCATGGTTGACAACACCTTAGACGCCCAAACTCAAGCTGAACTTGCTCTAGCCCAGGCTCACGTAGACAACATCATTCGCAAAGTTACTGAACAGATTGACACCCTTACGTTCGATCCTGATGATGGCGAATTACTTACAGAGCTGGTAGAAGGGTTTGCTGACAAGCGCGGTATGGTGCGGTTACGGATTGCAGAAACCTTAGGGCAAATTGGAGAACCCGCTACTCCTTTTCTAACCAAAGCTCTATCTAGTCATGAGAATCCCGTAGTGCGTCGGGCTTGTGCAAAAAGTCTGACATTGATTGGTGATCCATCGGCAATTCCCGTATTGCTTCATGCCATACTCAACGATGAAGATACGGTTGTCAAAGGTTCTTCGGTAGGAGCCTTAGCTCGTACTGGTGAAGCAGCTGTTCCAGAACTTATCAAAATCCTGGAAGGCAATGATCCAAATATCACAGAAAGCATGAAAGGTCATGCTGCTTGGGCATTGGCGTTTATTGGTGCTGAAGCTAAGGATCTGTTATATCAGGCATTGGAAACAGATAATGTAGCGGTGCGAGCTGCAGTGGTGGCTGCGATCGCAAAAGTCACCCAAGAAGATCCCAACGACAACAACTTTGCCATCCTCATCAATGCCCTCACTGACGATGCAGAAATCGTTCGTAGTGAAGCAGCCGCTGTATTAGGAAATCTTGCCCATAAGCCCGCAGTCCCAACGTTATTGCAGCTATTAGAACACCCAGTATGGGAGACTCGGAAATCAGCCGTTCTATCCCTGATGAAAATTGGAGATATCAGTGTCCTTGAAACACTGAAAGCTTATAAAGACAAAGACACTGAAGCTAGTAGCGGAGGAATTTACACCCTCGCTATTGGGCAACTCGAAAAAAAGCAGGAGGCTGCTGACGACGACTGGAATTAAACTCTTCCTCTCCCAGGAAACAAACACTAGAGACACAACACATGCAAAAGTATCTCCAATAAACAAACCTGGAGATTCGGAAGAATCTCCAGGTTTAGACTACCTAAATGCAGTCAAGCTCTTAATCGCATCAAACCCTTAGGAAAGGGAGTTGATTACATAGTCAACAAGAGCATTGTACTCAGTTAGAGCCTGAGCAGACAT
>JBCDFI010000584.1:0-3137 GCA_039178155.1 Cyanobacteria bacterium P01_H01_bin.105
CAACAGCAGCTAGCTATGACGGTAAAACGTCATCAGGGAACGGTCACGGCCACCTATCGTAATGAAACCAATAATCTGGGCTGGTCTCGCTGGTTTTTGAATCCGAAAGGGTACGAAATCTACCATCAAGACGCTTTTTATATGCCCAATGTGACTAGTGTGGAGTATTCCATAGGTCCCCATCGCCGCTGTTTTATTACTAGCCAATCGATTCCGGAAACGGAGAACTCAACGTTGGTGTATACCGATGTCACTTTTAACTATGGCATTTGGAACAAGCTAGCAAAACCGTTGGTAAAGTGGACGGCGCAGCGGATTATTGACCAGGATATTGTGGCATTGAAGGTGCAGGGAGATGCGATCGCAAAATACGGCACCCACTTTCACCACACACCGGTCGATATTATTCATATCTTTGTTGAATCTATCCAGGCTGCGATCGTTGCGGGTAAAGACCCGCGCACTCTGTCCGAAAAGTCCGCTGAAGTCACCTTTTGGGTATAGACCATGGTTGTATTGGCTACCTTTCTTCTTCTAGTGGGGCTGACCGTCTGGCACCGGGGGGCAGAGCTAAGACAAAAATCCCTAAACGACTGGATTCTAGACAGCGCTGGACTGTGGGTCCAAGGACTCCTGATTCCTCTATTACAGCTCACTGTATTACAAGCGTTGTATCAACAACTAATTCCTGGATGGCGACATAGTCTCCCTATGCACCCCATGCTTGCCTTTGTTCTCAGCTTTGTTGTGGTTGACTATCTCTATTATTGGAATCACCGATTTCTCCACAGTCGCTGGGGGTGGTTTGCCCATCAGGTCCATCACACGGTTACTGCCTTGGATGTATTAGGCACATCACGGAATACCCTGTGGAGTAGTTTTTTAATTGTGTATCTATGGGTCCATGGGGCGTTTATTTATCTATTGGATGCCCCTGAGGCCTACCTGTTCGGAGTTAGCTTGACCGCCGCTCTTGACCTCTGGCGACACAGCCGGTTTAGTCCATCGTCTGGGAGTTGGTTATATCACTGTTTAGCAGGGTGGCTAACCTTGCCCCAAGATCATGCATGGCATCATCAACGTGCTAATGATAACTGCAATTATGGAGCCAACTTTAAGCTGTGGGACTGCCTTCACGGTACCTTACATCCCTCGACCGATTGGCCATTAGCCCTGGGGCAGCCCAGCCCTTTGACCCTGTGGCAAAAGCTAATATATCCTCAGACATCCAGGGCACATATCAACTAGCGGTATGCCACTATTTCATGCCCATTCGTTACACTGGAGTGCTGTTACCTGCAGGTTGTCCCATGTCTTCAATAGAATCCAATGAGCGTCTGATGTTTATCATCATCTGCGCCATTCCTTTTGCGGCTCTACTTTATTGCGGTCTTGTCTTTGCCATTGTTTTGACCGTGCCTGCGGTCAAAACCTATCCCCTTGTTTTTGGGGGCATTTTTGCCCTGCTTCCTCTGATTACGGGGGCTGCTATCTGGGTTGGTCCCCGTCGCAGCTCTAATCATGACTCTGTTAAGTAAGCTTTTATCTTTGTTTCCAAGCCTGACTCTGGGCTTATCAGCTCTCTCTGTGATTTACAGTCTGCACAGTCCCTGGGGCCTGATACTGTGCTTTTTCTGGCTCTATGGGTTGCCTGTGTTTGCCTATCGGCTCCACACATGGTTTTATCCCCTCAAAAGCGGTATTAGCTATCTGCAAGGCAGCGACTATTCTCCTTGGTGGGGTGGCCATCAGTTTCAACTTATCTATATTGCTTTTCCTGTATTGGAAACCTGGTTAAGACTCGTCCCCGGTCTGTTTTCTATATGGCTACGGCTATGGGGAGCCCAAATTGGTAACCAGGTGTATTGGACACCGGTATTAGAAATTGCCGATCGAGGATTGTTGACCATTGGTGATGGTGTTGTCTTTGGTCATCGCGTCGGCCTGTATAGCCACATCGTTAAACCTCGCCGCGACAATCTGATGCTGTATCTTAAACCCATTTCTATCGGTAGCGGTAGCTTTGTTGGTGCAGGATCTTACATCGGACCAGGAGCCACCATCGCAGCGGGTAGTTACCTAAAAGCTGATAGCAAGATATATCCTAATGCCGCTATCGATAGCGCTCAGAAAGGCAAATCATGCGCTGGTTGATTAGAGGCCTTGGCAGCCTACTAGCGCCAATGGCTCAACGCTTTTATCAATCTCTGTCACAGCCACAGATGGTACAGCGAGACTTACAAAAACAACTATTTAAGCAATTGGTTCAGAGTGACTATGGCCAATCTCTAAACATCGATTCTATCGATGACTGGCAGAAAATTCCCCTGGTTACCTATGAGACTCTGCATAGCTGGATTGAGGCTAAAAACTCCCTAACCTCCGAGCCTGTTCTCTTTTATGAAGAAACCTCTGGTAGCAGCGGGCCTGCCAAGCTCATACCCTATACTCGCTCTCTGAGAAAATCGTTTAATACGTTGTTTTGTATCTGGGCATATGATCTAATTGTCAACGGACCCAGATTTGAGACCGGGAAAATATATATGTGTATTTCCCCAAAACTACTCGCGCCTGGAGACGTTTCAACCGGATTACAGGACGACTCTGACTATTTAGACCTATGGCTGCGCTGGTTGCTAAAACCGTTTCTGGTATCGCCACCCAATGCTCATAAGCCCCAAACCCCTGAAGTTTTTCAAGCTAATCTTTGTCGCACGCTACTGTTAGCAGAAAATTTAGAGACGATCTCTGTTTGGAGTCCTAGCTTTCTTAGGGTTCAGCTTGATTATATTCAAACTCATCGAAAAGCGCTGCGATCGCAGCTAACCCGGCTGTCTCCAGAACGATCTCAATTACTCACCGCTGAAACTATCCACTGGGAAGCGCTATGGCCCAAGCTAAAGCTGATTTCCTGCTGGGATAGTGCCCTGGCCGCCGATCAAGTAAGCAACTTACAAGCCAGCTTTCCTAACACTCTGATCCAGGGGAAGGGGTTACTTGCTACCGAAGCCCCCATGACCGTCCCCCTAATTAACGCCAATGGCTGTGTCCCTCTGCTCGGTGAAGTATTTTTTGAGTTTGAGAATTCTGCTGGCCAGATTTATTGGCTCCATGAATTAACCATTGGCCAGACCTAC
>JBCDFI010000585.1:0-3132 GCA_039178155.1 Cyanobacteria bacterium P01_H01_bin.105
ACTAAGCGAATTACAAACGTGCTCAGAAAATAGATAGGAACAGATATGAGAGTTCAACACGGGTATAGTGATCTATTGAGAAGACTCACAAATTATCTTTCTCGCGGTCAGTTACTTGTACTATCGGCTTGTTTAAGCCTTGGCCTGGTGCTGTTGGGTAACAGCGCACTGTCACAACCCAATTCTATTGAAGCTGGCATTGAGACTGTCTCCGAAACAGCCCCCACGAACGCCGCTGTCTACCACTTCAAGGTGGGCGATTTTAAGGCCATGGTGGTGAGTGACGGTACCCTATCCTTTCCAGCTAGCTTTTTTGTCCCTAAGGCGGACCCCAATGCAGTGACAGCAGTACTGACAGACCATTTTCTTTCAACAGAAGATGTTTTTGCCCACGTCAATGCTTTATACATTGAAACCGATGAACATCAGGTACTGATTGATACGGGGTCAGGGGATGCATTTGGTCCTACTGCTGGTCACCTGTTAGAAAATCTGCAAGCGGCAGGTGTGGCTGTCACAGATATTGACACGGTTATTTTGACCCACGCCCACCCGGACCACATTGGCGGCATTTTAGACGCTGATGGTCAACTACGTTTGCCTAATGCGCAGTTTTATATCTCCCAGGCAGAATCTGACTTTTGGACAGCGGATACCGTAGAGCTGCCAAAATCTCTATTAGATGAAGAGACCAAGGCTGGGTTGATGTCAACAGCAAAGGGGAACCTGATGGCGATTCGCGATCGCACCACCCTATTTACCATGGGTGACGAAGTAATTCCCCATATCCAAGCGGTTAATTCTGCCGGACATACGCCAGGGCAGGCTTCGTATTTAATTACCTCTGGTGAAGAAAGCTTATTAGCCACAGGCGATGTGTTCTTTAGCGATCCTCTCAATCTAGAAAATCCGGACTGGGAAGTTGCCTTTGATGGTGATCCTGAGCAGGGTGTGATAGCTCGTCGTAATCTGCTTGAAACGGTTACAGCAGAGCGTCGTTTATTGTTGGTGCCCCACATGCCCTTTCCAGGGCTGGGTCATGTGAGATCTCAGGCAGATGCCTATGGTTGGGAACCCATTGTCTGGCAGTTTACGGCTTAGAAAGATAAGTCAACCGACAAAATGAAAAGATAAACGCACCACGGATATGGTCAGGGGCCGGAGGATTCTGGCCCCTCGTTCTTTGCTGAAATCGTATTGGCAGCCGAGGATGATAGGCAACGTTATGCGACAAGTGTGACCATGATTGAAATTAAACATCCACAAGAGCAGGCGCGTTTACGTCGCCTTGCCCTGGCTGCACAAGGTTTGCTACAGGCTCAGCCCTATGGACGTGGATTGTCGGGAGCACGTAAGGCGATTAACCACCTGGGTTATGTACAGATCGACACTATATCGGTGGTAGAACGGGCGCACCATCATGTTTTCTACTCTAGGGTGCCTAAGTTTAAGCCCGCCATGACCGATCAAATGTTGCTCAATGGAGACATTTTTGAGTACTGGGCACATGCAGCAGCTTTTCTCCCCATGGCCGATTTTCGTTTCTCCTTACCCTACAAACACGCCATTAAAAGCGGCCAAACCCATTGGTATAAAACTCGTGATACAAAGCTTATGGATGACCTGTTGGCCCGCATCCGTTCAGATGGCCCAATACGCTCTCGAGATATTGAAACTAACACCACAAAACGTGCGGGCTGGTGGGATTGGAAGCCAGCCAAAAAAGCACTCGAACAGTTATATATGGAAGGCGACCTCATGGTCAGCTCCCGCGAAGGCTTCCAGAAAACATATGACCTGACTGAGCGGGTACTGCCATCCCACGTAAATTCACAAATGCCCAGCATGGAAGAATTTGCAGCGCATATTGTGGATCAACAGTTACGCTGTCATGGGTTGGTTTCACTCAAAGGGCTAACCTACCAGCGCCGAAATACTGCACTCCGCAAGGCTGTAAAAGCTTTAGTCAACGCAAGGTTGGCAGAGCACACGTTAGAACAAGTACAGGTGAACAATGGCGAAGTATTTTTATTGGAAACGGGTGCGTTGGAAAGCGCTCTTCCTCGGTTGAACAACCGCATGTCGATTCTCTCGCCATTCGACAATAGTGTTATTCAGCGAGAACGACTCAAAGCGCTGTTTCAATACGACTACCGGTTAGAATGTTATGTGCCCGCAGCAAAACGTCAGTATGGCTACTTTTGCCTGCCACTCCTTTACCGCGACACATTTATTGGGCAGATGGATTGTAAAGCCCATCGAAAAAACAACCATTTAGAGATTAAATCACTCCATTTTGAACACCATAATTTTGATGAAGATTTAGTCATTTCTGCATTTGTAGACGCCATCACACAATTCTGTCAGTTTCAAAAATGTGACTCAGTGTCTTTGACTAAAGCCCACCCAAAACCTTTAACTCAATACATAACAACGCTGCTAGACCAGCTCATCCCCTAAATCAACAATCGCTAAGGAGCGGTCTTAGCAAAAACTATTGGCTAAGATTGAAAAGTGCTGCATAACTGCACAACTCTATGTTAGGCGTCCTAGGGAGGGTTCAGATGATCAAAGGTAGTTGTCTGTGTGGAGCCATTGCTTACGAACTCAGCGAACGACCAGAGATTATGAATCTCTGTCATTGTGCAATGTGTCGAAAAATCTCGGGCTCGTCTTACGGCACATTTGCTCACATCGAAATTGGGAAGTTCCGCTGGATTTGCGGCGAAGAAAATGTTCAGCGTTATCAATCATCGCCTAATCACATTCGTAGCTTCTGCAAACACTGTGGTTCCAACGTTCCGAACGAAGACGATGATGAAGTGTGTATCCCAGCAGGCACACTCGATGACGATCCAGGTATAACACCTCGACTTCAGATATTCGAAGGCGATAAGGCCCCTTGGCAAGTTATTGATACCCACATTGAGTCTTTCACCAAATTCCCACCAGACGAGTGGGAGCCATAGCCAGGCGGCCCTACCCTATCAACAGGCAATTGAAACCGTATAATAACTATATTGAAACAGATAATCGTTTGTTGCTTATTGCCTGGTGATGGCACTCGCAACGACGCTAATTAGAGTAAGAGGTTAAGTCATTATGGATTATGACACTAACAAAGTTGATGAC
>JBCDFI010000586.1:0-3129 GCA_039178155.1 Cyanobacteria bacterium P01_H01_bin.105
AATGGGCAGGTCTCCCTGAGTCGTTTGAATACGAATACTACCGTTCTGCGGATTTCCTCCATCAATGATTAAACCAACATCTCTACCGTTGGCTCTAGCTGCATCGGGGATAAAAATTTCAACATTCTCCAATGATGCTTCCCCCCCAGTTACATTGACTTGGGCCATGGCCGCTGAGCTGCCACCTACAATTAGCAGTGAGCTGGCCAGAAATGAAGCTAAGGGCTTAAAAGGATAAGACACATTTACCATAATCACAAAGGCTCACGTCAGCGCACGACAAAAGACAAACAAAAAAATCAAAAAACTCTTGCTAGGGTCTATTTTGGAGACCTATATCTCGATAGCATTGACTTATTCATTTAGCTAGTTTGCTAAACAACATCCAATAAAGTTAGTTCGAGGAGTCATCCAACAGCATCAGAACGTAAACGTACCCCGAATAGCGCCCACAAAGATATTCTCGCTGTCATTCGTATGGGCAGGGTTGATGATGTAAAAGAAGCCAGGGGTAATCGTAAATGAATCATTCACACGATGCCGGTAAAACAGCTCAATATGGGTTGTAGTACTGGGCTGATCCCCAGGGTCACCTACTCCTCCAGCCAGGATATCAGGTATGTTCTGACTTTGCCGTAACGTACTTTTGGTTATTTTAGGCGGCTGTCCAACGTACAGGCCACCCATGTTACCTGGCTTAAACAAATCGGGGAAATTTAAAAAGACCATCCAATTGGTTGTTTCGACCCGACCTGATTCTCCCGGCGTTGACGAGGTGGTAAAACCGCCCCAACCACCCAAAGTAATATCAGATGAAATGTCCCAAGCAGCTGTAGCACCAAAGGCGTGGGTATCTAACGAGTCCCCAGCTGTGAGCTGACTATCACCAATACCGGTGCGCAGATTTCCTGAGGAGGAATAGGAATAGATATAGTTGAGGGCCAAATCTAGGGTGTCAACCGGTGTGCTAGATAGCTGTAAGGCAAGAGCTTTGTCACTGTCGTTGCCAAATAAGCCACTGCTAGCATCAGCCGCATCGCTGGATGAATAAACAGCTTGTAAACTGGTGCGGTTAGTCATCTGCCAATCTAATCCAAGACCAGCACTGCCGCCCCCAATACTAATGATAGGGTTACGCTGAGCTAAGGCCGAAAGCGGTCCAAACCCAGCACTTTCTACTCGATTGGTGCCGCGAAACGTGTTGACAGCATTAACCCCTTTGGCTCCAGCAATGAGAGCCAGATTGTCACTAACTAAATGCCGTAGGGTTAGATCGCTGATGGAAACATCAAAGTCTGTATCGCCCTCGTAGCTGAGACGTACATCATTATTGAGTCGAGGCGTACTACTCCCATCCCCAGCTTGTAAACCCATGAGCAAAAATGTATCTTGGTTTAGCTCTGTTAGCAGACTCAGCTGCAGGTTAGAAATAAAGTTAATTTCTGTGCCTGGATCGTCAGTATCTTCCATGCCGTCGACAGGAAAGAAATCAGCTGTGTTCTCGCTACGGGTTTGTAGACCAAAGATGGCTTGGCCAAACAGCCGGGTGGTGTCAGAAAATTGATTTGACTCAAGGGCATTAGTCTTCGTCTCAAGGGCATCTACACGAGCCGTAAAAGTGGCGATTTCCGCTTTAAATTCTTGCTCAAGTCTCTCGATCACGGTCCAGTCCGGTGAGGCGGGATCAATACGGGCAACCAGTCCATCTAGGCAGGACTGCACAGCAGCTGCAAATTCGTATCGGCTTAGGGCCTGGTTGCCTCGAAACTGGGTGTTGGGAGTTCCTTCTAAGCAAGCATAATCGTTGATTAGTCGCTCTAATGCCGTGTAAGCCCAGTCAGTGGGGGATACATCCGAAAGCTCATCCACGCTGGTAACCTGAGCTATCTGGGGCGATCGGATCAAATCAGGGCTACTGGCCAGACTAACTCTGCCCACCATAGACAGCACAACTGTTAGGGGTAGGTGAATAGCTAAGAAAGAATAACGAATCGGCAGATGCATTGAATGGAATCTCCTCACATGAAAAAAATCAAGCCCTGTCGCTGACGGCCTGTGTACAAATGATTAAAAACAAGTGTTAATGCGAGAGATGGGCTACCAGAAACTAGCCTAGCCAGTTCTAGTCAGCTATCTATTTGCCACGATCTAACTGTCAGGCCTGTATTCGTGTGTGGGCAACAGACTTGCGATCGCACACATTAAGCCCGCACACTTGAACAGCTTTATAAATAAACAGCAATTTTTATACTGCCGCCATTAAAACATGACGCTGTTCTAAAGTCCATCCTTTCAGATTCAACCTCCAAAAAGCACTTACCATCCCTCTATATTTCAAAAAAACGCTAGCCTATACACGTTCCTCGATCTTTTCTTTTCCACCGTGACCCAGCCTGCTGCACTGCATGATTTATTGACCGCCGTTGCTCAGGGGCAGCTCAGCCCAGATATGGCCCTCAGTAAGCTCAAGCATTTGAACTATCAGCCTGTTGATGACTTTGCCAAAATCGACCATCATCGGGCACTACGAACAGGATTTCCCGAAGTCATCTGGGGACAAGACAAAACCGTAACGCAGCTAATCAAAATCTTTCAAGCGATGGCAGCAAAAAATCCGATAGTGATAGCCACCCGAATCAAACCAGAAGTATACGCCCAGCTACAAATATCGTTACCAACGCTGCACTATTACAAAACAGCTCGCATTTGCAGTTTGCAGTCAGAGGATGTGTCTACAATTTATCCAGGAACGATTGCAATTCTGACAGCGGGGACAGCGGATTTACCCGTGGCTGAAGAAGCTGCAGTAACATTGGAGCTATCCGGTTTCCAAGTGGCGAGACTGTGGGATGTGGGCGTGGCCGGTATCCATCGGTTGTTAAATAATCGGGCCGTAATTGACAATGCCGATGTTTTGATTGTAGTAGCCGGTATGGAAGGAGCCTTACCCAGCGTTGTTGCTGGGTTAGCCAACTGTCCGGTGATTGCGGTGCCAACAAGCATTGGTTACGGAGCCAGCTTTGGCGGTGTGTCGGCCCTGTTGACCATGTTAAATTCCTGTGCAGCAGGCATCGGAGTCATGAATATTGACAACGGCTTTGGCGCAGCTGTTTTAGCAGGACAAATTAT
>JBCDFI010000587.1:0-3122 GCA_039178155.1 Cyanobacteria bacterium P01_H01_bin.105
AATTTGGGCGGTCCTGTTTTATCTAATTCGGATTTCTTTTGGCATCATGCTGATCGCGGCAGTGGTGCTGGTGTTTGTGGCAATTATTGCCATTCAAATCGGCATGCAGCAGCGGGATGATGATAATGGCGGTGGCTACAGTGGCAGCCATAGCGGTGGTTTTGGGTTTAACCCGTGGCTATGGATTGGTCGCGACTGGTTTTACTGGTTTAGCTACGGGCCTCGACGGCAGTATGATCAACAGTATGATAGCTATTCGCCACGGGGGCGTTCTCGCCAGAGCAGCGAGCTGAATCTTTTAGAAGGAATCTATTCATTTTTATTTGGGGATGGGGACCCGAATAAGAATTTGGATGAGCGGCGGTGGAGCGCGATCGCAACCCTCATTCGCAACAATCGCGGTGCAGTTACGGCTGAGCAGCTCGCCCCCTACCTCGACAACGCCAATTTAGACGATGACCTCGAAGACTATGTTATTCCAGCGCTCAGCCGTTTTAACGGTAGCCCGAAAGTCAGCCCCCAAGGAGATCTCGTTTATTACTTCCCTGAACTACAGGTCACCACTAAGAATTACAAACCTCAGTCAGTACCCGCATTCCTAAAAGAAACCAAACGCCGTTTTACCAGTGCGAGTCCCAATCAAGTCACCATTGCCATTGGCCTCGGCACCTTATTAGTCGTTGGGTCTATATATCTCAGTTTTATTGCCGCTGGCTGGACAACAGGCTTTATCGGTCTGATCTATTCCCTCTGCGATCTATTTTTAGCCTACGGCGTTGCCTTCCTTGGCATTCCGGCTATTCGCTATTTCTGGATGCAGCGACAAAATCAGAAAATCGAAGCTCGCAACGCCGAGCGTCAGCACTTTGTCGGTAAAACCGTCCAGAGCAAACTCGATTACGCCAAACAGTTTGCTATGCAGACCATCGTTGGTAAAGACAATCTGGCTTACACTACCGAAACAGATCTAATTGACCAAGAGATTACCAACCGCGACAAAATCGACGAAGAATGGCGCAAGCGCTTGGAATCTTCGTGAGATAACGGCGAGTAACCCCAATAAGGCCATGAACAAGGAGCGCGTTATGACCGCTGAAGTAATGACCACCCTTAGAGAGAATGGCTTGATGAGTGTCAAAGAGATTAAATGAATCATCCTTGAGACTGATACTAATCACCCAAGATATTAATCAGCGCTCCTGCTGCACCGCCCTGAATCGCATTCTCAATAAACGAATCATCGTTTGTAACTGTACCTAATACACCACTAGCGGCTGCGCCAATCGCTGCGTCCTCCACCAGATTAGAGTCGTCACCACCAATAACCTCAACAGCCGCTCCAGCAGCACCACCGTTGATCACATCATCTAAGCCAGCATCATCGCCAACAATAGTCCCCGTGACGATGCCAGCGCCAGCGCCAATACCAATACTCTCCAACAAATCAGCCGAGCTAGGTGCGGCCAAAACCGACCCCAATGTACCGGTCGTTAGTCCTGCAATAAAAAGTGCCGTCAGTGCTGCTTTCATAGCAATAGCTTCCGATTAGAAGCGAATGAACAACTGACTTAACTATCCCTGTATGACCTGACAGCGATCTGACCCTACCCTGAGCTACATATAAAGGTTTTTTAAGGCAGGCTGAGTTTTTTGAGTGACAAACATCACAAACCAGAGCGGGGAAACTATGCAAATTCTCAATTTTCTTTGCGTACTAACGGATTGACCAGATCATTTAAACCTTCACCAATCAGTGATAATCCCGTCACCATGCCGGTAATCGCCAAACCTGGAAACAAGGCCGTCCACCAGATGCCAGTGGGTAGCGCATCCAGTGCTTGCCTTAATGAGCTACCCCACTCTGGCACCTCATCCGGTAGCCCCAAGCCTAAGAACCCTAGACCGCCCAAAATCAGGACCGCATCCGCCGTATTCAGGGTAAAGAGTACGGGCACACTCTGCACCACATTCAAAAATAAATAGCGCGATAGGACAGCCCATGTAGAGGCCCCCATGGCCTGGGCAGCTTCGACAAATAGCTCTGTCTTGAGACTGACTGTGTGGTTGCGCACCACCCGGTAATACTGGGGGACATAGGCAATGCTCAACGCTGCAGCTGCATTGACGATGCCCTTACCAAGAATAAAGGCCAAAGTCACCGCCAACAGAAGTACAGGCAAGGTGTAGATCGTATCCATAAAGAACAGCAGCCCTCGGTCGAGCTTGCCTCCTAAATAGCCGCTCACCATGCCCAGCGGGACACCAACGACTACGCTCATGGCTGTTGCCAGCAGTACCACCTGCCATGCAGCCCTTGCCCCAAACAGCGTGCGAGAGAAAACATCATAGCCCTGGCGGCTGGTGCCAAACCAATAGCGGCCAGATGGTGGCACATGGACCGGATTTTCTAGTGTTACCAGGGGATCTTGAATCCACCCCCAACTCTGCATCAGGGGTGCCCCCAATGCCACCACCACAAATAGCAGTGTGATCGCAATACCTGCCCACATGAGCACCCTCGAAATCGTCCAGCGCCGCACTCGCAGATTGTCTGCCATAGCCATGAGCATGAGAATAAATCAGGCTCCTATTGTCTAATGACAGGGACTAATGGGAAAGGGGGGAAAGGGTAATGGGTAAAGACGAACACCAAAGCCATGGGCAGCCGTCAGCTCTCGGTCAGAGATAGCAGTAAGGTTGCAAGTTCATCAAAACCTTTGCCTTCTTCGGCCTGAGTGATAAAGGTGGGGTGATGGGCTAGAGCCTCTAGGTAATGGCGAACGTTGGCAACACCGACTGAATTGGGAAACTGAGCAGGGTCAAACATACTCTCGTCGTTAGGGCTATCGCCGACGGTGAGTACTTGGTGATGACCAAGGTCACAAAATTGCTGGGCAACGACCTGGGTAAGGCCACTGGCCTTGTCTTGAGGTAAGGGTTTGATGTGACACTGAACCGTGCTGTAGGTAAACCCCCAGCCATTTTCATGACAGCTATCTGTCATCCATTGAAGGTCGTCCAGACTTAAACCTGTGACGTCAAAGGTCCAATCTGTGAGACGAAAGAGGTTGTCGCTAGACTCTTTGAGCCGGGGATATTTTTGTCGTAACCGATTAAATTGT
>JBCDFI010000588.1:0-3117 GCA_039178155.1 Cyanobacteria bacterium P01_H01_bin.105
CTCGGTACAGTCAGTCACAGCGGGCATTGACGCCATCGGCGAAGTGACAATTCGTCTACGCCATGACCAGCGCATTTACTCTGGCCACGCCGCCAATACTGACATTGTCGTTGCCTCTGCCCATGCGTATATGCAGGCCCTAAATCGGCTTTATAGCTCGACTCAAACTGAGACTTCACTACATCCCCAGCGGATGGCAGTCCCCGCCGGAACCGGCGTGTAGGGTATCTTTGCCTGGGGCTTAGGTTTAAACAGGTACCGGATCTCCTTGCATCATCGGTAACTAAAATGCTTGCCCTATACTCTTGGCTGAAATAACCCTAGATGCGAAGATGTCTAGGGTTATTTCCGTGGTGTTAGAAGTAGTAATCGTAAGGTGTATCTTCGGCTGCATTATTACAACTAATTTACCTGGACTATCAAAGTATTAGAACAAGCAGACAGGGGATCAATGGCCGATACAACTAGAATTCTTTATACGCTCACAGACGAAGCCCCTGCATTAGCCACGTATTCCTTTCTACCCATTGTCCAAACCTTTACTAGTGCAGCTAACGTCACTGTAGAAACCAGTGACATATCTCTAGCGGGTCGTATTATTGCCAATTTTCCAGAACATCTTACCGACGAACAGCGACTACCCGACGCTCTAACCCAGCTGGGTAAGCTTGCTCAGACACCTGAAGCAAACATTATTAAATTACCAAATATCAGTGCTTCTATCCCTCAGTTAATAGCAGCTATTAAAGAACTTCAAGAGAAGGGGTATACCATTCCCGATTACCCCGCCGAGCCCAAAAATGAAGCTGAGGCTGAGATTAAAGCTCGCTATGCAAAAGTGTTGGGCAGCGCCGTTAATCCTGTTTTAAGAGAAGGAAATTCAGACCGTCGAGTCGCCGCAGCCGTCAAACAATATGCCCAAAAGAATCCCCACAAAGTAGGCGCATGGGCGCTCGATTCAAAATCTCATGTTGCCCATATGGACAGTGGAGATTTTTACGAGAGTGAACAATCTGTTGTCATTGAAACGGCTGGTGACGTAAAAATTGAGCTGGTTAAAGAAGATGGCTCAGTCACGGTCTTAAAAGAGAAAACAGCGGTGCTAGCAGGAGAAGTCATTGATGCCGCTACCATGAGTATCAGTGCGCTACGAGCTTTCTACGAGAAAGAGATTGATGCCGCCAAGAGCGAAAATATTCTGTTGTCGCTTCATGTCAAAGCGACCATGATGAAAGTGTCTGACCCAATTTTATTCGGGCACGCTGTCACCGTTTATTTCAAAGATGTCTTTACCAACTATGCTGATACGTTTGTTGAGCTGGGTGTCAATCCCAACAATGGTTTAGGTGATGTGTATGCGAAAATCAAAACTCTTCCGGATAACCAACGCACTGCCATTGAAAACGACCTAAAGTTTACCTATGATCATCGCCCTCGGCTAGCTATGGTCAACTCAGATAAAGGGATCACCAATCTCCATGTGCCCAGCGATGTCATTATCGATGCCTCCATGGCCGCAGCCATTCGTACATCAGGAAAGATGTGGGGACCGGACGGTCAGCTCCATGATACTAAGGCCTTAATTCCCGATCGATGCTACGCCACCATGTATCAGGAATGCATTAAATTTTGCCAGGAAAAGGGGGCCTTTGACGTCACTACCATGGGCAATGTCTCTAATGTGGGCCTCATGGCGCAAAAAGCTGAGGAATATGGTTCGCACGATAAAACCTTTGAGATACCTGCAAACGGGACTGTCCGGGTTGTTGATGCAGCTGGCCAAACCCTAATGCAGCATGGGGTCAACCAAGGTGACATCTGGCGGATGTGCCAAACCAAAGATATTCCTATTCAAGATTGGATCAAATTGGCGGTTAGTCGGGCCAAGACAACAGGAGCACCCGCTGTTTTTTGGCTAGATCAGCACCGCGCCCACGATGCCAACCTAATTAAAAAGATCAGTCAGTATTTACCCAACCACGATACTACAGATCTCGATATCCAAATTTTGTCTCCTGCAGATGCTATGCGCTTTACTTGCGAGCAAATCAAAGCAGGAAACGATGTTATCTCGGTTACTGGTAATGTCCTCCGTGATTATCTCACCGATCTCTTTCCAATTCTGGAGCTAGGCACCAGTGCCAAAATGCTCTCTATTGTACCGCTACTAGCAGGCGGTGGCCTGTTTGAGACAGGGGCTGGAGGCTCTGCGCCCAAGCATGTGCAACAATTTATCAGTGAGGGGCATCTACGGTGGGACTCTCTGGGTGAGTTTTTAGCCTTAGCCGTCACCTTAGAAGATGTGGGCCATAAAACAGACAACGAGAATGCACTAATCTTAGCTAAAGCACTCAACCAGGCCAACAGTCGATATTTGGAAAATGCTAAATCTCCATCTCGCAAGGTCAATGAGTTGGATAATCGCGGTAGTCACTTTTATTTAGCAATGTACTGGGCACAGGCGCTCGCTGAGCAGGATCAGAATTTGGAACTCAAAGCTAAGTTTGCTAAGTTTGCTAAGCAATTAATCGCTAATGAAGACAAAATTGTTCATGAGCTAAACACGTCTCAAGGTAGCTCGGTTGATATTGGTGGCTACTATCTTGCTGATATAGAGAAAACAAATCAGGCCATGCGTCCCAGTGAGACACTGAATACACTGTTGACATCTGTTTAGGATAGGTCTTCTATAAAATTTGCTAACTTTCCCCATTAGCATTCCAATGGGGGTATCGTTCTATAACGATTTAGTTAATGGTATTTTCCAAAATCTAGGGCTTGCCATAATGATAAACGGCATTGAGTAGGTTTTCGGGGGTACCGATATCTAGATATTGGCCAGCTTCGAAGGGTATAGCTTCTACTCGAAGATTGTTTGCGATCGCACTCACCACCACATCCCCAATCGGTGTCTCCGTATAGGCTGGCATCTCCTTAATTAACACAGGCGACTGGTCCCCGATAAAAGCTTTCCGTTTAGCCTCAACAAACCGATGCAGAAATTCAGTAAAGCTAGGCCGCCAGACCGCTATCGCCCACATATAAGGCAAGTGGGTGAGCTGCGACTTTTCATAAATTCCCAAAACCACACCATCTTGATCAAAATCGACCAAACCC
>JBCDFI010000589.1:0-3109 GCA_039178155.1 Cyanobacteria bacterium P01_H01_bin.105
ATCAGATTGGACCTTTGACACCATCGGCGGTGGCGCTGGCGAAGCAAAAATTATTGAGCAGGGCCGATTGGTGCTCATGACAGGGCAAAAACAATTCACCACCATTGACTTAACCGGTGATGTTGAAACTCTAAAAGAAGGTATTTGCGGTGGCCAAATGAGTCTTTGGTTAGAATGCTGGTCCGGACCTGAAGCGGTGGCACTAGCCCAAGAGATTCTAAGTTTACTCAAACACGGTCAATCGGTTCAGCTACTGACTCCTTTTACACCAGCTAATATTCCTACTATTATTCAATCTGCTCATACAACCAGACAGACACAGCTCTCAACCACTAACTTTATAGAATATCTGCAACCACCACCGCTATTGCTCATCGTTGGTGCCGGTCACGTTGGTAAAGCCCTTGCTAAGGTGGCTTATCTGGCTGGGTTTCAAATCGTAATTCATGACGAACGCCCAGAATTTGCCAATACCCACCACTATCCCCAAGCTAGTTTCATCTCTACGCAGTCAATTGATCAAACGTTGTTGGATATCAGTCCATCAGCTAATTTGTTTGTGGCTCTAGTCACACGGGGATATTCCCTAGATCTAGCAGTTCTGTCAAGCCTATTTAAACAAAATGTTGTCTGTCGTTACATCGGGATGATGGGCTCCCAAAAGCGAGTGCAGATGGTATTGAATACGCTTCGCGATCAAGGCGTGTCAGATATTTATTTAGATAGCATTCACACACCCATTGGTGCGGATATTGGAGCCCTAACCCCTGGTGAAATTGCCGTGAGCATTGGCGCGGAGCTGATTCAGATAAGACGGTCTGTCCCTACAAATCTCCTAGTCCCGTATGAATGACTACAAAACATTAGATGCTGGCTGCATACAATTGGCATCTAGTGTTTTTTGGTGTGCTCATCTATGCTCGTCACCCAGCAGCCAATCTTTCGTCGCTTTTGGTACCCTGTCATTCCTCTTCAGCATCTTAGTGAGGGGCCGCAGGCCTTTGAATTGTTAGGAGAATCCCTCGTTCTTTGGCTTGATGATCGAGGAAAACCGGCTGCGATCGCAAACCGCTGCTGTCACCGCACGGCCAAGCTATCGCTGGGCAAAGTTAGCCAGGGCCGCATTTGCTGCCCCTACCATGGCTGGGAGTTTGAAGCCTCTGGAGCCTGCGTTCGAGTACCTCAGCTCCAGCCCGAGTGCGCTATTCCATCCACGTATCGGGTCGATGCCTATCGCTGTACAGATCGCTATGGCTATGTTTGGGTCTGTCTAGAGGAGCCGCTGATCGATATTCCCGAGATTGGCGAGGCCGGTGATTCTAACTATCGGCTGCTCCAAGAATTTTATGAACCCTGGCAATGTGCAGGTCTGCGAGTGATGGAAAATGAGCTGGACCTGGCTCATCCTACATTTGTTCATACTGAAACCTTTGGTAGCGAGCAGCACCCCACTCCCGACGAACTGGAGATTACTGAGACTGACTGGGGGATTCACGTCTATGGCAAGCTCGGTGTTGTTAACCCTGAACTACAACAACACAATCTGAATATGGCCGAGTCTGAAACCGTCCGCACCCTTGAAATGGACTGGTTTATGCCCTTTACCATCAAGTTGAAAATCACCTATCCTAATGGATTAGAGCATATTGTCGTCAATACGATGACCCCGATTAGCGATAGCCGCTCCCAAATGGTGCAATTTTGCGTTCGTAACGATACCGAAGCCGAAACGCCAGCCCAGGATGTGATCGCCTTTGATCGCGCCGTCACCCTAGAAGACAAACGCATTTTAGAATCTACCGATTATGATGTGCCCCTAAATCCAAGCGGAGAAGAACACATGTTTACCGATCGCCCCGGCATTATGATTCGCAAAAAAGTGGCAGCGTTGCTAAAAGCCCAGCATAAAGAAAAGCATTCTCAAGCTGAATTGGTATGTCAGTAAACCCTGAGTTTTCAGGCTAGCTGTATACAGAAAACAGGCTAGAATTTCAAGGGAACTATCAATGTTGCTATCTTTAGCTTTAAAAGATAAAGCAATGTTCTCCTATGGTAACAAGCTTGTCGTTCTCGGCAGTACGTCTCCCATAGAATTATCGGGTCATGGCCTGAGGGCTGTAGTGCCCGCAGGCTCTACCTTTATAAGCGTATGCAGTTTCAAAAAAACGAGTTTGTAAAATCTCCTCTGTTTCTAGTCGCTCCATTCTTTTTTCTGGGAACGGCGATGGTGGCAATGAAATACATCATTCCCCACACCTCTCCTCTCTTTTTGGCATCGTTTCGATTGTTGCCAGCCGGGATATTAACGCTAATTGTGGCCGCTGCCCTCAAACTCCCCCAACCTAAAACGTGGGCAGCATGGCTTTGGATTGGCTTATTTGCTCTGGTGGATGGAGCGATGTTTCAAGGTCTCCTGACGACAGGCTTAGTCAATACTGGCGCTGGTCTGGGGGCGGTACTAATTGACGCTCAGCCCCTGGTGGTGGCGTTGTTGGCGCGGGTGCTGTTTGGCAACCTGATTGGCCTGTGGGGCTGGTTGGGTCTTACCATCGGCATTGCTGGTATTAGTCTATGTGGTCTGCCTGAATCTTGGATCTATAGCTTTTTGGAAAATGGTATTCCCATTGGTAGTTGGATTCAAGGTGTCAACGATGGGGCGCTGGATTGGGACGCTCTATTGCAAAGTGGAGAGTTGCTTATGCTGCTGGCTGCACTGTCAATGTCGGCGGGCACCATTATTGTTGGCTATGTAAAGCGCCACGCGGACCCGATTGTGGCGACAGGCTGGCACATGATTATTGGTGGGATTCCTTTGATGATTCTGTCAGCGCTATGGGAAACTAGCCCGACGGCCAATCTCTTAGTGAGTGATTGGGTGGGTCTTGCCTATGCCACTATCTTTGGTACAGCCTTGACCTATGGGATGTTCTTTTATCTTGCGGCCAATGGCAACATGACCAGCGTTAGTGCTCTAATCTTTCTCACTCCGGTGTTTGCATTGCTGTTTAGCTATCTCTTTTTGGATGAGCTGTTAACCAATCTACAGTGGATTGGTGTGGCGCTGACGCTGGTGAGTGTCTATTTGGTTAATCAGCGTCAGCAGATTGCG
>JBCDFI010000590.1:0-3104 GCA_039178155.1 Cyanobacteria bacterium P01_H01_bin.105
CCGACTCTCCAAGATGCCAATCAGTTTCTCGATCAGCAACCCGACAAAACCGGCATGATGACCCGCTCCTCAAACTTAGAGGATATCTTTGTCGAATTAACAGGTCACAATTTAGATTAGTCCTCAAAATAAAAGTGGATGCACCGTTGAGGCTCATCCACTTTTGTCTCATAGAAGCAATGTGTAAACATTGCCTAGTAAGGTTTCTAAACCCCTAATCCAAATAGCCCATCAGTGCCGCAGGATCTTCATCAATATCGTTAGATGCAATAGGCCGATGTCCGGGCAACGTATCTAGATCAGAAACTACTAGGGTGCTCACAGCAACGGGACGATGACCCGGCAAGTGATCGGTGCTAGCAATTTCAAAATTATCAGACATGACCGGACGCGCGCCAGCCGATGAAAGGCTATGAACCACCTCAACCTTACTTAAGGTAATCGGGCGGTTGTTAGGTAACGTATCTGTCTCAACAATGCGCGTATTGTCGTGAAGAACGATGATTTCCTGCTTCTCAGCTTTGACCAGGCCACTATTCTTACTGGCAGAAGATGACGTCGTCTTCTTTTGAGAACGGCCCGAAGAACCAGATTCCTGAGCTGTCGCTTTAGTAGTAGCTTCCGCTGCGTCGCTGCTCATACCCTATAACTCCTATTACTAATTGAAGTAATGCCCATGACACTCGTCTGCGGCCTTCAAATTACTGGGCACATACCCACGAAATATCAAGGCATTTCGAAGCTTAGGCGATACACATATCTCAATAGTTAATTATAAGTTAAAAAACAACCGCTTTAGTTTATTAAAGCTAATCAGTGCCATAAAGCTCTGTACCTCTTAACCGACTGAGACTTGAAGACTTAGCAACAGTCGATACCATTTATCGTCAAACTCCAGATTAGGAGTTACAATGATAAATGCTTCTAAAGCTAGTTTCCTTTATCGAGGCTACCGAGGGGCTGTAACGGTTTCGACGTTTTGACGAAAGTCGTGTTGTGATACAGGCCGAGAGCGAGTCCACTCTCGCAAATCAAGACTCAACTAAATACAGATGCAAACAACATCGTACCTTTTGCTCGTAAGCAAGTAGCTGTAGCTGCCGCTTAAAAAACCTCTTTCAGGTTTGAGCGCTTATCATCTGACTCCGTTAAGGGTGGTAAGCCTAACCCCAACGGATGCGTTAGGTTGATTTCTCTGGTGAGAAACCTAACAAAGACCTTCATCAGAGAATCCCACTGTTCGGGATAATGAACGGTTCCCGCCTAGAGGGTTAGATAGGCTAAGCCTGTGAATGAGTGGCATGTTATTACTCAGGGCGGACACGGGTTCGACTCCCGTCAGCTCCATTTTATTTATTTCATACTCCTTAAACATTTCCATAGAGGAGTGTTTAATTTTTTGACACAATAGCTGTGGAATCTAATTCTAAGAGCTATATTTGAATACCTATTGGGCGTGTGTCGATCTATCATAGCCATCACTTTATTGGTTGCAGCTACTAGGTTTCACTATTAGGTTTCACTATATTTTTTCTTTAAGCTGAGTGAAGTATTTTTCCAAATTTGGCACAAGATTAGTTGCCAAAAACTAAGGTATTTATACTGAAGGAGAAAAGCTTTCAAGTCGAAGATTATAGATATAAGAAAACTTGAAATCGTTGGGTTAGGTTAGGGCTAACACACAGTTTTTGGGTGGCCAAAAATAATTTTGGCTATTGGTGTGGTGTCTATCTCAAATACTGTTGTTTTGCCTAAATCTGACCTTTAGTTATCGTTCTTGCTTGTTTTGCTAAGTTATTCTGCTAAGTTACTCAATAATGAAATTTCCATTTTGGCAATACCTTCAACAGCCAGTCTTTAGCCCTAACCACAAAACACTCTTCAGCCCGTTCAAATTCTGGCAAAAACACACCCTTAGCCATTTAGAGCGATGCTGGGAAAAAGAATATCGACAACCTGGAAAGCTCAACTGAGATCAAACTCCAGGATTATTTTACAATCCAGATTAGAGAACTCAATTAAAGCACTCGAAAAAATATTACTTATTTTTATCTCAGCTTATAAAGCTGTAGAATTGTATCAGGTAAAAGCGTAAATTTTACTATGGGTTTACGCTCAGTTAAGCCTAATTTTCTTGGTCCAAATAGTCCGCAATCGCTAGACGAGCTTCTTGCCAATCTTCTAGTGCCTGCTGGGACCAAAGCCAATGAAATGATAAATAGTTAGTAATATCTTGATTGCCGACAGTTTCAATAACGTCTTGCCAATAGCTGGCAGCAACCGCCAGCAAAGGTAGGCGGTCATTCTCGGTAAGGCCTTGTTGGGATTGTTGATAGTACGCTATGGCCAGACCAATTTGGGCGTGTAGCTTGGTAGGGGCATTTTGAATATCAGCATCCTGAGGAATTGGATGTAGCTTAGCGGTGGGGAGGTCATAGTCTTGCCCGCTGTCCAACGCATTTTCCCAAGATTCAATTGCTTTATCCCAAAAACCACCTTCGTAATAGGCAAATCCTAAAGCAATCTGGGCATCCAGCCAATTAGGTTGAGCCGTTAAAGCATCTTCCCAGGACCTCGCTGCCTCGGCAGGGCCGATGGTGTTGTCTACAGATGGGTTCTGGTTCATTAGGTCCCACTGTAGCTGCCCCTTCGAAAATAGCAGGGTGGGATCGTCAATATTTCCCAAAGCCAAAATTTGATTCAAGGCCTGTCTTTGTTCACCAGCGGCTGCCATCTTGCTGATTACCAGGACATCACTTTCAGGGTTGCCACTGACGATGCCGCCTTCTAGAATCTCAGACGAAGGAGAATTCGGGTCGGGTCGAGACGACTGAGTAAACCAGTTAAACGGGTCGTTAATACCGACACTCGCTACAGCAACTACAGCAGCTAATGCGCCTATGCCAGCGGCTATTTGACGTTTATGTCGTCCTGTCTTGCTAAGCTTAGCGGTCCTATCAATCACCTGTGCAGCAGAGTTATCACTGCTATTGTCGTCGCTGATCGTGTCATCTTCAGTCTCTACCGCAGGCGATGACACAGGCTTTTTGGGCAGCTGATCGTATATGTCTAAACCCGGAGTTTCTAGAGTCTCCGGCAGTAGC
>JBCDFI010000591.1:0-3103 GCA_039178155.1 Cyanobacteria bacterium P01_H01_bin.105
AGGCCAGTATCAGAAACGCTAAAGATGGTTCAGAAGGCTACCATAAAGCGAGTTGTAAACGTTTTGATGCCTCCGATGTCTGCCCAGAAAATCCCTCGGCGACGGCTGCTGCAGCTAGGGCCGACTACCGTGGCGTCATTTTTAGCCGCTACCTGCGGTCGCCGACCTTTGTTTCCGCAACAGACGGCTAATGGAGCGCTGCCACCCACACCTGCCTGTGGTGATGACTCGATTACGCCATCCCAAACTCCTGGACCTTTCTACACCCCCGATAGTCCAGAGCGTCAATCTTTATTAGAACCCGGCTTTTCTGATGATGTGATTGTACTCACGGGTCAGGTACTCTCATCGCAATGTGTGCCCATTGCTGGAGCCCTGGTGGATTGCTGGCATACAAACGCCCAGGGTGAATATGACAACAGCGGCTATCGGTTTCGAGGCCACCAGTTTACCGATGCCGATGGTCGCTATCAGATTGAGACTATTATTCCTGGGCTATATCCTGGACGTACTCGCCATTTCCATATGAAAGTGCAGTCTGCTAATCAGCCTGTACTGACGACACAGCTTTACTTTCCAGGAGAACCTGAAAATCAAGGAGATTTTCTTTTTAATCCAGCCTTGCTGATGTCAGTGAACAACGATCTCAACGCAGCAAGTTTTGATTTTGTCTTGTAGCGACTGACGATGGGCAAGCAGATGTGTAGGGTGCTGTCAGCGAAGCGCAACGCACCAAATCAAGGTGAGATGCACTGCGACAGGTGCGACACATCTCACCCTACTACCGATTAAGCCACCCTAACCCGCTTGGTCAAAATCGCCATTACCTCATTGGGTCGCCCCGTCGGTAACGGACGGCTCCAGTCGTTGGGTTCGGCATAGTGTTTGGTATGCAACTCCTGAATTGTCAGCCGCACCACCGTCAGGCTACCCAGCGCGAGCAGCCGCACCGTTTCATACTGATAGTCAGGCAAATAGTCAGGCAAATGGTCGCTCTGCACAGTGGACGCAGCTGCGCCCTGATCAAACTCTTGAAACATGGTTCTGGTCTCCATTGAAAGTACAGCCCCCAGCACGCTAGGGACAAAAGGAAAGCCAGAACCTAACCCCAGCCCCCCACAAAGATGCATTGCAAATCGCAGAGGGTGGGATAATAACTCCCATCCCATGGATTGCGTGTTAATCCAGCGGGTAGCCATCGGTCGGTGGGGCAAACACCGGCTGATGGTGCCAAGCATTAGGTTCTAGTGAAAACAGTGTGCTAAGCAGCACAACTATAGGAGCAAACGTAAACCGGATTGGGAGTCGAGTCAAGTTAAGGATTGAGCGCCTTTACAGACATGTTGCTACGAATTTAGCTGATAGCCGCTCTATTTGACTAAAATTCGGTAAATTTGGCTGAAATAGCCGATCTGGTGCGAGTGATTAGGGCATTCCAGGGCTCGCGACAGATAAATGCGATCGCCTGCAATACAAACAATCTGAGGCGATGATCCACCATGGTTCAAGCAGTTGACTATCAGCGGATGAGCTTTGGCGAGTTCATCAATTAGATACCTGACAATGGCCAAACCTATGAACTCCACCAGGGCACTTTAGTTGAAATGCAACCTACCGGAGCCCACGAACTAGTCGGTGCCTTTGTTGCCGAAGAACTCACCCTGGCTATTCGCCAAAGCCAACTCCCCTACGCTATTCCAAAAAGCTGTCTGCTCAAACCCCGTCTGCCAGATTCTGGCTATCGTCCTGATGTCGCTGTGCTCAATAAAACAGAGCTTACTAACGAACCGCTCTGGAAAACGGCATCTACGGTACAGTTTGGCCCTAGCATTTCCCTGGTGGTAGAAGTTGTTAACACCAACTGGCGCGACGACTATGCCCACAAACTGGTGGAGTATGAAGCCATGGGTATCAGTGAATATTGGATTATCGAACACTTTCGGGCGTTAGGAGCCGTGCGTCATATCGGCAAACCAAAACAGGCCACCATTACTCTTTGTCGCCTTGTAGAAGGTGAATATCAGTTGGAACGTCTGGTGTCTGGCCAGAGACTACATTCGTCGATTTTCCCTCGGCTGGCGTTAAAAACAGACGACATTTTTGCGTCGGCTAACCTGTTGTAAATGCGCATCCCAGAGAGAAAAGAAACATAAGCGAAGTCCCTGCTATTACGGCTGCTGCGTCGCAATACCTAGCCGTACTCCTTCTACCCCTCGAATCCGATCCATGGCGGCTACGACTTGCCCGTGGGGCGTTGCGGCATCTGCACGTACCGTTACCATCGCAGGCTGTCCCGGTGCAATCAGGGCCTGCACATCGGCAGATAGTGCCTCTAAAGTCACTGGCTGATCGCCTAAAAACAAGTCTCCATCTGCTGTAATGGTTAGGGTGAGCGCTGCTTCATCTTGGCTCACCGATGTTGTTGCTGTGGGCAGTGTCACCGGCAGCCCTTCGGCACGACTCAGGTAAAGGGTAGAGAGAATAAAAAATGCCAAAATCGCAAACACTACATCGATCATCGGCACGATGTTAATGGTCAAGCGAGAGTCTTCATCGGGGGGAAGTTGCATAGGTGGAGAGTAGCAAATAGGAACAAAGCTAAATGGGATAGAAACACTATTTACTCAGTAAACAACTAGCCTATTTCAGAAGGTAGCTCATTGAAGCAAAATATGATCATGCGTCCTCGGCGCTTCCAGTGTTTTTTATCATAGGGCATCACTCTCAAAGCCTCGGTTTCTGATTCAAGAATAAACTGTAGCTCACCTGGCGTTACATGACAGTCAATAAATTCCCAAGATCGGTCAATGCCTGCGGCCTGCTCGGTCTCAAACTCCGTTAGCATTTCACCACACTTAACTGCCCCTCGGTGGCGCAGCATTGCCTTTTCCCACGTTGCTGCATAGTCAGGACGCTTTTCGCTAGTGACCCCCAGACAGGTAGTTTGAAAAAACTTTGGCTTCTCAGCACTTCCGTAGTTAAACCCTAAGAATACGGTGACCACCTTAAATTTGCCCGCTGTATCTTGTGCCACTAGTAAGTTATTACCGTCATTCATAAACGTCCGCCAAATCTCCTCATCTTCACAGACTACCGGTTGCTG
>JBCDFI010000592.1:0-3032 GCA_039178155.1 Cyanobacteria bacterium P01_H01_bin.105
CTGTAGAGCAGCTGTCTAGCCTGAGACCATCTGGCACTTGTCGCAGAGGCCAAAGAACTCAAGGGTATGGTAGAAAATGCGAAATCGATGAGAATCGTTGAGGTGCTTTTCCAATTCATGCACCGGACATTCCTCGATGGGCAATGACTCGCCACAGCGGAGGCAGGTCAGGTGATGGCGGTCTTCGTGACTAAGGCTGTATAGGGACTCACCGTTGGCAAGGGTGCGTACCTGGACTGTGCCATCTAGCTTTAGGGCTTCCAGGGCTCGGTAAACGGTGGCTAAACCAATACGGCTGCCGTCCTGTCTAATGGCACCATACAAGTCTTGGGCAGAAATAGCCTGCTCAAGATTTTGCAACGCTTCTAGGATGCGCTCCTGATTACGAGTACGACGACGAATAGCCATGGGTTTGATGGGAAATATTCTACTAGCTTAGACCTTAGGGCTAAGGTTGGGGTAGATCGTCTGATATCGCTTTTCTATTTGGTGTTTGCTGTTCCAGGGGTGAGATAAAATAAGCGGGCAGCTTGCGGGATTTATATTGTGGCGCAAACTTATCAAGCTCAAGTGTATGTGACTCTTCGGCCATCAGTACTAGATCCGGCAGGTACGGCGGTACGCTCTGGGTTGGAGCATATGGGATACGACAATGTGGATCGAGTCCGTATTGGTAAATATATAGAGGTGTCGCTGACGGCGGATAGCGAAGAGGGTGCGGCTCAGCAGCTAGACCGGATGTGTGACCAGCTACTGGCGAACCCGGTGATTGAAAATTATCGGATTGAATTGCAGGCGATGGCGGCGGCGTAACCCACCCTGTTACTCCTCCTGAGCGGAGAGTAGGCAGTCCCATATGCCAAGATTTATGTAGCTGTCAAAGCTGCTTTAACCTACTACCCACCTATTTTTGTGCCATGAAATTTGGTGTTATTACATTTCCGGGTTCTAATTGCGATCGCGACGTCGTCTATGTCACCCGTGATATTCTCAAGCGTCCTACACAGCGCATCTGGCATGAGGATAGCGACCTGGGCGATGTGGATATAGTGGTGATCCCAGGCGGATTTAGCTACGGTGACTATCTGCGGTGCGGTGCGGTCGCTCAGTTTTCTCCGGCGATGCGCTCTGCCATTGAGCACGCCAATAGGGGCGGTCTGTTGCTGGGAATCTGCAATGGCTTTCAGATTTTGACTGAGGTGGGTCTGCTGCCGGGAGCACTGATGCGCAATCGGGATATGCGGTTTATTTGCGATCGCACTCCCCTCAAGATAGAACGCACTGACCTACCCTGGACTCAAAACTATACTCAAGGGCAAACAATTACGATTCCCATTGCCCATGGAGAAGGTTGTTACTATGCTGATGCGGATACTCTAAAATCTTTAGAAGATAACAACCAAGCTGTTTTTCGCTATAGCAGCCCGGATGGAAGCGTTGATGATAGCAATAATCCCAACGGTTCACTTAACAACATTGCTGGCATTTGCAATAAAGCCGGTAATGTTCTTGGCATGATGCCTCATCCAGAAAGAGCTGCCGATTCCAGGCTAGGCAGTACTGATGGAATCGGTTTGTTTGAGTCAATTTTGACCACAGCGTTAAGTGTTGCCTAAGACTTGGGGTCTCTGAAGATTTATCGTTATTCTGCGCACTGTCTGCGAAAAGCAGGTGGTCCAAAAGAGAAATCAGGTTCTCCAGCCATTCGGATGTGTCTAAGCGTATATTCACCACTGTTGGGTGCTGTTTCTGCTCTAAGAATCGGGTCGTCCAGCCTTGCTTTGCCCTGATAGGCTAGGCTCAAATATAGCATTACGGCCGCTTCACCTCGGCTCAATGGCGGCCTGTAGGGGTAAAACTCAAGTGGCCAATCTAGCGCAACCAGGTTAGCCAGCAATGAGCCATGCAATGCCGGAGCAAACCAGGCATCTTCCATCACAAGGCCATTGATAAAGTAGTCAGTTCCAATGATTGAAGGTTCCTCTCCATTCTGTGCTTGGAGGCTGTCGATTTGTGGAACCAGGTTTAGACCGGCTGCTAATGATGCGATCGCTTCGGCATAATTGATTGGTTGTTGAGGCCGGAATGTGCCATCAGGGTAGCCAGATATCATGCCAGTTCTAAAGGCTTGCAGCGTGGCTTGATAATAGGAATTCGGTGTTGATGGATCGCCGTTCAAAGTAGCTGGGACATCTGAAAAAGGGCATGCCCAATCAGGAATGCCTGGACATTTTGGAGCATTGGCAACCAGGTTATTACCAGCATCGGGACGGTTGTTCAGATCAAAAATATTGACAGATAGTTCAATCCATTCACCCCGTGTAATGGGGCATCCCGGTCGAAAGCTTTCGTCTGAAGTGTCCAAATAGAGTGTTTGAGCAGGATTGTTTCCAGCTAGCCAGTTAATAACATGGCGACTCCAGTGGGTAGCAATATCATCAAAGGAATCAGCCTGCTCTATCTGAGCGGTTGTATCTGCTCCAGGCTGATTTGCTAAAGCATGGGGTGCAAACTGCATACCGAGAGACACAATGAGGATTGATAGAGGCAAGCTTTTATCCCGAAGATATCTGAACATCGCAACTCTTCAACCCTTTGTTAGCTTCCACAAACCCAGACTCTAGTTCAATCAGGGGAACACAGCCCGAATATTCTTGAATACTAACATTCGATATCTCTATACAAATGATCGGGAAAGATCGGGTGCTTGCTGACTGCGCAGTCCTGTTTGTACTTTGCTTCAGACTTTATCAAGAACTTTATCAAGATAAATTACGAGGAGGCGTTGCATCACCTTTGTAAAATTTCTGCTCCAGATCGCCTAGCCACAGCCACAAGGCTAAACAGACTAGCGGTATTCCTCCCAAGAGGATGCTTATGGGCCAAGTGATCGCGCCAAAAACTGTTATCACTAGCGGTAACAGTGACCAAACCACAGCACTCACAATCATCGCTCCTGTGCGAATCGTCTTAATTCGCTTTAGAGCTGGACCACAGCTGCCACAGTGCTGCGTATGCGAGTGATATCGGTC
>JBCDFI010000593.1:0-2985 GCA_039178155.1 Cyanobacteria bacterium P01_H01_bin.105
GCTCATAATATCGCCAAACAGTTTGGAGATTTGGGTCAGGGAACCCAGACCCGCAACTAGACGCAAGAGCAGATTTTTTTGACGGCTACTGAGAAATCCGCCTAAGAAGATAATTAAGAAACCGCCCACCAGTAAGCCAATGCCCAGATGGTGCCCAGCGCTCCCTCCATAGCCCAACACTAAGCCGCCACCAATAACAACAATCCAACCCAGTGGTTGTGCTTTGCCAGCAAACCCACCGGCACCCAGGGCGGCGACGATGTTAGCAAATGCAATATGCAGACAGCCAATTGAGATCGCAAGCTGCATCATGGCATCGTAATTGTTGATATTTAGCACCTGAAACTGGGTGAGCAGTGAACCGATGCGAGGAATCTGCTCAGGTCCGGCCCCAAAATAGCTACCGACCAAAACACCATAAATAACAGCCGCGATTAATCCCATCACCGATAGAACCCGGAAATGTCGGCCACCTGCACTGTTCCCCATTGATGGCCAGTAACAAGCCACAATCACCGCTAGCACCAAAGCATAGCCAGCATCCGAGAGAATCATGGCAAAGAAAACGGCAAACGAGAAGAAAACCGCAATTGACGGGTCCCAGCTACGGTAGCCAGGTGTTTGGTAAAAACTGACCAAATCTTGCCCACTGCTCAAACCGGGGGGATTATCCATCTGCGTGGGTGGGGTATCGTCGGGGCGGGCTGGTTCAACCAGGAGTGCCAGTTCCTGTTGTTGCGCAAATGTCTCCAAGGATTCCAACTCTTGGACCGGCAGCCAACCTTGGACCATAAAGATACCAACCTCCTGACGGGTTTGAGTACCCGCATACTGAATCGCGGCCTGATCGTCAGCCCGTGCCAGATTTTTAGAAAATAGATGAATCCAGCGACTGAGGGCCTCGTGTTCAGCATCCAAGTCTTCTAGCTGGATTTCAACCCGCTGTAACTCATGCTTTAAATCTTTTAGCGGCACTGCCCCTGTGTAAGTGCGGGCAACAGGCAGAGCATCTGCAGGGGGCTCCTGTTTAGAAATGACCACCACATAAGCAAATCGATGATCGGTTGCGACCTGTTGCCAGGGCCATTCCAGCTCCTGGAGAGATTTCATCTTGGCGTAGGGCACCCGATAAAACCAGAGCCGGTAGTCCCCTAGCTGTTCGATATCGGGTAGGGTAAAGTCTCCCCAGGGCTCTAGATTCCGGATCCGATTTGTTAAAAAATATCGCCTGTCTTCGGCCTCCCGACGGTTTTGTTTATTGGCCAGAGCCAACGCTAACACCTGATCAAAGTTAAAATCCACATCATCCAAGACCTGGTGTCGTCTACGCCGTACATCCATGAGATGCTGCAAGGCTTCATGGGCATCTTCATCGCGCACAAATAGGGCCGTTTCAGAATCTTGAGGGGGCACCTGCAGCGGGATTAAGTGTAGACATCCCAAATTCTGCAGACCTTCAAGCACCGTCTCTTGATCGTGACTTAACCCACACAGGGTAACTTTGTTCAAGGGCACAATGCTCATGCAGCTGCCCCCTTCTTCCGCTTGGCAATTTTCGAATTCACCACCGCTGCTCGTTCCGCATCCGACAGGTAGATCTGGATTTTCTTGATATTTGCCTGGGCTCTTGGGATTAGCACTTTATCAAACAGGTTGACCCGCTGGGTGATCTTTTGGGTCGCCTGGTTTAGCAATACTTGGCGTCGCTCAGCCACCTGTAGCTGCAGGCGTAACTCCACCGCTGTTGTTAGGGCATCTACCACACGCTCGACCCAGTGAGGTCTGCCCAACAAAGCATAGTCGCGCACTTTAATGTCAAACTTGTCTAATTTGGGCAGACGGGTGCCCATGACATTCTCGTCTACCACATTAACCCCAACAACCTTAACAATATCGCTCAGGTCTACCTCCTGATTTGCTAGCATCAACAGATCGTTAGCAATCACTGGCTCTAGCCCTTCCAGCTGCTGGCGAATTGCCATTAGCCTCCGTTTAGCCTTGGCCTGTTCAGCCAGGAGCTGCCGACGCTTTAGGTCTAGCGAGGGCAGGACATCTTTATAGGTTTTAAGCTGTCGCTGAAGTTTGGTAAGAGACGCCTTATTTAATGCCAGCCTTGCCATTGTCGCCTCCTATGGCTGAGTCTCTTTTGGGAAGTACTTGTCAATCAGTCCTTGCTTCATCAACAGTTCTTGAGGTTCAAAGCACTCAGCTAATGTTTTCCAACCTAGATCGAGCGCCTGCTCCAGGGGAATAGACACATTAATGTCCATAAAGCGCTGTTTAAATAACTCACCAAATTTCAACAGCTTATGGTCCAAATCAGATAGTTCAAATGCCATCGCTTGCTTTTGCTCTGCATCTTTGGCATTTGAATAAAAGCGGACCATTGTATTCATAATTTGACTATGATCTTCTCGCGTCACCTTGCCAATAACATGCTGCTTAAGTCGTGACAACGACCCAAACGGATCAATCACCCCATCATGGAGATAGAGTTGTCCCTCGGTGATGTAACCAGTATTGTCTGGCACTGGATGGGTAACATCATCCCCAGGCATGGTAGTCACTGTGAGAATCGTTACCGAACCACCCTGGGCATAGTCACAGGCCTTCTCATAACGGCGCGCCAGCTGGGAGTATAAATCACCCATATAACCACGATTGGACGGCACCTGATCCATGGCAATGCCAATCTCCTTCAGAGCATCGGCATAGGCGGTCATATCCGTCAGCAAGACCAACACTCGCTTGCCCTGTTCCACCGCAAACCGCTCTGCCACCGCCAGGGCCATGTCGGGAATCAGGGTGCGTTCCACAATGGGATCAGAAGCCAGATTCACAAACATCACCGTGCGAGAGAACACACCGGCATCCTCAAATGTGGTGCGAAAAAAGTGGTAATCATCAAAAATAAGACCGAGCCCGCCAAAGACCACAATGTCTGCATCCGCCTGAATACCAATGCGAGCCAGAAAAGGGTTAAAC
>JBCDFI010000594.1:0-2978 GCA_039178155.1 Cyanobacteria bacterium P01_H01_bin.105
TAAGCTTCATACAATATGATTGAAATTCCATCAAAAAAGTCTTTGCAGTCCGGATACTTTTTGCTAAGCCTGACGTCTGATATTCCAGGTGTCCTGCTTTAGGGGTTTCTTTAAGCGGTGAGCCGTCTGTTTTGGAGACGCAGTTTTTGCCTTTGGCAAGTGTGAGCGTAGTCTAAACAGATATCTCGTGAGTAGGTCTTTTAGGCTAGCTACTTGCAGAGGTTATGGTACTGGTACATTAGAGTCCAAACGTTATGTCCTTTCATCACGCTCAACCTCATAAAAGTAGCTCGTCTGGGAATGGTGAGCCTTTGGACCTTTTGTCACAGCATATTGATAATGAAATGCGTGATTTGATTGAGGTTTCCGACCAAAGGTTTTCTGACTCTAGAAACTATGACGACGAAGCTCGTTTTGAGCTGTTAAGTGCCTATCTGGATGGCGAAGTTACAGCTGAAGAACGAAAACTTGTAGCTCAGTGGCTGATGGACGAGCCAAATACTCAGCAAATGTATCAACGATTATTGATGCTTCGCCAAGCGATTCGAACTGCACCTGTTCCAGCGCAGCCTCCGTTACAAGTACCGGCTCCTCCCCAGCATCCATGGGGATCATTATCGTCATGGCCACTGCGTCAGACGTTGGTCTGTATTATTGCGATCGCACTCCTAGGCAGCCTGAGCCAGTTAGGCACTACCAATGGGCGTCAGCATTTGCAAGAAGCATGGCAGTTTATTAAAACCTTGCCCGTAGATGCTTTTGTGGAAATCGCTTCAACCGAGCAGCTCGATAATCCTGCTAAATAAGCTCAACGTTAGGGGGCCATTTACTGGCAAAGAGTTTATCTGTCCAGTTCTCGACAAATGCCAAATACTGACGTAAACCCGTGTAAAAAAGTCGTTTTTCCGACGGGGCCAATTTCACCATTACAGAAAAACCCTCCCAAAGGCACTTGCCCAAGCTGATGACTAAACTGCTCAACATCACAATTGGGAGCATCAAATAAACTAGTGCCTCGTCCATTACAGGCGAAAAGTAAGGCCCCAGAGGGCAATGCACGCGCTTGATTATTCAGCTGATAGGTTGTTAACAGCGTCGCTAGCTCCTCTTTAGCTGTATGGGCATCGCGCAGATGGAACTGAATTCGTTGGCCTGGTCGAATCCGATCGGCAATGGCAATGGCACCGATCTTTGGGTCTACACCTACGAGGTTGCGAATCAAAAAATCCCCCTGCTCAAGTGCCTGCTTAAAGCTACTTTGGGCTAAGCCAATAAATAATGACTCTTGGGCTAACTGTCGATCGGTTTCACCCAAATCTTGAAAAAGTTCTTGTAACGCTTCAAGGGGTGTTTGTGTTGCAGCTTCGTCTTGAGCTGCCACCTTCGTGACCACATTGCGATCGCTTTCAACCACACGAAATGTTGGGCCAATAGGACGGCAACCTTGAGCCACAATGGTATCAATCACAATATTGCCTGAGAGGGCAACACCAATGACTCCTTGTCGATAAAGCTGCTGTCCACAAAATAATCCACAGCTACGGCTGATGCTTTCAATACCGGCTAGTCCACCTAATTTGACTGACTCTGGATAAGCAAAGTCTAACCCCTGTAGAAGATCGTTCATCCCTGACGCAAACGGATCGGCCATCAAGAGAAACTGCGGCTTATCAGCCGGTAATACCCCAATAATTTCAGTCCATTCGCTAGGGGGGCTATCTAGATCGGGTAGCTCATCAATAGATAGATGAAACCCTTGGATATTGACATCAGGCAAATAGGCAACTGTCAGGCTGATTCCCGCCGTTTCTTCAACTTCGATCAAATGGCCTGCACGGGTTCTACCAATGACTCCACTGCCACTACAGCCAATAATATGAGCTCCGCCTAGGGGACCTCTAAGCAGAGGTAAAACCCGAGAATACTCACTGGCAAAGGCTGATGAAATAAATATGACCGCTAAGTTAGGTGCCGTTTCTAGCTGGGTTAATACCCGCTCAATCACCTCCCGCAGTGCTAATTCCAGTGAAGGATGGGTAGAGACGGCACTGGCCCATTTCATAGCGTTTGGTGACGGTGATGGCAAACTCAATACTCTAAAGGTAAATCAAGATACTACCAGTCTAGCTCTCTGCATCCTGGCATTAGCTCCGACCCTAATCAAGCAGCCCGTTCAATCATTCCGTCAACAGCGAGTATAGTTCCCAGATAAACTAACCTGTTGAAGCCGTTATCATTGAGCTATTGGCCGTTTGAGCGACTTTGAGGCCTGCTTTGGCAGTAGGACAGGTCCATGCAATTGCGAAATGCTTCTTTAGATACAACTAGTTTGAAAAAACCGAAGTTACCATAGAAGGGTAAACCACCTCTAACGCTTTGCTATTACTGATGGAAAACTCTAAGCAGGCCATTAGGAATAGTCGTAAGCACACTTTCAACTCAAATCCTTCATTGAAAGTCAAGGTAGATAACTAAAAGCTATGAGCGATATTCAAGAAAAAATCTCTGAAGAGATCAAATCAGCCCGCGACGTTTGCAGTACTGATGGTTCTGGTTCTGAGAACTGCGCGGCGGCTTGGGATGCTGTTGAGGAACTTCAGGCTGAAGCTTCACACCAGCGTGAATCTGAGAAACCAAAGACCAATTTTGAAACCTACTGCGATGAAAACCCCGAAGCAGATGAGTGCCGCATATATGAGGACTAAGTTAAATGCTTGAATCCTTACTAACCTGATTTGATACCGTAAGGCTGAATAAAGGTTAGTTAGATTGGGCACCTTAGGCCGAGTTTCTTTACATAAGGAACTCGGCCTTACTATTTAGTCAATAGCGGTGAGGATACACCCTGTCTGGCAACGCCGCGATGTTAATCTAGAGAGCGTTTTGATAGCGCGTCATAAGTTTCTATGCCGAGTTCTGCACTCCTACAGTCATTGGTTTGGACCGACTATCGCCTAGCTGTATTATTCACAGTGCTA
>JBCDFI010000595.1:0-2976 GCA_039178155.1 Cyanobacteria bacterium P01_H01_bin.105
GGCATTTCGATGCGATCGCGATACCGCCCCAAATCTATCCCCAATAAGCTACAGAGCATAATCCGAATCGTTGCCTTGTGAGACACAACCAGCACATTGCCAGCTTCATAGGTCTCCTGGATCTCTGCAATCACCGCAGTTGCTCGATTGGCAATCTGGGTAGACGTTTCTCCACCTGTGGGTGGATTCCAAGCCGGTTCAGTCATCCAACGATTGTAGTCTTGACCGTATAGCTCTCTAACTTCGTCCGGGTTGCGGTCTTCCCAGGCACCGTACTTTAGTTCTTTGAGACCATCCCGCAGCTGTGGCGTTATGCCCAGGGCATCACAGATGGGGTTAGCTGTTGCGATTGTCCGCTTCATCGGACTGGCAAACACTGCGGTCCAGTCCATTGCCCCATAGGCATCAGCAAAGGCCTGGGCCATCTCCATTCCTGCTGGAGTCAGTTCCGGATTCAGAGCACCACAGTAGCCCCCAGTCTGGCTATGGGTGGTTTCACCATGGCGAAGAAAGTAGATACTTAAACTCATGATTGCTTTACCCGTAATCCCGCATCAGCTTGAACATAATCCTTCAGGACTACAGGCACTGGCTTTACCTGCCAAATAGTCTCCGCATAGTCACAAATAGAGCGATCTGAGGAAAACTTACCAATGCGAGCCGTATTCAGAATGGACATCTGAGTCCAATGGTTAGTATCTGCATAAGCTTGGCTGACTCGATCTTGGCAATCAATATAGGCCTGATAGTCGGCAAACAATAAATAGGGATCTTGGTACAGCAAGTTATCTACTAACGGTCTAAAGAGAGTTTGATCACCTCGGGAAAAACCACCGGAGGAAAGCTGGTGAATAATGTTTTGCAAATTAGCATTGCCTTGACAGTAGTCTTCAGGTCGATACCCCTGAGTCTTTAATCCCATCACCTGCTCCACCGTCAAACCAAATAAGAAGAAGTTCTCTTCACCAACGGCTTCACGGATTTCTACATTGGCCCCATCTAACGTGCCAATGGTCAGGGCTCCATTCATCGAGAACTTCATATTGCCTGTACCAGAAGCTTCTTTACCCGCCGTGGAAATCTGTTCTGACAGATCAGCTGCAGGATACACAGGCTGACTATTAGTGACATTGTAGTCAGGCAAAAATACCACCTTTAGACGACCCGCTACATCGGAATCATTGTTAATTACCTCGCCTACAGAGGTAACCAACTTAATCATCAGCTTGGCCATAAAGTATCCCGGTGCAGCCTTTCCTCCAAAAATAAACGTGCGAGGAACAATCTTTACAGAAGGATTCTCCTTAATCCGGTTATAGAGCGTAATTATATGCAAAACATTCAAATGCTGTCGCTTATACTCATGAATCCGCTTAACTTGAATGTCAAACATTGATCTGGGATCTACTTCGATGCCAGTAAAGTCAAGAATTCGCTGCGCCAGTCGTTGCTTATTAGATAGCTTTACCTGTTGCCAAACCGCCAAGAATTCAGGATCATCCACAAATGCTTCTAGCTGCCGTAGCTCATCTAACTGTCGTACCCAGCCGTCACCAATTTTGCTGGTAATCAGATCAGATAGCTGAGGATTGCTCAACACCATCCATCGGCGAGGCGTGACCCCATTAGTTACATTGGTGATCTTAGTCGGCCATAGCTCGTGAAACTCTTTAAGAACCGTGCTTTTCACCAACTCACTGTGCAAGACAGCTACACCATTGATGGCATAGCCTCCCACTGAGGCTAGGTTCGCCATCCGCACGTAGCGTTCTCCTGACTCATCAATCAGCGATAGCACGGCCAGTTTGCCCCCATCATTGGGGAACCGCTGTTGGACCTGCTCTAAAAAACGTCGATTAATCTCATAAATAATTTCTAAATGTCGGGGTAATAAATGACCAAACAACGAAACTGGCCATTTTTCTAAAGCTTCTGGCAACAGCGTATGGTTAGTGTAGGCAAATGTTTTTTGAGTCACACTCCACGCTGTATCCCAAGGCATCCTGTGTTCATCCACCAGTAGACGCATTAGCTCAGCCACACCCACTGCCGGATGGGTATCATTAAGCTGAGCCGTAAACTTCTCGTGGAAGGTTTCTAGTGAGCTACCTTCCGCTAGATGGATACGAATCATATCCTGCAGCGAACAGGACACAAAGAAATACTGTTGCTGTAGTCTTAGCTCTTTACCCTGAATCTGTTCGTCATTGGGATAAAGCACCTTAGTCAGGTTCTCTGCCGCTGTCTTATCATTGACCGCACCATAATAATCCCCCTGGTTAAACCGTTGAAAGTCAAAGGAATCACCGGCTTCTGCCTTCCATAGTCGCAGGGTATTGGCCGTATTAACTTGATAGCCCAAAATCGGCGTATCGTAGGGAATGCCTTTTAGGATATAACCTGGTACCCAGCGCACGCCCTGTTGCCCCTGGTCGTTAGTATAAAATTCAGTATGGCCACCAAACTTAACTTCAACCGCAATATCAGCCTGTAAAATCTCCCAAGGATTACCGTACTGCAGCCATTTGTCAGTAATCTCTACCTGCCAGCCATCTCGAATTTCCTGGTCAAAAATGCCAAATTCATAGCGAATACCATAGCCAATGGCCGGAATTTCCAAACTAGCCAGGGACTCCATATAGCAAGCCGCCAACCGTCCTAGACCACCATTGCCTAAACCCGGTTCTTCTTCCTGCGCAATCAGTTTATCCAGTTCTAGACCCGACTCTTCCAGAGCTTGTTGCACGGGTTGATAAATGTTGAGATTAATCAAATTGTTGCCCAGGTGAGGCCCTAGCAAAAACTCTGCCGATAGATAGCAAACCACTCGTACCAATTGATTATCATAGGCTTCACAAGTTGTCAGCCATCGCTGTAGCAACCGATCTCGCACTGTATAGGCCAGGGCCATGTAGTAGTCATTTGTTGTCGCAATCTCTGGATACTTGCCCTGAACATAAAATAGATTATCGGCCA
>JBCDFI010000596.1:0-2975 GCA_039178155.1 Cyanobacteria bacterium P01_H01_bin.105
GCTGGGTGCGATAGGCCTGGGATTTTAAATTGATGACACCGTTTTTGGTAATACGACTATCGTTTAGCGCCAGTAGTCGAGTTTTGTAGTGTTCGGGTAAAGACGAGGCGGGGATGTCAAACCGAAGATGGATGGCGGTGGCCACCTTATTGACGTTCTGGCCGCCTGCGCCTTGAGATCGCACCGCCTGCAGTTCAATTTCACTATCGGGAATCGCCACCTGGCTTGAAATCCTCAGCATTACCCTACTCCTGTCACCTACTGCTAGCATAACCAACTAAACTAAACCCTAAGAAGTTTTGAATTGTAATTTGGAGTTTGCTTACAGCTCCATCTATCTTCTAAGGCTCCCCAGGACTCAGTAGTAATGCCTGTATTTAGTTATCTTCAGCGTTTCTTACGCGTAATCCCGACGTTGCTATCGGTGTACTACGCCTACATGATTGAATACCGGGCTGAACTAATGTTTTGGGTGCTCTCAGGCTCGTTCCCTCTAATTTTAATGGGGTTATGGCAAGAAGCCTCCCGTAGCGGCCAGTTTGATCTCAACCCTGATGATGTAGTGCGCTATTTTTTGGCCGTCTTTGTGGTTCGACAGTTAACCGTTGTGTGGGTAATTTGGGATTTTGAGCGAGACGTTTTAGAAGGCAAGCTATCACTGTTACTTTTGCAACCCCTCGATCCAGGCTGGCGTCATTTTTTATCTCATTTAGCTGAACGCCTAGCCAGACTGCCCTTCATCGCTGCGTTAGTGGCGCTATTCCTAGGATTGTATCCTGCGGCTCGTCAGCGGCCTGCCCATATGATCTGGGGTCTATTGGCCATCAGTTTGGCGTTTTGCCTGCGCTTTTTGATGCAATACACCTACGCTATGGTGGCCTTCTGGCTGGAACGAGCAACGGCAATTGAACAATTCTCATTCTTGCTCTACACATTTTTCTCAGGCATGGTAGCTCCGCTAGCCTTGTTTCCTGATGCTGTTCGTTCAGCTGTACTGTGGACGCCCTTTCCTTATTTAATCTATGTACCCGCTAGTCTGATTGTTGGTTTTCCCATACAGATTGGTAAGAGTATTGCCATAACGATTATATGGTGCCTAATTTTTTGGAGTTTAAACCGTTGGCTGTGGCGGCAGGGACTCAAACGTTATTCGGGGATGGGGGCTTAGGTAACTCTTAACTACGACAGTACATAGGGTACTTAAGTATATGTAGAAAGCATGAACTTGACGATGGCTATGCAAAGTTAATATGTCGCTTGTTTGCCATAGCTTTAAAGCAACCTTATTCATCTTTATAGACCCGATATTTTCACTAAATAAGTTGAAATTTTTCACTATACAAAAGCCTTTCTTGCCTATCTCTTAACTAACACTTTACGGACTACCCATAGGCGACAGATTAAAGTAGGGATGAGAGTTTTCTTAGCTAAAACACTCGGTTAGAGGTCTGATGTTTGATATCGGTAGTGTTCATTACACTGATTGACAAGCTTGGTGAATTTCACGAAAGTTCTTGTTCTTCTAGGTCTAGATATCTACCCTTTTTTATAGCTAAATTTAGGTTTACTACCTAATCAATTCAGCCTCCCGTATAAAACAACTTCCTGAATTGTTTTTATTATGACTACTATCCAACTTGACGCGCGCGCTTTATCCACTGGAACTCTTGATCCCGTCACGAATATTTCTACTTTTCAAGCGATTCAGACTAATAGTCAAAAGCTTGCAGCTGAGCAACTTAATCAATTAGATTTAGCCGAGTTAATCAATGTTTGTCAGCGCGATCGTTATCCAGAACAGGCTCCGTTTTCAGAGCTGATGCGTCGGTACAGATCCCATGTAGAGCGTCAGCTGTATCATCTTGCTCCTGATTGGTCTGATCGAGCGGATTTGGCTCAAGAAGTTTGGATTCGTGTTTATCGCAATTTAAATCGCCTGCAGTCACCTGTGAAGTTTAAGGGTTGGATGAGTCGTATCACTACCAATTTGTTCTATGACGAGCTTCGTAAGCGTAAGCGTCATGCGGGCACGTTGTCTTTAGATGCGCCTCGTAATCTGGAGGATGGTCAGGTTGATTGGGAAATTGCGTCAGCTGATCCTAGCCCTGTAGATACAATGATGACTCATGAGTTCTATGACCGTTTGCAAGCAGCCATTGCTGAATTGCCGGAAGTATTTCGGACGACTATTGTTTTGAGGGAAATTCAGGGTCTTCCCTATGAGGAGATTGCTGAAATTACCGGGGTTTCTCTGGGCACAGTTAAGTCTCGTATTGCTCGGGCTCGCTATCGTTTGCAAGGTGAGCTAAAACGTTATATTGATGGTCAGCATTCTGCCTAGACGAATCAAAATCAGAATTTTGGATGGAGCAGCATAGTGTTTGGTTCATGATGCTGTTTTTCTAGATAGATCCTTTGTTTCCTACCTCAACCCGATAAAACGGTTTTTCTCAGGTCTGGTTGCTACTATAGAGCTGACGATTTGGGAAATGGATAACAGTGCGGCGATATTTGAGGGTATTGCGTCTGTTTTGGGAAGTTGCGATCGCAGCTGAACTTGAATATCGCCTAAACTTTGTAATTGCCACCCTAAGTAGCCTAACGGCCTTGGGTGGCAGTTTATTTGGTTTATTTTTGTTTTATCGAACAGGGTACGAATTTCAAGGATGGCAATGGCAAGAGGCGCTTGTCGTGTTGGGTGTTTTTACAATGCTGCAGGGCTTTGCGGCTACATTCTTGAGCCCTAATCTCAATCGGATTGTCCGACATGTTCAGGAAGGAACTTTAGACTTTGTTCTGCTAAAACCCATTAGCTCTCAGTTTTGGCTGTCGACGCGTACCATTTCACCGTGGGGAGGGCCGGACTTGATTTTGGGCGCTGCTATGATCCTATACGCAGGTCATCAGCTAGGGTTAGGACCGCGCAACTATCTAGCCGCATTGATACCGCTTGCTTTGGGCTTTTTGAGTTTATA
>JBCDFI010000597.1:0-2970 GCA_039178155.1 Cyanobacteria bacterium P01_H01_bin.105
CTTGGGTTTGTCGGATCTCCCTGGACATTAGCTGCCTATGCCGTAGAAGGCAAAAGCTCTAAGAATTACTCTGTCATCAAGGGTATGGCATTCTCTGAGCCCAAGATGCTGCACCAGCTTTTAAGCCACCTAGCAGACGGTATTGCTGCCTACGTGCGCTACCAGATTGACTGCGGTGCGCAGATCGTTCAACTATTCGATTCTTGGGCTGGTCAGCTCAGTCCCGAAGACTATCGCACTTTTGCTCTGCCCTATCAGCAACAGGTGGTACGCCAAGTCAAAGAAACCCATCCCGATACGCCTTTAATTCTTTATATCAGTGGCAGCGCTGGCGTCTTGGAGATTATGGGAGAATCAGGGGTAGATATTATCAGCGTTGACTGGACAGTGGATATGGCCGATGCCCGTCGTCGTCTAGGTCCCAACATGAAAGTCCAGGGTAATGTCGATCCTGGTGTATTGTTTGGTTCGAAGGACTTTATTCGCGATCGCATCCTCGAAACCGTTCGTAAAGCCGGTCGTGGGGGACACATTTTGAACCTAGGTCACGGTATTTTGCCCGGTACCCCTGAAGAAAATGCAGCCCATTTCTTTGAGACCGCCAAACAGCTGGATAGCTTGTTGGCAATCCCGGCCTAAGGGTTGAGGCCTCATTTCAGAATCATCCTTCAAGCTAAAGCCCGCACTACGCTAATGAGCTTAGGCATCTAGCCTAGGCTCAGGCACTCAGCGAGGCGTCACACCAGCTGTCATAACTGTTACGTAAAGTAATAGTATGAACACTTAAATATCGCGCTAGACCAAACTGTGACTCAACTGGCACCATCCGTAAAATCGTCACCGCAGAGAATTTTTATTACCGGTGCTAGCGGATGTATCGGTCATTATGTCCTTGACAGCTTAATCAACAATAGCGATCATGAACTATTTTTGCTGTTGCGCGAGCCAGATAAGCTACAGCTAGATAGTGTCTCGCAACCAAGGGTTCATATACTACAAGGCGATATCCGCGAAATTGCTAGATTTTCCGATCTACTTGGCACTATAGATAGCGCTATCCTCATCGCTACATCTTGGGGAGGCGCGCCCGCTATCTATGACATCAACGTCACTGCCAATTTAAAGTTGATGGCATTGCTAGATCCTGCTCGAATTCGACAGGTGCTCTACTTTTCGACAGCAAGTATTTTAGATCGACAAAATAAACCTCTCAAAGAAGCCGGTCAAGTTTCATTCGACTATATTCGGAGCAAATACCAGTGCCATCAAAAGCTAAAGGACTTAGCTATATACCCTAAAATCACCACACTCTTTCCAACGCTAGTTTTTGGTGGTGATACCAGCAAGCCTTACTCCCATATCTCCAGTGGATTGACTGAGGTGACTCAGTGGATTGATCTCATTCGCTTTTTTAGTGCCGATGGGACTCTACACTTTATCCATGCCCAAGACGTTGCCACAATCGTTACTCATCTAATTGGCCATGCCCCCCAATCAGGGGAATCTAGAGAACTCGTACTAGGTAACCCAGCTCTGACAGTCGATGACGCCGTCTCAGCTGTCAGCCAATATCTAGGTCGGTCAATTTATTTTCGGATTCCTTTATCCCAAAGACTGATTGACTTTTTTATCAGGCTCTTTAAAGTCCGCATGGAAGACTGGGATCGCTTTTGTTTACAGTATCGTCATTTTACTTATCAAAATCCCCTGACCCCTGCTAGCTTCGGTATAGACAACTACTGCTCAACCGTTGCTGAGCTTTTCCAGGCAACAGGTATTGAATCAAAGCAAAGAAAAACACGCTAAACTGTGTAACGCAGTAAAGGCCTACAGATACCCAGACTCTTTGGGTACTTCTTACGTGTAGGTATTTACTACCCCAGTTCAAGAATGATTGTGTAAGAAGTGGGACCTTGAGGCCCACTTTTTATTTTGGTTAATTTATTGCGTGACCATGACCCATCCTGTTATTCCACAGGTACTTGAAATAGCGACCCCCATTGCCACTGACCTGGGGTTAGAGGTCGTAACTGCAGTTTTTCAAACCAACCATAGTCCACCGGTTTTGCGCGTTGACATCCGTAATCTCACTCAGGATGACACTAGCCTAGACGACTGTGAACGCATGAGTGTTGCCTTGGGAGAGGTATTGGAGAACTCTGATGCCCTTCCTGATGCTTACGTTCTAGAAATTTCCAGTCCTGGAGTTTCCAATCAGCTTAAAACCGAGCGCGATTTTATTGTTTTCAAAGGGTTCGCTATTGAGGTCACGCTCCATACTCCACACAAAGAGAAAAAAGTATGGATAGGTACACTGCTAGAACGCACGGAAAGCAAACTGGCTATTAGTCAGCGAGGTCGTCGCGTGGCTATACCTGCTGAGTTAGTAGAGGCAGTCAAGCTGAGCAATCAAGTTGAGGTATAGCTATGGACCAATACACCAACTAGCAACAATACAATCCCTATCCTCTTAAAAGAATTCATCAGAATATCAGGATCACCCCCGCATCATTCCTACCCATATTGACCCCAAACGCCTATTTAAGGAGGAGAAAGCCCATGTCAATGGTCAGTCTGCCCAGCCTACAAGCAATGATCGAAGGCATTAGCAGAGAGCGTAATCTGCCACGTTCCGCCGTAGAGCAAGCGCTAAGGGAGGCTCTGCTCAAAGGTTATGAACGCTATCGTCGGACTCGTCGTATGGATAGCGCTCAATTTGAGGAAGACTACTTTGACAATTTCGCTGTGGAATTAGATCCAGAGGAGGAGGGCTTTAGGGTCTTATCCAGCAAGATGATTGTCGAAGCGGTTGATAATCCTGATCATCAGATTTCCTTAGCTGAGGTGGTTGAAGTTGCCCCTGAAGCCCAGGTAGGTGATGAGGTTGTACTGGATGTCACCCCGGAACAGCGTGACTTTGGTCGAATGGCAGCAATCCAAACCAAACAGGTACTGGCTCAAAAACTGCGC
>JBCDFI010000598.1:0-2969 GCA_039178155.1 Cyanobacteria bacterium P01_H01_bin.105
CACAGAATTTATGCATACCAAACCCTACTCCATTGGGCAGGTACTCCCGAAGTAGCAGAGTATTTAATCAATAAGGGAGTAGACGTTCATGCAACGGATGATTTGGGGCAAACACCCCTCCATACAGCCAGCTCAGGCGAAGTGGCAGATGTGCTTTTAGTGCATGGAGCCAATCCATACGATGTTGGCCTAGGTGTCTATTCTAATTCTGATGGTAGCCATGTTCCCTCACCTCTTACGCCCTTCCATACGGCTCGTTCAAAGCTAGTTGTTGAAACTCTGTTGGCTCATACCACTGACACATTATGTTCCAGTGCTCAAAAACAATCCCACGCTGAGCAATACGGCGTATCTTGGTGTAATTTTGGCAATACTCCCCTTCATTACGCTAAGACAGACGATGTTGTTGAAGCACTGATTGACAATGGATTTGATATCAACGCTAAGAATGGCGACTCGACTATTCTTAAAGGTCGCACACCTCTTCACCAGGCTAGTTCAGGCAAAGTTGCAAAGGCGCTATTAGAACATAGTGCAGATATTCATGAAAAAACTGAGCAAGGACTGACACCTCTACACACGGCTCAGTCAGTTGAAGTTGCCGAGGTGTTGTTACAGAATGGGGCAGATATAAATGCTAGAGATAGCCAAGGTAGAACACCCTTACATACGCTAGCCTCTTGGGAGGTAGCCTTTTATCGACGAGGTGATCCTCAGAAAATCGCCCAATTTTTTCTGAATAAAGGACTCGATATCAATACAATAGATCAACAAGGTCGAACGCCTCTCCATCTAGCGATGGAAATTATCAAGGAAGATTGCCTGACTCCCAGATACAAATCTAAAGGGTATGAAGGCATTACTATTTCGGTGTGGGGACAGCCCTGTGTCTACAATACGGATCTAGCAGAGTTCCTTATTAAAAAGGGTGCAGATGTTAACGCAAAAGATAATAATGGCCAGACGCCACTGTTCTACACGTCAAGAAAAATAAACAATACGCAAGCAGCTGGGCTATTAATTAAATCAGGTGCTGAGATTAACGCTAGAGATAATCGAGGCAATACCCCCCTAATCTGGTCTACCAGTCGCCATGAGCGAAAGCATTTGTTAGAGTCTCCCAACGATTTTATTAATCCAGATATCACTTTTTTTAGACTACTGCTGGATAAAGGTGCCGATGTCAATTCCAAAAATGATGAGCAATTAACAGTGCTACAAGCAGTTGAGCCTTTAGACGAAGAGCGTTATGGCGAGCTAAAAAAACTTTTGCAACAATATGAGAGGAATCAATAAAATCCATGATTTGGTTTTTAAGAAACTCGGTATTGAGCATTATATTAATAGCTGGCTTCTTGTGGATAGGCTATGGACTTTTAAAGAGGTTCAAGGGTGTAGAAGCTACGCAAGAGATTTTATCTTCAAACTTTGTTCGTTTTTTGATAGTAATCCTTAGCATCACAATATTTCGGTTAGTATTTGGCATTTATGGCTTTATCGCTGCCTGGTTATTTTTGACTACTTGCTCGATTATCTGGCTGGGTAGCTGGCCTCTGCGCAGACTAAGTGCAGGAAAGATTTTATCCGACACGCGTAAACAAAGTTTATTCAAATCAATAATCTGGACAAATTTATTCTTGTTAGGTGTTATGGGAACTTGGCTGATACCTTCGCTATGGTCAGGAGTCTGGCTAGCTTCTAAAACCCTTCCTAAAGGGTACCTTGTCAATCCTATTCGGCTATCAATTATTCTTTTTATGGTACCTCTCTTTTTTTTAACGCCATACTTATCGATATTTGAAGGACCAACCTTCAGAGCGAATGGCATTTGCTACCAATACAAGTTTATTCCATGGGATAAGGTCACCTCTTACAGCTTCAATGCTTTATCTCAAGGAGTTTTGATAGTGCATTGGCAGCCGACTATGCCCATTTATTCAAGACAGGAGCGTATCCCTATTACGTCAGAACAAGTGAAGCTAGTAAACAATATTCTAGGTGAACGTTTAGAGTCTAAAGAGAACATTTTACAATAGCTAGTCAGGCTGATGTTGCTGACATACCATTTTTGTTGACTGAGGCTAGGTTTAAGACTAATGTCTTGTGAGTTTGCACCTTCTCCGGGCCAACCTGTTTTCGCCATTTCACTAGACTTGTCGGATGACGTGTTAAGGCATGCTGAAACGTTTCTTCTCCAGCAAAATATTGCTAATATGGATTCTCTAAAGTAACTCCAATCAATCGACCCAGCCAAGTGTAATAGAGAATTGTGTTATTTGAAACTAAATGGATGGTTCTGAGTGCGATCGCAAAACCATCCGCTCTGTACCTATGACTTAATCGCCACCCGTTTGGTCAAAATGGCCATCACTTCATTGGGCCGTCCAGTAGAGATGGGTTTACTCCAGTCGTTGGGTTCGGCGTAGTGTTTTTTGTGCAGATCTTGAATGGTCAGCCGCACAGCGGAAAGACTGCCAAACAGCAGATGGCGCACTGTTTCGTATTGATGGTCAGGCAACGGTTCGGTGCCGACAGAAAGCGTAGACGCAACTGCGCCCTGGGTGGTATCGAGAAACATAAGCTTTGGTCTCCAATCGTGGTTAAACCGTTGCCACATTTGAAAGCTGCAGTCGAAAAGACTACAGTCTGACGGCCCGGTAAGAAACCAAAGCTCAAATTTAGCTGCCCCAATTATGTGATGCAAACCGGGGCAGCAATAGGATAAAGTATCCCAAGCCTCGGACTGCTTGTATCAGTCAAGGGTTAGCTGGCGGTTAGGTGTTGGATGCACCTGCCGCCAGTGCTAAATATTGAGCTTTGTGGTCATGCCCAACAAGGGCGTGAGAACTAAGGTACCGCTAAGTCATTTCTCACGTCAAGCCAAAAATGTTGCGGTTGATTACGAGTAATATTTCATATGAATAGCATCACGGACGGTTTCCAGTAAGCTCCTGAGCTTAGGTTGCATA
>JBCDFI010000599.1:0-2967 GCA_039178155.1 Cyanobacteria bacterium P01_H01_bin.105
CGCCGCGCTCAGCCGTGGCCACGAGACGCGCCAGCGCGCGGTTCACGCCGGCCGGGTCGCTCCCGGGGACGAGCGAGAGGTAGAGCGAGCCGTCGTGTATCTCTTATGAATCTTGGCCAATTGAGTATGCGGTTGCCCTACTAGTAGTTTAGCCTGCTATTTGACGTTGCAATTTTGGGTAGGCTGTGGATGATTGAATTAAGTGTGTCTGCAACGTAAAAGTGGCACAGACGTGTTTCCTTGATGTTGCCCGTCGTTAACTGAAGGCTTTTGGTGTTTTATGACTGATCTACAACGCCCCTCCTCCATGCCGTCTGTTCCGCCACCCCCTCCGAAGCGGATTGCGCCGCCGCCGCCGCCAGGCATGGGTAGAGCTGGTGGGGTACGGGCAGCTGCTCCACCACCGATGCCAAAGTCTGCGGGGGGTGTCAGGGTCAGCGGTGGTTTGACGTTAGAGCGTATTGTCCGTGAAGCCTTTGATAAAGGGTTCTCTGATGTTCATCTAGGGGTAAGCGAAGTTCCTCGTTTTCGTAATCGAGGTGAAATTGAGACGACAGATTATCCCGAAACAGATGAGGCTACATTCTACGGTTGGCTATCTGAAGTGTTGAAGCCTGATCAAATCCAAGCCTTTAAACAGACGATGGATTTTGATGGGGCAGCTCATTTCGATTTCACTCGTGTACGAATCAATATTTTTAATACCTTGCGCGGTCCTTCGCTGGTGATGCGTCTGATTCCAGTCAAAATTCTGACAATTGATCAGCTAAGTTTGCCAGTGGTTCTAAAGGATATTTGCCACTATCATAAGGGGCTAGTTTTGGTGACTGGTCCAACGGGATCCGGTAAGTCCACATCGCTAGCGGCGATGATCGACTATATCAATACAGATATGCCGAAGAACATCATTACCATTGAAGACCCGGTAGAGTTTGTTCATAGCAGCCGTCTGTCCCTGATTAAACAACGAGAGGTCGGTATTCATACGTTGGAGTTTAAAAATGCTCTGAAGGCCTCATTGCGAGAAGATCCCGACGTGATTTTAATCGGTGAGATTCGCGATCGCGAAACTGTTGACATTGCCTTAAAAGCCGCACAAACAGGGCACCTCGTATTTGGGACCCTACATACGAACAGTGCCGTCAAGACAGTAGAACGTATCTTAGGGATGTACGAGCCGGAACAGCAGAGCGCGGTACGGATTTCTATTGCTGAATCCCTTGTAGCAGTTGTTGCTCAAGGCTTATGTCGAACTACTGATGGTAAGCGAGCTGCCTTCCATGAAATCTTGATTAATACCGATGCGATTAAAGACTATATTCAGCGAGGCCAACTGGATGAGGTAGAGGCGCTCCTGCCAAAATGTGGCTTTGATGGTATGTGCACAATGAATCAGTCCCTGTACTCTTTATATGAGTCGGGACGTATAACTGAGGAGACGGCTTTAGAAATGTCACCTCGTCAAAATGAAATGGCACAAATGCTACGTGGACGAATCTAGTGTACTAGCGTCACTTTCGATTTTTCCAACTATATAATGTCTGATGAGTCCAGTTGTGTTCGCCATGACTGGACTTTGTTTTGGAGTGTTGAGGATAGCCAAGTATCGAACTGAGGATAGACAGGGAGCCGTGGTTTTAAGTCATAACCATAGGACTGTAATAGGTCTTTTAGATGGGTTTGGCTCCCATGGGAATACGTGGGGTTAACTTCGTCTATGGGACCAATACCCCCTAAATCACTAACTCCGGCATCTAAGCAAGCAAGGAGCATTTGATGGGAGCGTACTAAGTTCGGTGGAATCTGAATAGCGATGTCATGGGGCAAAATAGTCCGAGCCATGTGTACGGCTTTGAGCAGTGTCTCGTCATCGCATGGATTTCCCGGTTCTGACTGACTGATTCCAGGCTGATGAGGCTGAAGAATAACTTCTTGAATGTGACTATATTGCTGGTGTAAGGTTGCGATCTCGACTAGAGTATCTTCCCAATCTGCTTTCGTCTCACCAATTCCCAAAAGTAATCCCGTCGTAAATGGGATTTGTAGCTGACCTGCCCAGTGGAGCTGCTCTAGTCGAATCTTCGGACGCTTACTAGGGGCGTGGCGATGGACGGTATCTAATAATGCCGGTGTTAACTGCTCTAGCATTAGCCCCATCGAAACATTAACCTGTTTAAGCTGCGACATTTCCTCAAAACTCAGCGGTCCAGCATTGGTATGAGGCAAGAATCCTGTTGCAAGAGACAACTGACAGAGCGCATAAATATGTTTGATCCAAGCATCGCGCCGTGGGCTATTAGGATGAACTTCCCCACTCAGAATGAGTATCTCGATCGCATCTGACTTATCTAAAATGGTTTTCGCATGGTCCAGACTTAACCATCGATCAGAAGTCGGCTGAACTCGAAAATTGCAGTAGCTACATCGATTGAAGCACTCATAGGTTGGAACCAGTGTGTATGCGGGACTATAAGTTACTGTCTGGCTCAAAACATTTGACCTCTTTATCAAGCGTTACAAAAAATGAGCATTCACATCAAAGAGCTCATCATTAAAAATCAAGTGTCTAATTTTTGACTAGCGATATGTTTTAGCCATTTAATCTGAATTGAAAATATCCTTTCTATGAGCATGCATCTGCCTCTCTGAAAGGGATAGAAAGGAAAAATAATTGCATCAAAAATGAAAAGTGCTGCCTGAGAGATGTACTTAAGGAAAATCCTCTAACAATTGAAAAGTTTACAAAACTAGTCATTTGTTTTAATATAGATACAGGTAGGCGATTTCGCCTCCTGTCGTACCTCGACAATAATCATAGGATTCATAAATCATGACAACTACTCTACAGCAGCGCTCAAGCGCTAACCTGTGGGATCAGTTTTGTGAGTGGGTTACTAGCACCGAGAACCGCCTCTACGTAGGTTGGTTTGGCGTTCTAATGATCCCCACACTGCTGGCTGCCACTGC
>JBCDFI010000600.1:0-2938 GCA_039178155.1 Cyanobacteria bacterium P01_H01_bin.105
CTATGACGCGGCCAATCGCCTGACCACCTTTGTCTCGCCAGACGGGACAGCCACCTATACCTATGATGACCGGGACCAGTTAACCGGAGCGGACTACACGGCCCAGAACAATGAAGCCTACACCTATGATGCCAACGGCAACCGCACCAATGCGGGCTATCAGACGGAGACCAATAATCAGCTTTCCTCAGATGGGATGTTCAACTACGAATATGACAAGGAGGGCAATCGCATTCGGCGGACTCGCATTAGTGAACGACACACCACCCTGAGGAGATGAAGGTGAACTTTCTCAAATTCGGAGAACTAGAAGTTTTCTTCCAGCCCCCTCACCTTATCTTAAGTATTCGCTATCTGAGGGTAAATCTCTCTCTCCAACTGAACAAGAGGCAATTAGTTATGCCACACAAGTTTAAATTTATTCTATCGCCGCATATCGGCTCGCGGTATAGGCCCATATTTCAAACTTGGCTATGGAAGATAGCTCTGTTTCAAATGAGCCGTAATGGTCTACACAAAATGCTTCAAATTCTGCCATCGCACGATGAAATATATCGTCAGGTGCCCACCAGCAGAAACCATAGGCTCGCGATTTGTAATAGCTGAGCAGTTCTCCAACAGTATTGGTCACGGTCCATTCTTTGGCAATCTGGTAATTGGACTGGTAGTGCTTATGATGAAAATAATCGTCGATCTCTTCGATCAGGTTGTCTACGCGTTTAGGCGTGCGTGTTTCTGGATATTTCAAGAGAATAGTTTTGAAATGACTTTCAAACGTTTTGCGCACAGGTGGGGTGGTCCATTGGGCGTTGAGATAGCAACCCTGGGGTTTGAGAACGCGATCGATCTCGTCGAGAAATGTTGGCCAGTCTGCAACAGTGTGAATCATGTGAACGGTTAATACGACGTCAACACTGGCATCGGGTAGGGGTAGTGTTGAAGCATCTGATTGCATCAATGTGAGATTTTTAGGAATCTGTTGTAGCTTTTGTCTAAACTGGTCGAGCATCTCTGGGGAGATATCGATACCGGTGACAGGGTAGCCGCGTTTGACCAGAGGCAGAATGTTTAATCCGGTACCCACACCGGGCTCTAAAAAAGAGGTGCTGGGGGTCGCATTAACGAGCGTGAGGATAAAATCAGTAATGTCCTCCGCGACTGATTCTGTCATCCAGCGGGTTTGATCGTAGATGGGGGCGATGGCATTGTAATAGTTGGTCTTCTTCATTTCATCCCTCGCTTCGCGGTGCCGATATACATTACTCGGGTATCGTCATCAAACTGCACTCGAAACCCACCCGTTTTCCAAAAGTGAACTAGATTGATCATGTTAGCCTGAGGCGTTCGGCCAAATAGATCAAATCCCTGGATTGTTATTTCAGTCAACCCAGTCTGCATTAGCAACTGCTGCAGCTCCTCTGGGGTGACAAACTTATGCCAGTCGTGGATGCCTCGGGGAATTTGCCGCAGTAAGTCTTCTAGTAGCCAGATCATCAGCCAGCGGGATCGCCAGGTGCGATTAATGGTATCAAAGCAGAACAGACCCTCCGGCTGTAAGACGCGACTGATTTCTGTCACAGTGGCGGCAGGGCTACGAACATGTTCTAATACGTCGACACAGACAACGATGTCGAAGCAGCTGTCTTTGAATGGTAGGCTCTCCCCTGTACCTACCTGGTAGTCAATGGTCAGTTCCATAGCGTCTGCATGGCGTTTTGCTGCTTCAATACAGGCAGCTGACGGATCAAGGCCGGTCACCATCGCTCCTCGCTGGGCCAAGAATTCGCAGGTATAGCCGCCACCGCAGCCTACATCTAAGACTTTGAGCCCATGCCACTGGGGAATTGCGCGATCAAAATACTCGAACCGTAAGGGATTTAGCTTGCTTAGGGGAAAGATTGTCGCGGTTTCGCTCCACCACTGGGCGGCCTGTTGGTCGTAAAATGCGAGGTTGTTGCGCTCCATGGATATTTGTGACGGTAGCTCAGGTCTCTATTATTATCCCGGTTTTGAACGAAGCTAGCTGTCTGGGTCGCACCCTGCGTCATTTAGATATTCTCGAACCGCCCGCTGATGAAATCATTGTTGTGGATGGCGGTAGCACTGATGATACCTTGGCAATTGCTAAGGAATATGGGGCAACGGTGGTCGTGGCTGAGCGACCGGGTCGGGCTGTGCAAATGAATCTGGGGGCAAAACTGGCAACCGGTGATATCCTATGTTTTCTCCATGGGGATACGCGGGTGCCAGACGATGTGGTTACGCTCATGACCCTGACCCTGGCAAATCCGGCCATTGCCTGCGGAGGCTTTATTTCTGTGATGGCGGGCCAGCAGACCACCCGTTGGGGCATCTCTTTGCACAACACTATCAAAACTCACTACGCTGCGTTGTTGTTTCGACCCCACCGCTACTTTCGAGACCGGTTACGGGTTCTGTTTGGGGATCAGGTGATGTTTTGTCGGCGAGGGGACTTTTGGCGCTGTGGCGGTTTTGATGACACTCTAGCTCTGATGGAAGATGCGGATCTATGCTTAAAACTGTCTAGGCTGGGCCACATTTATCAGATAAATCGACTGGTGCAGTCTTCTGATCGCAGGGTAGCTAAATGGGGACTGCTAAAGGCTAATTTTATCTATCTGGCCATTGGTTTTCTGTGGGGCATGGGTGTTCCTGACCGTTGGCTCAAGCAATTTTACGAAGATGTGCGCTGATTGAGCTGCCAGCTATAGGGCAGGTAAACCACGTTGACGGAGGCGGGTAGCTGGGCAGCGGTGTAATAGCGATCGCAATATCCTGACACTGACTCTGCCACCGTTAAAAAATCGGCCCGGTACCATTTGAAGATTTTGCTGCAAAGTAGCGTATTGCTAGCGGCATCGTAGCGGACCTTGTCTGGGTTATTGATAAAGCGATCGCAATCGTCCTCTAGCTGAGC
>JBCDFI010000601.1:0-2919 GCA_039178155.1 Cyanobacteria bacterium P01_H01_bin.105
GGAGACTCGCCCAAGAAAACAAGTCGACCTAGCTTAGGATCAATGGCAACGATGGGTGGAGAAATGTCAGCGGCGGCGGTAGAGGCGGCGAACTCATTAGTCAGCTCATCCCATTTGGGCCATGCTGGCACTAATGAGGTATCGGTTGCTAAAGACCTAAATACCATGGCCTCAGGGGAAATAGCTTGGCGCTGACCATTGATAAAAACTGCCAGCACGGGGTCACTGTCAAAATATCGTGCGCCTTTCAAACGTTCTCCCTGGAGGGTAGCTTGCCGTCGTTCTAATAGCTCAGCCATTAACATGGGTGCTCGTAACACAGCTGGCACATTAATCTCCTGGGCCAGGGTCAAAATAGTGGTTTCTGTTTGGGGTTGATTAAAGAGGGGCATATCGTGGCCCAGTGGGTTGAAGGTGTAATAGCGCCCCGCTATCCCATGATTGGATGAACACCGACCTATTCCCTCCTGCTCTGGTCCTTTAACCTGACGGGCCAGCACCCACTCCATGGGATAACTTTGCAACCGCCAGATAAATAATCCCATGGCAGAAACATTATAGCGTCCCCCTTGGTCTGGAGGTCGCACTTCCACGGTATAAGCAGCCTGTTGTTCAAAGGGTGTGCCGACCTGTTGCAATGGGCTATTGTCTCGCAAATTAACGGTGGCACTGGCGGGTCGTAAGTGCTGTAGAGATTGGGTGGTGGACACAAGTCGGGCAAATTCTACAGCGCGTGATCGCCATCCGGTCACATCCTGGGTCAATTGCTCTAAGATCGGAGTTGTTCCCTTGCGCCGTCGGTAGGCCAAGGTATTTGCTACATAGGCCCTGCGTTCTTGCTGACCGTAGTTTTGACCATTGTTGGCATAAAGTTCTCCTACATCCAACAAATCTCCGATGTAGGGCACCACCCATTCATCACAGGTTTCGATAAACCAGTTGTGATACAGCCGCTCAATATCTTGTTCAAGAACATTATATTCTCGCTCAATTACAGATAACAGTGCCTTTAGTGGTTCACCTTCCGCTGCATCACGAAGTCGGTAAATTGCGGGGACTAACTGATATAGGCGCTCTTGGGTAAGGTGGTTCATAGCGTACCTCCTAGGGTCAGTTTGAGGCCGGCAGGATTGGGCAATAGTAATTGGGCGGGGGTGATTTGGCCAGTTTGGGGATTAAATTGGGCCAGGGATGCTTCTAGGGATGCCTCTAGGGCACGGCTGCGATCGCGTTGATAAAGGGCCTCAATATTCACGGCTACTACACCCTCTACAGCCTGGATTACTCCGATTATTTCGGCAGTGGTGACTGCTTGCCCAAAGTCTCGATGGTCAAAAGCGAATGTCTCATGTAACGCGGCTTCAACGTTCTTCTGGACATCGTCTACTAGATATCGATCATCAATCAACACCCTGGCCTCCAAGTTGAAGCGCAACAGGGTAAAGGATGAAATTTCCATTTGTTGCACTGGATCACGAGCCTGATTCATCGCGGTCTCCAGCTGGGTGTAAAGATTGGTGTCTGGGGTCACTGCTGCGCCATTGATACCAGCAATGGTGATATGAACCAGTTGGGTTTCACCATTCCACAGGGGGACTGCCTGGGCTTTACCAATTCCCGCAAACCCTAGGGCAAAATCTTCAAAATCATAGAGAGAGACAATTCGAGCCAGGGTTCGCACAGTAGATGGTGCTTTTGTGCGAGCATCTGCTAGCCGTTCAGGGTTCGCAGCCCCCGTAGCAGCCAGGGGATTAATCACATCTGAAATTCCCTGAGGCCGAGTTTTGAGGATACTGAGACTATCGGCTCCCACATTACCCACTAAGCCCATGCCACTACGGTAAGTGGCGGTAATATTTTCCTCCCCAGTAGGCAAACGCGAACCTCGAATACCATCTCCAAATAGCACAAAGGTGGTGCCATCATCCTCCAGTCGCACGGTATAGCTCTCGTCATGGCTATTTAGCTTATACAGAGAATCGGTTGGCTGCCAGAGTACCCCATTGACGCGGACGTTGAGAGAACTGTCCGCTCCAGCTGCATTGGCAGCAGGAATAAAGGTGAGGGGGGGCTCTTTCAAAATGAACGATTGATGGGTAGCATGGCCATCCCCACTGCCCAATACTTCCGAAACCATTTCTCCATGGGTGGCGGCAACAATATTAGCCAACACACTCACTGTTGTCGGATCGTAACTATGGTGAATCGCCTGCTGCAGAGTCAAAAGGGGCAATTGTTGATTGGTCGGGGGGCGTTGTATCTCCACCACTTCACTCATCAACTCGCTGTCTGGATTGGCAGGCAACAGCGTGATGTCTGTTGGATGGGTAATATCGAGGGTACCGCTAAAGCCATCCTTATCTTTGAGAGACCATTGGTAGTGATGTGTGCCGACAACCTGCGTGATGCCCCCTGGCGGATGCCGCACCTCCACTTCGTCATGTTTCTGTACTGGTTTTACTTGAAATCCATCATCGGAGACCAAGAAACCAACACCGCCAAGCACAATCGTTGCAGATGTTTGCTTTGTCGATTGGGAAGCCAAAATAGATCGGATATCGGTATTGGTTAAGTTGGTATTGATGGGCTGCCAATGGTCACCATAATCCTCTGACCGAAATACTCCCCCTCGGGCCGTTCCTGCCCACACAATCAGGGCTGTATCATCAGGTGTGGTATTTTCAGGATCAAGACTCTTGTATTCGAGAGCTAAACATCGGATTTCTAGATCACTTAGTCCGTTAATTACCTGTTCCCAGCGATCGCCTAACTGTTGCTGATTATCTGAACTCTGAATATGCGAGCGAAACACACCGCTGCCAGCAGTTCCTGCAAACACAACGTTTTTAGCGATCTCCAATGCCGTAATATTGCGATTGGTGAGTCCCGTTTCCACTCTGAATTCTGTATTCATGGGCA
>JBCDFI010000602.1:0-2908 GCA_039178155.1 Cyanobacteria bacterium P01_H01_bin.105
AAAGTCGGTACATTCAACCCAGCAACTGTGGCAGACGAAAGCAGCAGACCGGCCAACCCCCATCGGACAAAATTCTTAAGCATCACTGTTAACTCCTCAAGCTCATATTACAAAGCAGAACAAACCTAGAACTATCACGTATAACTAGCCTATATCCCAGGATAAAGGACGGTTTTCGCAATTGGCCTCACTAAAGCAGATAGCTTAAAAGCATGTTCAAAAAACTGGGCGTTGCCCATGCCAGAGAGCACTCTCCAAAGACGGCCTTACTAGTTACATCACTTTACGTTTCTGGCTGTACATTTACAGAACGAAATTTTTCTTAAGGCTAGCATACTTGCCTTAAGCCTAAAGTTGCGTACTCTTCGATAATCCAGAATCTCTATTAGTCAAGAAAGTCGATTTAAAGAATATGCACATTCTTTAAAATCACAAGCTAAATACAAAACAGCAATCTTGTTTATCGACTCAAAAATTATTTTTATTCGTTAATTCAAGATAAAAGTGCTCAACTCAATATATTGCTCAAAAGGATAAAAAAACCATAAAGTCATCAACTCTAAAAATATTAGCCCTACAAGATTCTAAACCTTTAATAACAGGACTCTACGCTCTCTCAATTAGCTGTAAGTAGACTCGATCACCTCTTTTCTTTCCATGAGTGTGCGATTAGCTATCTTTGTACATTTAATAAACATTCCAATCATGCAAAGTAACGCAATAATAATATTTTTCTAGATTTTTCAAATATCATCTAGAAATCCTTCTTTAAAGTTTTCATAGATGCCAAGGTCACAAATTAAACAATAGATTTATACGTCAGAATATTTGCCTAGATTTAAGTTAGAGAGGACTGCTAAATCTAAAGTTATTCCTGTTAGATTGCATCCAAATGCGATCCCAATTCCATAGTGTTTTACAACAGTCGTTAGCCCAGCTCGTTAATCAAAGGATTTACTATGACCATTGCACTCGACCACGGTGCTGTTGACCAACAATCGTCACATGCCGCACGTCCTAAGCGCATTGGCGTTCCCAAGGAAATTACCCCTGGAGAATGTCGTGTTGCCGCCACTCCTAAAACTGTCAAAAAACTCCAGGCCCTTGGCTTTGATGTGCTGATAGAAGCCGGTGCTGGCGAGCGGGCTGAGTTTTCAGATCAAGCCTATCGTGATGCGGGCTGTCAGGTCGTTGCCAATGCGTTCGAACTCTGGCAACAGGCAGACATCGTATTAAAGGTGGAACCCCCTGCCCACCACCAAGAACTGAACTGTAATGAAACTGAGCTAGGCCACAGTGGTCAAACCCTGATTAGTTTCATGTGGCCCGCCCAGAATGCTGACTTGGTCAAACAGCTAGCTGACAAACAAGTCACCGCGCTGGCAATGGACTCGGTACCCCGCATCAGTCGGGCTCAGAAAATGGACGCCCTCAGCTCCATGGCGAATGTGGCTGGATATCGCGCCGTTATCGAAGCTGCTAATAACTTTGGCCGTTTTTTCACCGGACAGATTACCGCCGCTGGAAAAGTACCCCCTGCTAAGGTATTGGTCATCGGCGCAGGTGTTGCAGGTCTCGCCGCCATTGGTGCTGCCAAAAGCCTGGGTGCGATTGTCCGGGCCTTTGACACTCGCCCTGTGGTCAAAGAGCAAGTTGAGAGCATGGGGGCCCAGTTTCTAGAGCTGGAATTTGAAGAAGATGGCTCCGGTGCGGGTGGTTATGCCAAAACGATGAGTAAAGAATTCATCGAGGCAGAGATGGCCCTGTTTGCTGAACAGGCCAAAGACGTCGACATTATTATTACCACCGCCCTGATCCCTGGTAAACGAGCGCCGCTACTGGTGACCAAAGACACCGTAGAACTCATGAAGCCTGGTTCGGTGGTTGTGGACATGGCTGCGGCTCAAGGTGGCAACTGCGAAGTGTGCCGAACAGGGGAAGTCTATCGCCACCATGGTGTGACGATTGTGGGACTGACTGACCTGGCTAGCCGGATGGCCGGACAGTCGAGCCAGCTCTATGGTATGAATTTGTACCACCTACTCAACGACATGGGTGGTTCTGAAGGCTATACGGTCAACTTCGAGGACGAAGTAGTGCGTGGTGCCCTGGTCAGCCATGAGGGGCAGGTGACCTGGCCTGCGCCTAAGTCTAAGCAGCCTGTACCTCCTAAGGTTGAAGCCAAGACTGAGGAGCCCGCCGAGGCGGCAGCACCTGCTGCACCTAAATTCTCACTGCCCTGGAAGTGGATCGGCGTTGTCTTTGCGGCTCTCGCTCTGATCGGTATCGGCATCGGTGCGCCGACTTCATTCCTATCCCACTTCACTGTGTTTATCTTGGCCTGCTTTGTGGGTTGGCAGGTGATCTGGAATGTGTCGCCATCGCTGCACACTCCTTTGATGAGTGTGACCAATGCTATTAGCGGCATCATTATCATCGGCGGCATGCTGCAGATTTCGGGTCAGGCGATGTCGCCTACGGTTGTGTTGGGTGAGATCGCAATCTTCATTGGCACCATCAACATCGCCGGTGGATTTCTGGTCACCCAGCGCATGCTGAAAATGTTTCGGAAGTAGAACCTCTCCCTAAATCCCTCTCCTGGGAGGAGAGGGACCTTAAAGCCTCATTAGACATTTCTCTACAACTTTTATCTCATGTCTAACAATCTTGTTTCGGTGGCCTATTTGGTCGCCATTGTTCTCTTCATCCTCAGTTTGGGTGGTTTATCCAACCAAGAAAGCGCCAAGCGCGGCAATATCTACGGCATTGTCGGCATGATTATTGCCCTGGTGGCAACAGCCTTTAGCGCCCAGGTAAGTGCCTATGGTCTGTTAGTCGTCGCGATTGTACCGGCAGTTGCCATCGGTGGTCTGGTGGCATCCCGTGTGGAAATGACCGAAATGCCTGA
>JBCDFI010000603.1:0-2895 GCA_039178155.1 Cyanobacteria bacterium P01_H01_bin.105
AGTCGTCAGGTGAGTGGTCACTTCAAGTTGTACTCGGGGACTAACTCATGGTCGCTTTTTCTTCACCAGGGCAAACTCAATTTTGCTACAGATACAGATGCTCCATTCGATCGTCTAGATCGTCATCTTCAAGGTTTGAGTAATGAGATTTCTACGTTGGTCGGCGCTGTTCGAGTGCAGCTGAGGCTGATGTTTGAACAGTCATCCAAGCAAGCGCCTTTGACACCTGATTATCAGGCGATTAGCTGGCTCGTAGAGCAGTCTCATCTGACATCGGATCAGGCTAGTGGCTTGATTCGGTCAATGGCGATTGAGGTGATCGAATCTTTTTTGGGCGTGCAGGAAGGTAGTTATGATCTGCTTGGCTTAGACGATATTGGAGAGTATCCGGTTCTCTGTCAGCTAGATTTACGACCTATTGTCGAAATTTGTCAGCGAAACCGGCGACAAGGCCTGCTATCATCACCGACTGATAGTAAATCCGGTGTTTCCCAAACAGAATCTAATTCCATCGCCTCTGTTTCGACGACAGCTGTAGATACCAGATTTGTAGAGTCTAAGCCAACTCCCCAGGGTATTGCCGCTGGTATCACACCTCAGTTAGGAAATGGCGGGATGTCAGCGCCTTCTGAGGTTCATCGAGCTGTCTATACGATTGCTTGCATTGACGACAGTCCAACGGTTTTGAACGCAATTCAAGATTTTTTGAATGATAGAAGTCTGAATGTTGTTCCAATTAGTGATCCGGTTAAAGCGTTGATGCAGGTTATGCGGTGTCGGCCAGATTTAATTTTGTTGGACGTTACCATGCCCAATTTGGATGGTTATGAACTATGTTCACTTTTGCGCAGGCATCCTAGCTTTAGAAATACACCGATTGTTATGGTGACGGGGAATACGGGTTTTATCGACCGAGCGAAGGCTAAGTTGGTGCGATCTTCTGGTTATTTGACCAAGCCTTTTAGTCAATCAGAGCTGTTAAAGATAGTGTTTATGCATTTACCTGCGGTTGGGTCTGGCCAGTAATGGGTTCAATAGTTCATTCGTTTTAATGTCTTAGGTTTTGTGATAGTGATTATTATAAGCTGAGGCTAGTTGAACATACATTTAGGGGATGACACGAAAAGTATGACAGTAATGCAAATGGCTACGGTATTAATCGTCGAGGACACACCCTCAGAGCGAGAATTGATCAGCCATTATCTGCGCGAGGAGGGCTACAGCGTCATCCATGCTGTGACTGCGAAAGAGGGATTGGATAAGGCAATTTCTAGTCAGCCTAGTGTAATTGTTACGGATGTAGTGATGCCTGGGATGAGCGGTTTTGAGCTTTGCCGTAGCTTAAAGCGTGCGCCCGAAACTGAGAAAGTACCGGTCGTCATCTGTTCGTCTAAGGATCAGGCAATTGATCGGCTATGGGGAATGCGACAAGGGGCAGATGCCTACCTGACTAAGCCATTTGACCGTGAGGAATTGCTAAAAGTCGTTAAATCAGTCTTATAGATTTATAATGTGCGATCGCACATTGTCGAAGAGGTTACTATTTTGTCTGCGTTATCCCTAAAGAAAGACAGACCCGTACTGGCGAAATCATTTTTAAAATTTCAGATGGCCACTAATGTTGTGGCTATGCTGCCTGCTAGAACCGTACAGGAGGCCGTCGTTCTACCCACACGGCGAGTAATGGCAATGCCCAATATGCCTGCGGCATTACTGGGCCTAATCAATCGTCGTGGGCGCGTGTTCTGGGTGGCTAATTTAGTGCGTTTATTGGGTTTACCTGTGCCTGATCGGCACAGCCAACAATATAACCTGATTGTTGTTCAAGGCCGTTCAACTCCCCTAGCACTGCAAGTTGAATCTATCGACGGCATGGTTAGCTTTTCTCCTGAAGCTATTCACCCACCTCCGAATAATGTGAGCAACATTATTTTGCCTTACCTAACTGGCTGCGTCACTCATAACGATGAGACTATTTTTATACTCGATGTTGAAGCGCTTCTACAGTCTTCGGTGCTGCAGTCAAACTGATCTCTTTCGTCAATAGATATTATCTGGTTACTGATTTATTTTTATTTTTTGTTCTATTTATTGGACAAGTTGTTATTAAAACGCTTTCGAAAGGAAACTTCTTATGGCTATGGATGTCGGTACAAACTCAAATGCTGAGCCTAATCCTGAGGTAAATGCAGTGGAGGGCACTCCTAACCAAGAAGATAAAGTTGAAAATAACCAAGGATCGAATGGCACCATAGTTAACAAATCTGTAGATGATTTTCAAGAAAACACAACCACTCTAGAAAGCGTGAAAGAGCAGAACCCAAATCTGGAGCTAGCTGCCCAGTTAGAAGAGATTGCAGCTGTTAGCCGTCGTAACGCATCTACTCCGAGCAGCTCTATCAAGAGTACGCCGGAGTCAGTCTCCGAAGCGGAAGGCGCACAGCCCTCATATTATTATCGAGGGGTAAAATATGCTCCTGAAAAGCAGCGCTACGCTCCCGAAAAGCTCACTGTTTCGGGTGGCGGCTTACTACAGTGGTTTTATAATTTACCTGTCAGCAGTAAACAGTTGATTGGTTTGATCTCATCGGAGGTTATTTCCGTTGTTGGCTTAGTTGGAGCTGGCTCACTGCTGATTATTAGTGGTGCTCGTCAACAGCTATTAGAACAGGCTGAAGCAGAGTTAGCGATTACAGATATTCAATACAACATCAAAGTTAACCAAATGAAATTTGGTTTTCGAGGTCAAGCTGACAATACAGCGATTGTGACCTTGGCTGAAGCAGTTGCTAACAATGCTGATGTTAGCAGCAGTCAGCAAACAGTAGTTCGAGATATTTTGCAGGGTGAAATCAACGCCCGAGATATTGAATACTCTACGTTAATTGGCATCGA
>JBCDFI010000604.1:0-2849 GCA_039178155.1 Cyanobacteria bacterium P01_H01_bin.105
AACTCACCTTGAACATTGGTGTAAAGAGAATAGGTATCCGTATCGCCACCCTGCTGTAAAAAGACACGAAATATATCACCATTAGGATCTGGAGGAGATGGAAATGGCAATATACTGTATTGAAAGGAAGTGGAGGTATAGTTAAACCGATTACGGAGTTTCCAATTGTCGCTAAATCGATGCTCTAGGGTATATCCCGTACGCAAAAAGTCTTGTTCAATCGTCGCGTCAGGATCGTTAAATACCCGCGATGGAGAGACATTGGCAATGCTGTCACCAAATGGAAGAGTTCCCGTATCAAAGAATTCATTATCTTCAACGTACTCCAGGCTCACGTTAAGATCGGTGCGATCTCCAATCAGCCAAGTTAGGGTAGGGGCAATGGCAAAGCGCTCAGCATCATTATCAAAATCCCGAAAGCTTTCTTCTCGACGATACAGTGCGTTGAGACGATAGAGTAAGCGCCCGTCGTCAGTGAGAGGGCCTGACAGATCAACGCTAGGACTAATAAACCCTCGGTTTCCACCTTGGAGTTGGAGATTATAATAGGGCTCTGACAAAGGTTGCTTGGTGACCAGATTAATCACACCCCCCGGTTCTGCCTGACCATACAAAACAGATGCCGGACCGCGCAAGACTTCAACCCGCTCCAGATTCGCCACCTCTGGTCGTGCTGCATCTGGGCCAGATCCAGGTAGAAGAAAGCCATCCCGCAGAACAGGAGCACCAGAAAACCCCCGAATGGCGAAGTTAATGCCGCGACCCGATTCATTCCCCAGGTTCGAGATACCCGCTGCATTGTCGAGCACCTCTTCAATACTTGTTGCCTGCTGGTCTTCAATCACCTGACGGGGAATCACCTGAATCGAGTTGGGGATATCTCGCAGGGGCGTATCGGTGCGGGTGGCAGTGCTGGCATTGGGGATAAAATAATCGTCGTCGTCGTCACCAGTGACGACAATTCGCAGCGCGTCATCATCCGGCGTTTGAGCAGTAGGAATGCTGGGGGTAACATTAACGAATAGGCCAGTGGCGGCGGTGCTAATGCCTAGATCAGGGGCGGTATCGGTGCCCGTAATGGTAATCTGGACCTGGTTGTTAGACAGGTTGGTGACCGTAATTAGGGCAATCCCAGCGGCTGGATTCTCCACTAAAAACTCATCCCCATCGGTGAGCTGCAACTCCGCATTGGGAATTGTCACTACTACAGCATTATTTGCGATCGCAGAATCAGTTCCGACTAATTCCCCATTGGCCACTAACCAGAGAGTAATACCTGTGGCGGCATTTTCAACCTGGACGTCGGTAATTTCAATCCGTTCGCCCTGGGCCAGAGAGTCTATCGTTGCCCGTGCCCCAAAGGCCAGAGTCTCTAGCCTTTGGTCTACTGTCTCTGCCACAGCATTAGGGGGTACCATCAGGGCAACAACGCTCGCTAATAGGGGCCAACCCCACAACTTATTATTCATAGCCTAATTCAAACCCACACCAACATAGCTCAGCTAATGAAAATCATTATTATTAGCTGGTTGAGAGCATGATAGGGGGAAGTGGGGGAGGGCTGTCTTTGCATGCCCGAATTTTTTCTTTGCGTACCCGAATTTTTTTCAGCTGACAGCTAAGTCCGTTTCCCTAACTGATAGGCTTTGGGACTAATGGCAAACTGACGTCGAAAGGCGGTACTAAATGCTTCTGGGTTACGGTAGCCGACCTGATGAGCGACCTGGGCAACGGTGATATCAGACTGACGCAGCAGATGCTGGGCCTGCTCCATGCGGCAAGTGCGTAAATAGCCAAACACCGTTGTCCCAAATAGGTAACGAAACCCTTGCCTGAGGGTGTACTCATTGAGGCCCACCTGGCGCGATAGTTCCATCATCGATAGGGGATTGCTGAGCTGAGCTACCAAAATATCGCGGGCATAATGGACTCGTTCTAAATCAGCGGCTTTGACCGGTGACGGGCTGCTTGCCGTTGCGTCAGCATCAAGGGTAGCAAGCTGCAGCGCCAATAATTCCTGGGCCTTACATTCCAGGTAAAGATGCCCGGCCGGACCCCGATAGGGAACCTGCAGAATCTGCTTTAACACTCGGATCATAGCCAGGGTCATTTTTCCCATGGGTTGATGAAACCGCCTGGCACCTTGCATCAATCGGTGTAGCGGTGGGGGTAATTCCCCATAAATGGAACTGAGCATTCGAAAATAGTCCACAGCAGCAGAGATCATAACCACCTGTACGGGGAGACTAGCTCGCCATTCTTCTACTTCAGTCAACTCTGGTAAATAGTAAAGGTAGTGGTGACCGGCCGTTTCTATATAGTCAGTTTCAATCCCCGGTACATTGGTGGTTTTTATTCTAGAAGCCCCTGACAGGTAAAATTTTGCAGTGACTGGAAAGATATCGTCGTGGTATCTTGTGACTGTTAAAGGCTGGTATAGCTGGCCTTCAATGATATAAATGTTCAAGCTCCCTTTCAAGAAAATATAGTGATGGTAGCCTTTACCAACCTGTTTTAACCAAGGCTTGCGCCTGCCAAAGTCCGGTTTTTCATAGATATATGTACCCTGCTGGTGGGCTTCATCCATCAAGTCAAAAATATTGTTTTCCGTTAGCTTAAGCACGACGTTATCCAGGGCTTGCCGTAAAGGAGATTAGTTCTCAATAGCTTAAACCATGATCACCCCCGTCCATGTCCAGAACAGGAGGTTTGGCCTAGAGGAAACGATAGGTTTCAACCTTGAAGGTCGGTGATATAGACGTGTCTCCTTCTCCGTGTCAGTCTTGCCTAAATTCTTTGAACTTGACGATCGGTCGCTTAAAGGCCAGAGTCAGGCCATCGCCAATAGG
>JBCDFI010000605.1:0-2813 GCA_039178155.1 Cyanobacteria bacterium P01_H01_bin.105
ATTCGTCCTACTCGTTTTGAGTAATTACTATCTTCAGTAGGAAGAGTCCAGATAAAGTGAAGATGGTCGGGCAGAACAACCGCTGCCACTATCTCGAATGGAGCTTCCCGTTTAGTTTGTTGGATAGCTCGACGAAGCAAATTAGTGTTGTGTAGCTTGGCGAACAGTGGCGCACGACGGTAGGTAACCCAGGTAAGAAAGACAGTGCTACCGGGGATGTATAGGCGACGGTAGTTGGGCATTGGGGAAATGTTTCGTAGGTGCTGTATTAGGATGCCCGTGATATAGGGATTGTGGTTGATACGCCTTTTGAGAATGGTGGGCTAGGAGCGGTCTGAAGAAATGGCCACAATTTTTGAAGGGAGATGCCCACCCTACGTCTAGAAGCAGTCTGGAGAGATGGCCACAGCTTTCGGATAGAGGTACCCACCCTACGTTTGCTACTTAACTTTCAAAAGCGCTGGATAACACCCTAGATGCCAGGGGTTATCCAGCGAAAAATCGGCATAAGTTCTATGAATAGGGATGTCATCACGCAGAGCTGCTGGATAAGATCTGGAAGGTTGGATCTCATCCAGCAGCTCTGCGGCTAAATTACAATTTATGCAGAGAAGCGTTGCTTGCTTAACAAGGAGACAGTTATGATAAATCTGCCGGAAAATGGCTACATACATGCCGTTAGGGAATTGAGAAAAGTAACATTCAATAGTCTTTTTGCGCGTTCTGTCGTTGAAAAACATGTTGATGGCAAAGTCTTTGTTGATAACATTCAAAACCCCAGAGTTTTTTACGTACTACATCCATACGGCATGGCCTTACTTTATGGTGATGTAAGCAGCACATTTTTTAAATCTGAATTAAAAGAATTTCTTATCAAAAACGAGACGCGAAGCGTTGGCAGATGGATACAGGTTTTTCCCTTAGATATCGGCGAAATAATCGATGAACTAATTATAAATATGGATGATTCTGAAAACACAACTCTTATCAAGCTGGAACGGATTAACTTTAAATTTAATCTTGAAAGATATAGAACCTTTAGGCGTGAATTAGAACTTGAAAAATATTTTTTCTGTGAAATCGACAAGAGTATATTTAACGATTTCAATGGCGGCGTCGTTCCGAAAAAGTTTTGGAATAATGCTAAAGAGTTTATTTCCAAAGGCTCTGGATTTTCACTCATTGTTGACGATCATCCCGTGTCTATAGCGTTTTCCTCGTTTGTACATGAAGACATGCTTGAATTAGGTATGGAAACTAAGCCTAACTATCGTAAAAAGGGATATGCAAGTATTGTCTGCGCTAGGTTGATTAACTATTGCATTGAGAATGGACTTGAACCAATTTGGGCATGTAGTTCTACTAATCATGCCTCTTATGAGTTAGCCAAAAAACTCGGATTTGAACCCGTTCAGCACCTGCCATATTATGAGTTAATAAAGTGATATCGCCGATCTTATAGTGCACTCCCCACTGCTACGTATGGGTACAGTTATCAAAGCTCGCATCATTAAAATTGGCAACTCTCAAAGTGTTCGTATTCCTAAGCTCCTCTTGGAGCAAAGCGACATTCATAGAGAAGTTGAGATTGAAGTGTAGGGTAATTATCTAACTATTCGCACAGCACAATAAAGTCCTGTTGTTGTGGGCAGAGGTAAACAGCATGATCACGCCTAAACTTCACTCAGTGATTGAAGAATGCTTTCAATCGGCAATATTCAAGCTGTAGATGCCTTAACAGGTGGAGAATGGAACCAAGTATTCCGTCTCCAGGGCGATAAAGATACCTTTGTTCTGCGCATCAGTCATCCAAGCACTGCTGCAGTATCGCTTGCCTACGAACATCGACTGCTGCAATTTATGAACCGACGGATTCCAGAAGTCCCAGCCCCGATTGCAACTCATGATGGTTCTACTTATCTGGATTTTGATAGTTTACTAGTCACTCTATTTCCCTTCATGCCAGGGCGAATGCTTGACGATGACAATGAAGCAGAGTGCATGGCGGCGGCTCGAATGCTCGCTCGGTTTCAGCAGATTGGGTTAGAGTATCCAGATTTAAGACCGAGGCCCAATAAGCCACAGTTCTGTAAGCTAGATTGGGAAAATAATGATTGGTGGCGATGGAATGAGGTTGAAGATCTACTGTTTCATCGGGCAGAAGCATTTCTTGAAACAGCCATTGCTCCGGATAAGCGTGCTCTCGCTGAGCAGATTTTTGCTCGAAGAACATTCATTACTCAAGAAAGAGCACGATTGCGAGATTGGGTCGCTACATTGCGAGATTCGCAGCAATTGCTCCTAGTTGCTCCAACTCATTGTGACTACTGATGCAACAACATTTTGGTCAAAGATGGTCAGATTAGTACAGTAGTGGCCTGGGACGACTGCAAAGCTGAGTGGCTATTCTATGCCCTGGGTCGAGCGACATGGGATTTCGGCAAAGACAAGTGTCAGCACAAGCTAAATTGCGAAAAGGCAGTAAGATTTCTGCAAGCCTGTCAAGCAGCTGGTGGCCTCGTTCCCTCAAGAGAGTTTACTCTACTGGTTCCAGTCATGCGATGCGTTTGTATTATAGAGGTCTTGCTTGGGCTACAAGACGCAGCCAAGTTTGGCTTAAACAACAATACGCTGCACCATCTACTTTCATTGGAGAACTTGCAGAATGCTGTAATTGCTCGTTTGAGCGGTTACAGCATAACAACCCAGCTGGAGCAGAGCGCTGAGAGATTTTGATGTGTGGCAAAGGGTATTTGTAGCCGCTCAACCAAAACGCTAGGGACTTGCTGGTAAATTAAGGTACCCGCCAATAG
>JBCDFI010000606.1:0-2806 GCA_039178155.1 Cyanobacteria bacterium P01_H01_bin.105
GCTGTTGGCTTTGATGCTGAAGGCAACCCCATCTATGAGGAAATCTTTGCCAAGGCTCAGTCCATGGAAGCTCAGCGTATTGCTGGCTCGCTGTTTGGCTCGATGCACCAGGTACCTGAGCAAGCGGTTAGCTCCTTTGTCTTCCCCTCTGGTGTTGGTATGTGGGCACTGCCAACGGCTTCTGGCATCAACATGTCAGGTGCTGGTTTCTCGGCTTCTGCACCTCCAATTCGTCCTCGTAAGTTCTGGCTGATTGCGGATGCGGAGCTAATTGTTTACGGTGCTACTGAGCCTGATGCCACAGTGACCATTGGCGATCGCAAGATTGAACTCAAGCCAGACGGTACTTTCCGCTATCAGATGTCCTTCCAGGATGGCCTGATTGACTACCCCATCAAGGCCGTTGCTGTTGATGGTGAGCAAACTCGCTCTATCCATATGAAGTTCACTCGCGAGACCCCTGAGCGCAACACCAATACCAAGGCTGAAGCCGTTGAAGAATGGTTTGCATTTTAGATCGATTGCATATCGGTTGCATAAGGGCAGCCAGCTAGTTGCTGGATTCAGCCTAATGGGTTAAATCAAACTAGATTAGGAGGTGTAGATACTACATCTCCTTTTTTTTGTCTAGAGGTTGGATGTTCCCCCATCGATCTCGTGCTCAATGATAAGGCCTACGTTATGGTGCTATGAGTTGCCATATACGGTTGCCATATACGACATACCGGCCCATCTCGCTCTTCGCAATTTTCTTTCATGACTCCCCAAGACATCACAACCCTCCTCAACACTCGCTTTGGTGACGCCTGTGCGACCAACCCGCCCGATGCATGGCAGGTCGAAACAGCAGAACTGCGACTGTTAGTCCTGCTCTCAGAAAATAACACTTGGCTGAGGGCACTTATTCCCATTGTGCCGCTGGCAGAAGCACAGCCGTTTTTAGGAGAAATCCTAGCTGCTAACTTTGACCAAACCCAAGTGGCCCGCTACGCCACCTATGAAAATGCCCTATGGGGGGTATTTCAACATGATTTGGCCAGTTTGGCATTAGCCCAATTCTCCGCTGCCATCGACCAACTGTTGGTCATGAAACAAGCTGGGGTAGAGCCTTTCTTTAATGCCCTAATTGAAGCTCGGGTGCGTCAAATCATTCAGGCGGCAAAGCTACAGGGGCAGTCCCTAGAGGCGACCATGCAAACCATCAACCGGTTCTATGCAGAGGGCATGATGGGAGATATGCAGGATAGCAGCTACGGTAATCGTGCCCTGGCGGCATGGCAGCGCCAGCTTGAGAGACTGTGGCCTGAGGTGAATCCTCCGGAGGTGGCGGACAATGTGCAATAACCTCCCAGAGAACCCCTCAGAAAATCCCTTAGAGAATCCCTTAGAGCAGTCTTCAACTGCCACTATCTCAGCTGTGATCGAGCAGGTCAAAGCCGACTATGCTCGGTTTCCCTCAGAACAAAGCTATGACCTATATGCAGAGACTGTGTATTTCAAAGACCCGATGAATGAATTTTATGGGGTAGAGCCCTATCGCCGTATGATCGGGTTTATTGACACTTGGTTTCGAGACATTGACCTTGAACTCCATGGTATAGAACAGTCTCAGTCCAATGGCATTGTGACCCGATGGACCCTGCATTTCACCGCCCCAATACCCTGGCAACCCAGAGTCTCGATTCCAGGCTGGAGTGAGCTAACGCTAGATGATCGTGGGCTAATTTGCTCCCATATCGACTATTGGAACTGTTCACGCTGGGCCGTGGCAAAACAACTCTTTAGCTCTTAATTTTGCCCTACCGAAATCGGGGGGGGTGGGGGCATGGGTAACGGGTACTTGTTTACCCGAAATTTCTTCAGTGATACTCAAACGTTATGAATAGCCTCAACTCAACCGAACGATTTTCAGATCGGGTGACTGACTATGTGAAGTATCGCCCCGATTACCCAGCATCGTTAAGGGACTACTTGGTGGAATGCTGTGGCCTGAGTCCAGATCATGTCGTGGCTGATATTGGTTCTGGAACAGGGTTGCTGACCCAGCCGTTTCTTGAGCATGGCAACCGGGTATATGGCGTAGAGCCCAATGCGAATATGCGTGGGGCTGCAGAAGATTTTTTGCAGGCTTATTCAAACTTTGAGAGTGTTGTTGGTCAAGCAGAAGCGACGACGCTAGAGCCGGATTCTGTAGACTGGATTGTGGCTGGGCAAGCCTTTCATTGGTTTGACCAGCAGGCTGCGTGCCATGAATTTTCTCGTATTTTGAAGCCGGGTGGTTGGGTAGCGCTGATTTGGAATAGTCGCTTACACACCGATCCATTTCACCAAGCCTATGAAACGTTTTTGCTGACCCACGCGCCTGATTACTCCAGGGTGAGTCAGCGACGACCCTCGGCAGAGACCCTGGCTAAGTTTTTTGCTCCAGCGACGATGGAGATTGCTTCGTTTGAACATTATCAGGTGTTTGATTTTGAGGGGCTGAAGGGGCGCTTGCTGTCGTGCTCCTATGCTCCAACCCAGGGGGTGGCTAACTATACAGAGATGATTGAGGCGTTGCGATCGCTATTCAACCACTACAGCCACCAAGACCAATTATTCTTTCGCTACACTACCCATCTCTACTACGCCCAGCCCAAAAGCAAAGCGGAACAGACCTGAGTCTGTCCCGCTCTCATTGCTCTAAATAGGTTTTCTAGAGCCTACACAATCCGTAAGCCCGGATTGTACGCACGCCGCTAGGAAGCAAACCGAATCTTCAAGTAATCATCTTCCATTTTTGCCCCAGCAGGCTGTAACGCCGCCA
>JBCDFI010000607.1:0-2797 GCA_039178155.1 Cyanobacteria bacterium P01_H01_bin.105
CGATTGCCCCAGAGCTGCCTGTACCTCTGGTTGCAAAACTCGCAAATTCCCATCAGGGGATTTCACTCGATACTGAATAGGCGAAAAACTAGATAGTTCAGGTGAGAGCGGTCGACCTTCAGCCAGCCATTTCTGATATCCACCATTGAGGACGCAAACATGATCGTGGCCAAACAATTTCAAAAGCCAAAAGATCCAGGCTCCTGTGCCGGGATAACTACCATAGGCAACGACCGTAGTCTCAGGGGAAATTCCCGACCGCGATAGTAAAGCTTCAATAGCTACCGGATCTAGATTCATGCTGAGATTGGGCAATAGCAGATCGGCAAAGATGTTCCAAAAGATAGCGCCGGGAATATGGGCGTCTTGATAAGGGTCTAAACTCATATCCACCTCAACTACTCGAACCATTGGATCATTGAGGTGAGTCATTAACCATTGAGTGTCTACTAAGACATCAGGGTGAGCGTATTGGGGCATCAGCTGTCTCCTTTGATTAGCGTTAGAACTAAGATTAGGAAAGACAGTTGATGTCGCCTAGTCCTCGATCGAGTACACTTTCTCCCTTTTCGACAATGTCCCATTCTCTGCAGCTTCTATTTGAAACCATCAATCAAGCCAAAGACGAACAGTCTTTGAGATTGCACGTTATTCCCAAGATTGGGGAGTATTTTGTAGCCAAGCGACGGGGGCTCTTTTTCTTTGACCAGCTCTTTTCGGTGAATCAGAAACTTCAGAAAACAATAAAAACCGTGCTAGCAGTCGAACATAATCCTGTGACCCGCTATTTAGTGGAGCGTCATGCCCCTGTCCATGAAGCCTTAGTAACTTCTCCAACGGCTTGGACCACGGTTTGTCCTCGTCCGGATCATTGGCACGTGATGGCAGGACCCATTGTTAGTGGTGGTCAGCTAGTCGGTATCGTCGGCTGCACTCGCGAACAATCAATGCCTAGCTTTGACACGCAAAATTTAGCCGATTTGAGTGCAATCTGTTTGCATCTGTCTGTTTGGACTTCAACTATACGTTCGCAACGTCAGACATTAGAAACTGTTTCTCTGGCTAACAGCAAAGCAAAGCGCCTGACACCTCGTGAATTACAAATTGCTGAACTGGTCGCTTTGGGCCGAACTAATGCAGCCATCGGCAGTGAGCTTTGGATTACTGAGAATTCCGTAAAGCAGGCCCTGAAACGAATGTTTCGTAAGCTTGAGGTTTCGTCTCGCACTGAGATGGTCGCACAGCTTGTCGTAACAAAAGATATCTCTAGTAAGGGATCTGCCAAAAAATAAAATCCCCGGAGTAGAGTGGGGAAGGGTTAAAGGGCAAGGGTAAATAAGCTATTGGCGAATACCTTATTTACTAGCCAGTCCCTAAGCAGTGCTAATTCAAAAACTGTTGATGGTCTGACAACACTCAGGCTTGGCCGAGAGATTTAGACCTGGCTACCGCTAATTTAGTACTCTTCTACAAGCTGTTCAAGTGCCCAGACATTATAAAATGTTTCACAGGTAATATTAGTTACAAATCCTTGATTGATTGGAGTGCTGAATTTAAATGGCTCTCCCCCCCAGCTCCACTTTTCTCCTATAATTTCTCTAGTCAGTGGTTGTTAATCGCTCTGCAATATCCAGATAGCTTCAGTCAATCCGCTGCATAAGACTAGTTAGCCTGACAGCTGCTGAGTTTTTTATGAATCTTGATAAAGGTCAGCATCTTTTAATGCTCTCTTTTCTAAGTGAAGGGCCTCAACCGTTGTTGTGAGATTCCTGTAATGCCAAGTATCAAATACATGTGCTCTGCGCATAAAGATAATGCTCATGACTAAGGCTATTAGTGCAAGTAAAAACCATTGAAATCTTTCTCCTGCATCAGTCTGAGGTATTTTTATAAAAAGTGATGTCATTAAGATCAAGAATGCACAAGAAAGATTATGTGACATTGTTTTTAGAACTTTCCAATTATGGATGAATTGAAAATTTTCAAGACTAAACTGTCTTACCAAGGCTCGTTGTTCTGAGAAAGTTAGTCTATTTTCTATTCCTAGTTTTGGAGAACCTAAAAATTTACAGGCAATATATGTGTACAACCAAGAACCAATTGAATCTGCCGCGAATCCAATTACATAGCTTACGATAATGGCGACTAAGCCAGTGCTGATATCAATTCCTTTAAACTGTTTGCTCACATCAGCAATCCTAGTTAAAGATGGATTGAAGATGACAGTGAATGCTAAAAGGATAATTGAGCCAGGGATTAGATAGGCGAAAAAATCAAATATGGAAAACTTAATATTGTTCATACTCCACTACCTGCTCTCTGTGGCGATTGTTTAATCCTCAACGTTCCATAGATAATATAACAGCGACTGCCAAAACGGTTTGTCGTAGTTTTACTACATACCTTCTAAAAGATGGTTACAGCAGACAAATGGTACAAGCCTGTAAGGCTATACGGAATAAAACAACAAGATGAGACACTGATCAACAGTGTGTGCCTGCTTTAACATCTATAAAAGATTAAACGCTATCGCACTGGAGCCATGATAGTTTGCCAGTCCTTTATTACGGCTTGACGAAATTGTGAGACTCGTTTGCATAAGGCCAACTACGCTGAACCTAACGACTGGAGCTTTTTGCTGCCGACCGATCAGCCCAATGAGGTGATGGCGATTTTGACTAAGAAGGTGCGAATCGGCTAGGGTTAGGCGAGATCGCTGTGTAAGGATGAGTGCGATCGCATCCCGCTATCGCTAAAATTGAACTATCAAGAGAATGTGCTACCCGGATTTGTTCTA
>JBCDFI010000608.1:0-2792 GCA_039178155.1 Cyanobacteria bacterium P01_H01_bin.105
TGCAACCTTTCTCCGGGACAGGCCCCAGAAGGGGTGCTGATGGTAACCGATAGCAACAGCCGACGCTGGAATCAAGCAGAACAGGCTCTGCTCCAGTCAGTGGGACGTCAAATCGGCCTAGTTTTGCACCAGTGGTCACTACAGCGACAGGCGCAGCAGCAGTCTCAAATGCACGAAACGATGCAATGGGGACTACGCAACCTACAGCGCACGTTTGATGTGGATCAACTGGAGCAGGCGGCCAGTCATCATATTAGTCAGTTGCTACGGCTGCCGCTAGTTGCCCTGATCGTTTGGGAAAACGGCAAACAAGAAGCGCGTTTGGCCTCGTCTGTGATTCGAGATCAGCAGTTTGCGGCTAAGGACAATCCTCCTATTTTGGTGGAGAGCGATGCTGTGATTAATTGGGCTATTCAAACCGACGGCGTTATTCAGCTCGAATTTGAAGATCTGCCCGACGTGACGCGTCAATGGTTGCGATGCCCTGCCCATGCCCAGCTGCTTGTGGTTGCCCTCAGAACATCGCCAGAACATACGCTTAATGGTGCCATCGTTTTGGCCGATCAAGGTGATCGTCGCTTTTCTGATCAGCAAATGAGTATGTTGGCTGTGCTGGTTCATCAGTTAGCCTGGTGTCGACGTCATCTGTTGTTGACCAGTCGTTTATATGACAACAAGAATAAATTAACCGAGCTGAATTGGTATAAGCATCACCATATGGACGATATCCGGCGACAAGTTCGAGAGTCAAGACGTCAGCTCAGTAATTTAAAACAGCTGCCTGGTATTGATGAACAGCCTTATTTTCATGCTTTAGAGAGCCGTTTAGCGGGTATGGAAAAGGAGTTGCTGCGATTAACGAGTCGAGAACGATGGGCGATGGCCTCTGACCCTCGTAAAGTGGCTTTAGTGGGGTTATTAAATCGTTTGATGAAGCGGGTTCAAACCCAAGTACAAAAAAAGCAGCTGTGGACTCAGGTCCACTGTGATAGTAATTTGGCTCTCCAAGGCGAGATGCAAAAGATTGAGTTTATTTTATATGAGCTGATTTCTGCAGCATGTCGACGCTCACCAGCACGCGGTCGAGTGGATGTTTGGAGTCGACCCCTGGCTCAGCAATGGATTGAGTTGTCCATCACAGATGATGGGGATGTAGATGAGGCTATCATCGTAGCGCTGACTGAAGGGAACCGACGAGATCATCTAGCAGACTCGCCATTGGAAAGACCACCAGGGTTGAACCTAGCTATATGTCAATCTCTAATGCTTCGGTTAGGGGGAGAGTTTATTTTAGAAAAACTGGATGATAATCGAATTCGTAGTTCGGTGATGTTTCCAATGCATCGGCTGAATATTATTGATTAGGGCTAGGAGCAATGAGTTAGTCAATAATCCTCTTTTACCACCCAGCCCGAGCATCACATAGCAGCTACTAATACATCGTAAGCAGACAGCGCTAACAACATAGGTTAGCGCTGTTTGTATAAAGGGTGACACTGCGTTTCTTAAAACGGGCTTACAGAGTGTCTGTCAGGGTTGTTGCCATAGTTTGGCTGGCTTCCTGCGCCATGATGTCAACAGTGGCAGCCTGCTGTAAAAAAGGTGTCTTGACGACAGCGTCATTGGCTAGTGTAAACAGAGGGTTTGAGAGAACCCCAGCTAGGGAAGTCGCTATAACGGCGATTACCATACTTACCTGTAGAGGGCGCATGCCGGGTAAATTCCAGCGTGGAGCTGGATAATTTTTGATGGACTCGGACATTTCTTGGGGTTCTTTGACCACCATCATCTTTACAACACGAATGTAGTAATAGATTGAGATAACGCTGGTGATTAAACCAATTAATACCAGGTTATAAGCCCCAGCTTGCCAGCCAGCCCAAAAGATGTAGAGCTTACCAAAGAATCCGGCCAGTGGAGGAATGCCGCCGAGCGAGAGCAAACAGAGGCAGAGACACAATGTGAGGAGTGGGTCCTTTTGATAAAGTCCGGCATACTCACTAATTTGGTCAGTACCTGTGCGTAGGGAGAAGAGGATAACGCAGGTAAAGCCGCCCAAATTCATGAACAGGTAGACCATCAGATAGAAAATCATGCTGGAGTAACCAGCGTCGGTGCCGATTACCAGGCCAATCATCATAAAGCCTGCCTGACCAATTGAGGAGTAGGCCAGCATTCGCTTCATACTGGTTTGAGCTAGAGCAACCACATTACCCAGGACCATACTCAAGATGGCTAAGGCTGTGAACACAAAGCGCCACTCCTCGGATACTAGTGGAAATGTACTCACCAGGAGGCGAATGGCTAAGGCAAAGCCAGCTGCTTTTGAGCCAACGGATAAAAAGGCGACTACAGGAGTTGGAGAACCTTCGTAGACGTCTGGAGTCCATTGATGGAACGGGACAGCGGCTACCTTAAAGGCGATACCGGCAATCACAAACACCAGGGAAATCACCAAGCCAATAGAATTACTGCTGACACTGGAGGCTAGATTGGCTGCGATCGCACTTAACCGGATTTCACCACCCGACAGTCCATACAGCAACGAAATCCCGTATAGAAAAATAGCTGAGCTAGCAGCACCAATCAACAAATACTTAAGGGCTGCCTCATTAGAGCGAGGGTCTCGCTTCATGTAGCCCGTTAACAGATATGACGAAATACTGAGGGTTTCCAGCGCCACAAAGATAGTTACCAGCTCATCGGCCCCGGACAGAAACATGCCCCCTAATGTGGCCGTTAGCAAAATCGCTATAAACTCAGCGAGAGCCGTGCCTGACTGCTCTACGTAA
>JBCDFI010000609.1:0-2778 GCA_039178155.1 Cyanobacteria bacterium P01_H01_bin.105
CCCCTGCCAAAAGATTTGGTGGATAGCTGTCCAAAAATCAGGGAAATGATGGCTGGCATGGACAAACCAAAAACCAGTCAAACCTAGCCCCATGGCTAAAGCAGCCAGACCATGACGCCAGTGAATCCAATAGTTTCTGGGGCCAAAAAAGAGTACATAGGCTCCGACGGTTATGGGTAACGGTAGGCTACGTACCCCTCCGCATAGGCTACCACCAGCCAAAGCGGCAGCCAGACCGTAGAGAGCGGCAGGCAATTTTTCTAGGTGATAGAGCAAAATATAGTAAATGGCTGCTAGCTCAAAGGTGGTCAAGAAGATATCTGCCGATAGGTAGCGGCTGCAAGCTAAGACTAGGGGGCATGACAGATAGATCAGCCCAGCAAATAGCCCAATTTGGGAGGTGCCAAACAGCCGCATGGCAATGCGGTAGGTGAATATTACTTGGATAAGAATATTGATTTGAATAAAAAAGCGAGCCCCAAAGGTATTGACTCCCCAGAGTTTCATTCCCAGGCTGGTGAACCACAAGGGCATGGGTAAATGGCTAAAGTCATTCACCCCCAGCAAACGTGGATGCATAAAATTTTGACTTGCCAGCATGTCGCGACTGATATCTGCGATCGCACCTTCAGTACCCGTAGTGATGACCCACAAATGCAGGTTATACAGCAGCACAATTAAGACAACTGCCAACAGTAAATAGAGAGAGCGATCGGGTCGCATCGGACCAGGCATAGGAGCAAGTAGGACATGTCCCAACCATTACATCATGCTGCTCTAGACCTCGAAACCGTCATTTGGCCTCTAGGCTGCCATGGGTTTGATGGGACAGGCAGATACAAACAAGCGGGTGGAAAGCCATATAGCTTCCCACCCGCTTAGCTCCCTGCCAAGGTGTTTATGTGTCTAGTACCTGTCTAGTAATAGTTGCCGATTTTACGATGGTGCACTGCCGTAATCGACTCATCTTTTGAAACTTTGCCATCTTCGACGGAACAATATATTAGCCAGTGGTCGCTCAGTTCCATCCGAGTAGTTACTGTACATTCTAGATAAGCCAAGGCATCAGCTAAGATAGGAGACTTGTTTTCAGCTGGTCGGGTGCGAATTCCGGCAAAGCGATCGGCACCGGGTGGGAAACGCTTGAGAAAATGCTTCATTAGGGGAGCATAATTACCCTCTTCGAGGATATTCAGCACAAACGTATCTTCCACCTGCATGAGAGATTCGATGGCTCGGTCCTTGGCAACGGCAACGGTAAAGCCTAAGGGTTTAAAGCTGGCTTGAGAAATCCAGGATGCTAGCATCGCACCGGTAATCTCACCTTTTGCAGCTGTAATGATATAAATACCGCTACTAATGCGTCCTAAAGCCTTTTGCAAATCAACATCTAGAGCTTGGATCTGTTTGAATTTTTTCTTTTTCACAAGACCCTGGCCTAAATCAGTGCCTGTTTCATCACACAGCTGATAAAGCTGTTCAGATGGCGTATCTTTGACGCGAATAGGGTCAAAGGCCACCTTTAAGTTTAAATCCTGTAGTTTGCTCTGCAGCGTGTCGATGGGTTCGTCGTCACCTCCGTAGGATTCAAACAGACCAAATATTTGCTTTTTATTGACAGCTGCCAATACGGCACTCAGAGCTGTTTGTACTTCTTCTGCGCCTTGCCCCGACGACGGTGGCATGCCCATCAAGATTCCTTTAGCTCGGCCCACCAGCTCGGTGACATCGTGGGGGTCGGCCAGACGCATATCCATCATTTCGACGGCAACGCCGGTTTTAGTGACGCCTTTGGCTAGGGCCTGGGAGATGCGATCGCAATATCCATAGTCCGACACATAAAAAATCGCCACAAGATTTTCAGCCTTGCTTTTCTCATTGCTCCAGCGACGGTAGCGATCGGTCAGCTCCTCTAAGTTATGGCGTAGCAACGGGCCATGCCCCGTCGCAATGGTGCTAATCTCCCCCAGTTTATCCATCCGCTTCATCGCCGAAATCACCGAGCGAGCGTTGGGAGCCATCAAACACTCATAGTAAAAACGAAAATCGGGAGACAGTGCGTCGAGATCCTCATCAAAAATATCGTCGGTGCAGTAGTGCGCCCCAAACGCGTCACAGGTATAGAGAATGTCGGTTTTCTGATCGTAGGTAAAAATGGTGTCAGGCCAGTGAAGATTAGGCGCGCTGACAAACTCCAGTACATGACCATTGCCCAAGTCGAGGGTATCGCCGCTCTTGACCAGCTGCGACTCAAACGGCTGATGGACCAAGTCTTCTAAAAATTTAACCGCTACCTTTGCACCCACGACAACCGCCTGGGGAGCCAGGTCCAAGACATCTTTCACCAGGCCGCTGTGGTCCGGCTCCGTGTGGCTGATCACAATGTAGTCAATCTTTGACGGGTCAATCTGCCCCGTCAGCGCATCCATATAGAGTTGACGAAACTTAGCATGGGAGGTATCAATCAGCGCCGTCTTTTCCCCACGCACCAAAAAGGAGTTGTAGGTAGTGCCATTCTGCAAGCCAAACTCAATATCAAACCGGTCTCGATCCCAGTCCAGGGAACGAATTACCGTAGTATTTTCCGCCAGGTCGCCCGTCGTTAGAGTAAGGCGCTTTTCAGCAGAGTTAGCAAGGCCTGGAGCAGCTACAACCATGGGTTACCTCGATGGGGTGTCCTAAAACACGCGACTTTAACAACATGTATGTTGCTTTAGTCTCTATTGTGTCTCAAAACATCAACTTTTGCAGCTCGTTTTTCTAAGACTGCTGATAAGC
>JBCDFI010000610.1:0-2764 GCA_039178155.1 Cyanobacteria bacterium P01_H01_bin.105
GCGTTGGGAGATCGCACCATCGGCATAAACAGCAATGATGCGCTGACGTAAATCAGTGGAAAGAGGCTTCATCTAAGGGAGATTCCAAGAGTCTTTAGATACGCCTCATATTGTATTCTAAACAACTAGGAACCGCTATATAATCGCTGATGAATGCAACGATCTAACCACAACTCAGAATATATTCAATTACCTGAGAGGTAATTGCGTAGATAACCTACCCGCTCAATACTAAGCGATATATGACTAGAGAGGTTTATCCATGCAACGTAGCCTGATTATTCTTACCCTAATTCCATTTGGAGTCCTCAGCGGACTGGCGCTTTGGTATCACGGTTATTGGGGTGTTATTGAGCCCCAATTCCACAGCTTTGGTGAAGGTCAAGTTCTAGCGGATCTGGTGATTGCTTTGGTTCTTGTTATGGTTTGGATATGGCAAGATGCTAAAACAGCTGGTCGTAGTCCCTGGCCTTGGATTGTTGCTACGCTGGCGCTAGGTTCGTTTGGCCCTTTAATTTATCTGCTCACTCGTAAAACAGAGCGAGAAGTAGGATCAGCCATTGATGGCTAATCAGCTGACAACTGTAGTAACGGAACGAGAAGACATGATCAGGCTTTATTAGACCCTATCGATGATACCGTTGCTCAAGCCACATTCTGGCATCGGCTTCAGATAGCCAACCGGATTGTTGCTGACTCATCGGATCGTAAATGGTGTAAGAGATATTCCCTGTGCGATCGCACCGCTTTCTAACCACCGGCTCCGATGAACCTGTAGCAAACTTAACAAGAAATGTCCAGAAATCATCTAAAGACAACGCATGAACAAAACGCTGCCAAACACCGCTGACCTCGGCTGAACGAGTAGACGATAGTTGGTCGTCATGGAGAAGAATATAAGGCTGAGATACTGTACGCTGAAACTTCATAAAAATGCGCCTCCATCAAGTGCGAAGCATCAATCTGCTGTCGCAGTGCATAGTTGTATTCTCGCTAAAAAAAACAAACCAGAACAGAGTCAGTTAAGCTAAATTGTTATGAGTACAGTTAAGCAAAGGCCAACTGTTCTGGTCATTTATACACTCAACTGTACGGGTGCCCTTTGCTCGATGAGGAAAATAAATATCTCTGATGGCCACCAAACAGCTTGCTACACCGCTTTCTCCACTGACAGCAGCCACTGACCAAACCCTCTATGAGCAGGTCGCGGATCGGATTCAGTCCCTCATTCGCGAGGGTATTCTAGCACCGGGCGATCGTCTACCCTCGGTACGCAAGCTCAAGCAGCAGCTATCGGTTAGCATGTCTACCGTGCTCGAAGCCTATCGCCTGTTAGAAGATCGCGGCATCATCACAGCGCGCCCCCAGTCAGGCTATTACGTCAAGGCAACCGCCCTATCCTTACCAGCTGAGCCATCGCAGTCGGCCCCGCCCCCTCAGGTTTGCCCCGTGGATATTTCGCTGATGTTGCGGCTACTGCGTATGGACCAATCCCCTGGCATCATTCAGCTGGGTGCTGCGGTACCTGGAGTGCAGCACTTTCCGCTCAACACCCTAAATCGACTAATGGGGCAGGTAATGCGGGCCGATCCGATGGCCATTCATTCCTATAACAGCGTACCGGGCTGTGAACCCCTGCGCCGAGAGGTGGCTAAGCGCATGCTCAATGCAGGCTGTTCTATTACACCGGATAATATTGTCGCCACAGCAGGAGCTACCGAAGCGTACTACCTGGCCTTACGCACCGTTACCCAGCCAGGAGATACCGTGGTAATTGAGTCTCCGTCATACTACGCCGTGCTAGAAGCGATGAACTCTCTGGGGTTAAATGCCCTGGAGCTGCCCACCCATCCACGGGATGGCATTTCTTTAAGCGCGTTGCAGTCTGCGCTGGAAACCCAATCGGTCGCGGCCTGTTTTTTGGTATCAAATTTTAGCAATCCCATCGGTAGCTGTATGGACGATGGTAAGAAAAAAGCGCTAGTTGATTTGCTCAATCAGTATGATGTGCCGCTGATTGAAGATGATGTCTATGGCGATCTTAACTTTGAGGGCGACCGGCCCAAAGCCATCAAAGCGTTTGATACGGAGGGACGAGTGATCTACTGTTCCTCGGTGAGCAAAACTCTTTCTCCTGGGTTACGTGTGGGCTGGTGTATTCCAGGGCGATATCAACAACAAATAGAACATCTAAAAGTCGTCGTTAGCCATATGACGGCTATAGCTCCTCAGCTGGCGGTGGCTGCTTTTTTTGCCAATGGTGGTTACGACCGTCATCTGCGCCATTTGCGTCATGCCTATCAACAACAAATGAACCGCATGCTGCAGGCAATTCTGGATTATTTCCCTGCGGAGACGCGGGTAACGTGCCCCAACGGTGGCCACATTCTCTGGGTTGAAATTGCGGGTGGTTTTGATGCCCTAGAGCTATTTGAAGAGGCGATTAAACATCACATCAGCATTGCCCCTGGTCCGATGTTTTCTGTCTCGAACGGATATCAAAATTGTTTTCGGTTAAATACGGGAGTGCCCTGGTCAGAGGATATCGATCAGGCGATGAAAACCTTGGGCAATCTGGTGAAAAAACAGCTGGCCCGCAAGATTTTGGCGGACTCACCGTAGCTCAGAGTAAGCCTTATTCCAGCTGTAAGGCGTTGCGATCGCGACCTTGAACATTCTCCAATTTTGACTCCACCGCCCGCGCGGCTGCCAAAATATCGCGCTCTTGACCACCCAGATACAGCCGCCCAAAGCTACCAATAGA
>JBCDFI010000611.1:0-2754 GCA_039178155.1 Cyanobacteria bacterium P01_H01_bin.105
CAAATTGCCTCTCCGTCCTCACCCAGTACCTCAACAACGGTATCACTATAGACTCACTGTCCTAAACTACAGTCCGTAAACCTGCTCAGACACTGGCCCCCTTGAGACAACAATCTACTCCATATCCTAGGCCCACACCATGGGCTCCGCAATTCCCCATCGGTTGAGCACCGCTATAAAACCTTGATAATTGCTTCATCCTGACGCGTTACACTGAGCACGTCGACTAAACCTAGTAGCTTTATGAACCTCACCGGCAGTGAGAACTTAGCCAATCGCACCTGCTGGGTGTTTGATATGGATGGCACCTTGACCTTAGGCATTCACGATTTTGAAGCAATCCGAGCCACCTTAGAACTTCCCGTTGGAGCGCCAATTTTAGAATCACTACGCCAGCTACCAGTGGAGATCGCGGCTGATAAACACAAACAGCTGCGCGAGATAGAGCTAGATATGGCGCGTAAAGCGACTGCACAGCCAGGAGCCCATAAGCTATTAGAACTACTGCTCACTCAGGGTAAACAAATTGGCATTCTTACTCGCAATGGCAAAGATATTGCCTATGAAACTCTCAATGCCTGCGGGCTGATGGATTTTTTTGAACCAACACTCGTGCTCAGTCGTGATTGCCATGCGCCCAAGCCAGAACCCGATGGCATCTTGGCACTGTTAGACACCTGGGAGTCGGCACCGACTGAAGCAGTCATGGTGGGAGATTATAAGTTTGATCTATTGGCGGGAAGGCGAGCCGGAACAGCAACGGTCTATATTGACAACGCAGGAGAGTTTATGTGGTCAGAACATGCAGATTATGGAGTGCGATCGCTAAAATCTGTAGTTGATTGGTTAGAAACAGCTTAAAAATTGGGATTGACAATCACCTTGGACCATGAATAATGGCAACGATGAACTTCAACACAACCAATTCTACCTTTCGGCAACTTTTGGGCAATGGGCTCACCTATCATGTGCCACCCTTTCAGCGAGATTACTCTTGGAGTGAAGACGAATGGGATGATCTCTGGCAAGACATTCTTGGCTTATTTGAGCAAGATAGTGAACCCGCTCACTATATGGGATATCTAGTACTGCAATCATCTGATAGCAAGCATTTTGACATCATTGATGGGCAGCAGCGGATGACTACCCTTAGCATCATGATTTTAGCGGGGCTAGCCTATCTGAATGATTTAGTCGCAGCTGACTTAGATGCCACCAAAAATAGCCAACGCAAACAACAGCTGCAAAATAGCTATATCGGTTATGTAGACCCTGTTAGCCTGGTGCCCCGTTCTAAGCTAGAACTCAATCGACACAATAATCGTTTTTATCAGACCTATCTAGTTCCTCTTGAACAGATTCCGCGCCGAGGCCTCAATGCGTCTGAACATCAACTCCGAAAGGCATTTGGATGGTTCAAAGAACGCCTCAAAGCCAGACTTGGGGTGGAACCAGAGAGTGGTCAAAACTTTGCAGCATTTATCGATTCCTTAGTGGATAAGTTATTCTTTACTGTTATCACAGTTACTGATGAATTGAATGCCTTTAAAGTTTTTGAGACTCTTAATTCAAGAGGTGTTCGTCTATCCGCAACCGATCTCCTTAAAAACTACTTGTTTTCTTTAATCAGCACGGCTGAAACCCACGAAGTCGAAGTGCAGTCCCTTGAAGAACGATGGGAAAAAGTCGTAGGCTTACTGGGGAGTGAAAGTTTTCCAGAATTCTTACGGATATTTTGGAATAGTCGGAATAAATTAGTCCGCAAAACCGATCTCTTTAAAGCTATTCGTCGTAATATTACAACCCGTGAGACTGCATTTTCTCTAATTAGAGATCTGGAATATTGTGCTGCTATCTACTCTGGACTCCGCGATCCACAGGACCCAATGTGGGAGCCTAGCGAGAGAAAAGCGTTCAAACAGCTCTTGATGTTTGGTGTGCGTCAGCCCTTAGCGATGCTACTAGCTTGCCACCAAACTTTTTTTGAATCGGACCGTCAATCATTCACACGCATTTTAAGGGATATAGCTGTTATCTCTCTGAGATACAACGTTATATGCAGTTTGCCAACCCATGAACAGGAGTCACTATACAACGACATTTCTCAGAAAGTCTCTGATTGTACCTATAGTCAATATCAGCAGATAAGAGAAGCACTACGAAGAGTTTATCCAGACGATCAGCAGTTTAAAGGCGCATTTTCAGAAAAAGAACTGCGCACGCCCAATAGTCGAAACAAAAAAGTTGTACGACACATCTTATTTGAAATCGAAAAACAGCGCTCTGGTCAAGATTTTGATTTTGAAAGTGCGCTGTACAATTTAGAGCATATTCTCCCAGAACATCCGTCTGATGCATGGGCGCATATTGATGAAGCCAAACAAAATCGGCTGATTTATCGACTGGGTAATATGACTCCTTTGGAAACTAGCCAAAATCGAGACCTAGGCAACAGAGACTACGCGATTAAACGGGATGCCTACGGTCAAAGTAATTTTCAAATTACCAGGGCCATTTCAGAACATTATGATATTTGGAATGAGCAGAAAATTGAGGCTCGCCAGAAACAGCTAGCGAATGTAGCCGCTGGTATTTGGCGAATTGATTTTGGAGACGGCTTTGGTGCGTGAATCAGGAAGCTACGGAGCTGTAAGAGCCGGTAAAGTGTAGTTACCACACAAACACGGTACCGATGAAACGCCCTTACAAACTCCGTAACTGGTCTGAGTATAACGCCGCCTTGGTCAAGCGAGG
>JBCDFI010000612.1:0-2738 GCA_039178155.1 Cyanobacteria bacterium P01_H01_bin.105
ACTAAAATCTGTGCCAAAGGCCTTTTCCATGGAGCTGCGTGTCGTGCGATCAAGGGGCTGCCCACCTCCACGGGTATGCTGAATCTTTTGGGCCGTCTGAGAATGGACAGACGTTTGCCCATGCCCTTGACGCATGACCATTGGAGTAATACTCGGTGCTTCAACCCTGCTTTGAGGCTGTACTACTCTAGATTGGGGTGCTTGCAGACGATACACTACCTGATCGGCCACACGATCGGCTTCCTGTTCATAGTGATCATTAGGTTGACCGACCGTAAGCTTTGTTTGCAACCTTGACGATTTTTGTTGCTCTTTGGCACAAGCTGTACATTTTCGTTGAATAGCCATGCCATGCATAGTACTTGTCTGAACGACGTTTTCCTCTTCCTCCCTCGTGGTTTGTTTTTGTACCGTAGTTTTTTCGGTCTGCATTTGTAACTGAGGCTCCTCTTCCTCAGGTATTTGAGCGGGTTCTGCCATGGGTTGCACAACTGGAAAAAAGGCAGGGGAATTGCTCACCACAGAGGCTTTCGGGAAAAAAGGTTGTCTTGAGGTGGTGGTGGACGATCGGCGGGCTTGGGTGCGTTTCATGGCAACAGTCAGGAGAGCTTCGGTACTACGCCGATTGATGGCTAAAAGAGATTGGTAAGTCGTGGGAACAGCTTGTACAGGTCAGCGGATAGCATTACTTGGAAACCCGGACCCGTCTGTAGCGGCGGTATACCAGGTACGCTCTGCATCAGAGTTGCAGGTGGTGTAAATGGATCAGCGCCAGGGATAACCATTGGATAGGGGCTGAGTTCGGTAAAGCTCTTACCCTCAGCTTTGAGACCACCGCCAAGAAAATCCAAGGAAAATTTGCCACCGGTCACTGACAGGCCTTGGTCAGGAGTGTAGGCTGTATCTAGACCAAACTTGGCACCGGACAGGGGAAATTTAGGATAGCGATCGCGCAATGGCTCTAGATAAGGATTAAAGGTAAACTCTCCCGAAAATCCATACTGTGATTCACCCGGCTTAGGCAGTTTGTACTTAAATCCCTCCACAGGAGAATAGGGTATCCATCCCAGTGGTGCACCAATGTTGGCACCAGACAGTAGTTTGCGCATATTGGGATTCAGGGCAAATATCAAACCTGCTAGCCCTAAATTGACCCCGCCAAAGGTTAGCAAAGCTGCTTTCTCTTCGCTGGGGCGTTCTTCCCAGAGATTTTTTTTGAGCAGACTGAGTCGAGGTTTATACCAGGCTTTAAATTTGGGCTCCTTGATTAACTGGGCTCCGGTGATTTTTAACCCTTCGATCAGCGGATCTTTTTCTTCTTTTTTAGGAGAGGCTTCTGGGTCAGTTGCTTTCTCAGTGGTTTCTTGTCGCTGAATAATAGGAGAGTTTGATGCTGTCAGTTGGACTGGGTAGGCGGACGTAACTGAGAAAAAAGGTGGTGCAGTGGCTTTGCGATCGCGACCTGCTAGAGAAAACATCGGCGGCTGCGAAACGGGTCGAGTCGGTTTGTGTTTTAGTTGCTTCGTTTTCATCACTTAGGGCAAGATTATCGATAGATAAGCGCTGTCTAGCTATAAAGAGAGACGACTGAAGCTCTGCTAGTAGCAAAGCTTCAGCACAGGGTTATTGATTACTAACTAGGCAATAGTCTTCCAGGCATAGCCCGTAGCCGGTCTCTAAATCGACAGAGCCAGGTCCGACAAACGGTTGGCTTAGACATGCTCCCAAACTTGCTGAGGGGACCACGATATACCTCGTTACAGGATAGTCGCACCGAGATTCTAGAGTCAGGGTTCACACCCAATAGCCTCATGGTGTAACGACCATCACCGTTATCCTCAATTTTTGTTTTCTCTGGTCCGCGAATCTCAATCAAGTCTGCTTGGCCAGGGCCGATTGGACGGCGACGATTTTTGGTCACAGGTCGCCAGTTGATGGTGGCATTACCATCGGCGTCGAGCTTGGTGCGAATTTTTGAGGCATCTAGATCGATATCACCAAACTGAGTTTTGCCAAACTGGCAGAGGGTCCCTTGATAAATTTCGTCTCCCAGGTAATCGATAGCAATTTTCGATTCCGGTCTAACGCCTTCGAGCAAGATTTGGTAGCCGCCCAGTTGATCATCGACAATACGAGTGCGTTCTGCACCTTTAATGTTAAAGGCCGCATCATTGCCAGGACCAATAAACAGACCATTAACCGTTATCGGTCGCCAGTTGATGATGGCTGAACCATTGGCATTAAACTGTGTGCTGATGGTGGATGCATCCAGGTCGATGCGAGCATCTCGTATATTTTTGTTGAGGAAAAATAGGCGCTCTACTAATGTCCCGCGCTCGGGGTCTTTTCCCTTAGCTGTAATAAAGATTGGTTTTAATCCTGGTACAGCAGGAGTATACGTTCCGACATAGGTGCCATCACCCTGATGTTTGAGCTGAATTTTCTGTGGCTTGAAGGTCAGCTGTCCGACAAACTCTGGATCTTCTTCCAGCAAGCGTAAGTATTTCAAAATGCTGGCAGATACATCACGCTGGTTGGAGTTTGGGTCAACAACAAACTGGTTTCTCGCGAGTAGATCGCCGACGTAGTTTTGATCGAGGACAATAGCCTCAACGACCGCTTCTTTGATGGGTTGTCCCCGCCACTTGAGGTCAGCATACACTTGCATCGTCTCACCCACCCGAGGAATAGTGGGGTTGACACCCCATTCGGCTTCTAGGTGCTCGTCGTCGGCAAAT
>JBCDFI010000613.1:0-2731 GCA_039178155.1 Cyanobacteria bacterium P01_H01_bin.105
AGCTGGACTAGGGACTAATGGCCGAGCCCGACTGGATCCGTCTGCAAAAGGCCCTGAGTGTCGAAGCTAAGGCTGGATTTAATGACCTGCAGGGGCATCAAAAACGGTTCAGTGAGTTTTTACGCGACAGTTTACGCCAAGTACCTGGCAGCCTACCCGCCTTAGAGCAAGAACGCTGGCGAGCTCTTTCTGAAGATTTTGATAAATACAGCGCCCTTAGCTTTGCTCAGCGGCAGCACTTAGTAGCCGATACCCGACGTTTTTTGCAACAGAGCCGTCAGCTGCTCGGCAAATCTAGCCCCAAAGTAACCGAAGAATCGGCCGCACCCAACATTCAACGGCACACCAAAACAAAATCCCTAATTGATACCCCCCCGCCGCTACCGCGCTCAGGCCATCCTCTCGACCAGCCGATCATCTACCTCAAAGGTATAGGCCCAAAAAACAGTGAACGGCTAGCCAAGCTCGGACTATATAGCGTGCGGGACGTTTTGTATTACTATCCACGCGATCATCTAGACTATGCCCGCCAAGTCAAAATTCGGGATCTCAAAGCTGGTGACACAGTCACTATCGTAGGCACGGTAAGACGCTGTAATTGTTTTAATAGCCCTCGCAATGCGAAACTCACTATTTTTGAACTCAGTCTCTATGATGGCACTGGCACCCTAAAAATTAGCCGGTTCTTTGCTGGTGCCCGCTTCCGTAACCGAGGTTGGCAAGAGCGGCAGAAGCGACTCTATCCTGCTGGGGCTACATTAGCTGCTTCAGGCCTGGTTAAAAAAGGGAAATACGGCATCACCTTAGATGACCCAGACTTAGAGGTGCTCGGAGATGCCCAGGAAGCCATCGACTCCGAGACCGTGGGTAGGGTCGTGCCGGTCTATCCGCTCACCGAAGGCGTCCCTGCTCCACTGGTACGTAAAGCGGTGGTAGCGGCCCTACCCACAGCGATAGAAATTCGTGATCCATTTCCCACAGCCCTAAGGGAGCAGCAAGGGCTGACCCAACTCCCGGTGGCCGTTGCCAATATTCATTTCCCACCCGATGCAGAAGCACTAGCCGTGGCCCGCCGTCGCTTAGTGTTTGATGAGTTTTTCTATTTACAGCTAGGGCTATTGTCTCGTCGCAAGCAGCAGCAAGCGCAAACACAAATTCACATGGCCTCTAGTGGAGAGCTGATCGACCAGTTTTATGATTTGCTGCCCTTTCGCCTAACCGGGGCTCAGGCTCGGGTGGTGCAAGAGATTCTGGTGGATTTACAACAGTCCACACCCATGAATCGACTGGTACAGGGAGACGTCGGCTCGGGAAAAACTGTCGTCGCCGTGGTCGCTAGCTTAGCGGCAATTCAGACAGGATATCAGGCGGCTTTGATGGCTCCTACTGAAGTGCTTGCCGAACAGCACTATCGCAAACTAGTGGAATGGTTTAATCTACTGCACTTGCCTGTAGAACTGCTAACGGGCTCAACAAAAGTAGGTAAACGCCGAGAGATTCATTCACAATTAGCCACTGGAGAGCTGCCCATTTTAGTAGGCACCCACGCTCTGATCGAAGATCCGGTTAAATTTCACCGTTTGGGTCTTGTCACCATTGATGAACAGCATCGATTTGGTGTTGCCCAACGGGCCAGACTTCAACAAAAGGGTGAAAATCCTCATGTGCTGACCTTAACAGCCACCCCCATACCTCGGACCCTGGCCTTGACACTCCATGGGGATCTCGATGTAAGTCAAATTGACGAATTACCGCCCGGACGTAAACCGATTCAAACAACACTGTTGGCTGGCCGAGAGCGCAACCATGCTTACGACCTGATTCGCCGAGAAATTGCCCAGAGCAGACAGGTCTATATCGTACTGCCCCTGGTAGAGGAATCTGAAAAGCTAGACTTGCGTTCTGCCATCGAAGAGCATCAGCGTTTAAGTGAGGTTGTCTTCCCGGAGTTTAAGGTGGGCTTGCTCCATGGTCGTCTGAGTTCAGCTGATAAGGATGTGGCTATTACTCAATTCCGTGACCGACATACCCAAATTTTAGTCTCCACCACCGTTGTAGAAGTCGGTGTAGATGTCCCCAATGCCAGCGTCATGCTGATTGAACATGCTGAACGGTTTGGCCTATCCCAGCTCCATCAGCTGAGGGGGAGAGTTGGTCGGGGTGCCGATCAGTCTTATTGTCTGTTGATGAGCAGTAGCAAAAGCGAGACGGCTATGCAACGGCTACGCGTTCTAGAACAGTCTCAAGATGGCTTTTTTATTGCCGAAATGGATTTACGCTTTCGAGGCCCCGGCGAAGTGCTAGGCAAACGGCAATCAGGTCTCCCTGACTTTGCCCTGGCTAGCTTAGTGAACGATCAAGAGGTTTTAGAATTAGCTCGTAAAGCAGCAGAACAGCTAATTCAACAGGACTCTAGCCTTGAGCAGTGGCCACTAATTAAAAAAGAACTCAATCGTCGCTATACCAAACTCATGGGCGGAGCCATCTTTACTTGAACTCTTCCTACAATTCCAAGCGATAACGGTCATTGCGCGCCTAGCGTCGCTTACTCGCAAACACAGTCAGAAAACTGGCTGTACCCACCATACCGGCTGCCAAACCAAACCCTAGCCATAGGCCAAAAGGTAACGCCACCGAACGAAATGCCAAAAACTGCAGCGAGACAGGAGCGGCATTTTGCACTGAGAGAATTGCGATCGCAATCACTAAAAATGCTGAAATAATTACAAGC
>JBCDFI010000614.1:0-2711 GCA_039178155.1 Cyanobacteria bacterium P01_H01_bin.105
AACTGGTAGGAACAGGCCGCACCAAATGCGATCGCACTTACACAGGTCTGCCGAGAACAGCTAGAGCAAGCCCGAGTACTGATCACGGCGGGCACATTGCAGCCAAACCCCATAATCACTCGCACCAAATCTCGCCCGGATAGGCCAAACGGTCTCAGGAGCGGGTGCAGTGCCACGGTCATACGTTCTACTAACCCGCTAGCCTTATATGCGCCTAAAAACAGGGCGTACAGAATCACCGTCGGCACCGCCCAGACAAACAACAGCGGCCCCATGGTGATTAGGCCATAGCGGCCAATCAAAATCTCTCGCAGCGGCGTCTGAGACAAGATCGTAACCAGAGGAGTTAATCCAGCTTGTACAAGAGGATCTAGCACCCCCGCCACCCCATTGGCCACACCAACGGCAAGGACGGCAGGCAATAACAACAGGAGCACCGCCAACAACCAGCCCCAGCGCCGATGTTCGAGCCAGGTGGGTGCAGGTTCAATTCGCCAGCCAGCCGAAATCGGGTGCCACTGTTTGGGAAAAATGGTCGGCGTCTGGAGTGCTCCTAAAATCTGTTGGCATTGATCCGAACCTAAATAGCGAGCATCCACCGGAATAAAACGCGTCTGGGCAGTTTGTTCCCAACGGCTCAGCACCTGCTGGGTAAACTCAGAGGGCATGACCTTATCCCAAAAGGTGACCACAACCACCCCTTGTTTCCCGGCCACTAACGGCAGCAAATCTGCCAGGTCATCATCGATATGGGTGGCTTTGACCAACAAAACAATGGTGTCATGGGTATGGAGTTGAACCAGGGCTGCTCGGGTGGTAACGGTGTCGGAACGAAAGAGAATGCCTGGGGTATCGATCAAGAGATTGTTGCCTAACCGGTAGCGATCGCAACTAATCGTTGAACCCTGAATGTTGGTACTGGTAGGGCATTGGCCGGTAAGGGCTGCCGCCAGGGCAGATTTGCCAGTACTTTCTTTACCGATGAGAACAATGGTGCGTTGGGTGGGGGGAGCCGTGGGCATTCTGAACCTCACTAAACCTTGGCCACGTCCAGAACTAGAGATTTTCCGGTGGGGAAAGCTACGGGTTGGGACGTGGTTTAACAAATGCAGTCGTTGTCGCAGCAGGAGAGATCGTCGAGAAAGAGTCCGGCCTGACGATAGGCTTCAAGGGGAGCAGGGTCAATGTCGAGACGCTGGGCGATCGCATTGGCGATGACGGCAAACCGCTGGCGAAACTTATAAATAAAACAAAAAATCAGGTTGCCATGGCGGACGGACGGACCACTCACAAAGAGACCTGGGGTGAGGGTAGATTCGTCATTTTCCGTAAGCGCTGCATAGCCTTTGGACCAGTCGAACAGTGGGGAAATCTGTTTCAAGCTGGTGTCAAAACCGGTACAGAGAATCGGGGGATGGGCCGTCATCCACTTCTGGTATTCGCTGTAGATCGCGTAGCCGCCGGAGATGGGTTTGACTTCTTCAATGGGCGCGTTCCCTACCATGTCCAGGCGACCAGTACGATAGACAAATTCCAGACGCTGCAGGGTGTAGGGCGATAGGGAGATACTGGGATCGGTGTCAGGATTTGCCCAGGCCCCGGTGCGATCGAGTACGCCGACTTTCTTTCCTAATGCCACCAAATTGGCCGCTGCATCCATACCGCTTTCGTAGCCGCCGATAATAATGAATTCATCCCCCTCCAAATCGGTCCACGACTGAATCTGACTATTGTGAATACAATGCTCTGCCCCTGGAAAGAGATTAAGCTTGGGGTATTGATATTCTCCAGCCGCCCAAATCACAAACTGGGTGGACACTTCGCCGCTGCTAGTGTGCAGGGTAAAGCCCCCCTGGGGCAAATGTGTAACGCTTTGCACCTCTACCTCGGTTTGAATCGGTAGCTCAAAGTGATCGGCAACCGTTTGTAAGTACAATGCATACTGTTGGCCGCTGATATGTTCGCGATGGAATGCGATCGCAGGCGAAGTTTTCAAGGTCACCGCATTCAGGTCGAGCAGTCCAAAGCCATGGCTGGGAAATGACGGCGTGATGAAGTTCATCTCCTTAGGCCAGCGGCTAAAGGAAGCTCCCACCTGGTGTCGGTCTAAAATCGTAAAGCGCTCCAGCCCCAGCTCTTTGAGTACAACGCCACAGCCGATGCCAGCAGCTCCCGCACCGACAATCACAACATCATAGGACAGATCCGTTTGGGGTTGGCTCACACTGGTTTACCTTGATGTTAAGAATACACGAGAATGATAATCATTTTCACTTTTCTTGTCCAGTTGAGAGGTGATAAGAACCAGGCTGCTAGTTCCTGATGTATCCTCTTTGCCAGCTCTTCCGCGCTCCTATCCCATCAACGCCACTTTGGTCAGACCGAAGCTAATGCAGACTGTTGTTATAGCGCTGATGCCAGAGCACTGATCACTGACAGGCAAGAATGTGATAATGATAATCATTGTCATTATACAAAGCTAAGACAATGGTTGATAACGCTCAACTTATTCCCATTATTGAAATTTTAGAAAGACTGGAATCCTTGATGGATCAATCCCCTTCGGACGATATCGAAGGAATTCTGCTGGCGGCTTGGTTCAAGGTCAGCAACACCTTACCAGAGGATTTTTTGGCAGCAACCTGTGAAGATGCCAGCGCGGCTGGACTACGCCGTTATCTCAGAGTAAAGGCGTTTTTTGATGACCCAGT
>JBCDFI010000615.1:0-2694 GCA_039178155.1 Cyanobacteria bacterium P01_H01_bin.105
CTCAGTTTTCACAGTCCCACCAGCTTTCGCCGTAAGGGTCACCACCTTCCCCTACCCTGGCCCACTAACGTATTCCACAGCTACCTCCGCCGCTGGAACCATTTTTCAAAGAAGCCCGTTAGCCAAGACGACTTCCTCGATTGGGTCGACACCTATGTGATCATCACCCAGCACCACATGTCCACAGCCAAGGTCGCCGCCGGTAAACAGGGCTCCGTCACCGGCTTTACCGGAGCCGTCACCTACGCCATCGACCGACGCGGCATCACAGAAAAACCCTTTGTCGCCCTATTCTACGCTCTGACTCAGCTCGCTCCCTATTGCGGGACGGGTCACAAAACTACCTTTGGCCTGGGCGAAACCCAGCTGGGCTGGCATACATCTCAGACAGTCCCCCAGGTCCCCACCCAGCAGCGACTACTGGCCGAGCGCATGGACGAACTCACCGAAATATTTCTCTCTACCAAAAAGCGTCAGGGCGGACGACGCGCCATCGACACCGCCGAAACCTGGGCCACGATTTTAGCCCGACGAGAGATGGGAGATTCGCTCCAGGAAATTGCCGATGATATGGAGCTGGCCTACGAAACAGCCAAAACCTATTCAAAACTTGCACGGCGGACCATGAGGGAGCTAACAAAAAGAGAATATGAAGGCTAAGGTAAGCCATTAACTCCTCAAAAATCAGCCGATCTTCGAAGTTTTATCACTGCAGATTGACTTTTAATGCAGAAAAGCGGATTTGACCCATCGTGTTAGAAAAAACGTTAGGATAGCGCGTAGTTTTGACCATCGGCTAGGCTAATGCTATCGGCCTCCATGTTCGTTTCTGAAAATGTCCTGTCATGCCTAATTCCGGTCAGGTTGCTATGCCTAGTTCTAGCCAGATTGCGATCGCATGGTGTCTACTGTGGGGAAAGGATCTTGAACCACAGCGTCCCAAAGCTGAGCTAGCCGCAATCCACCAGGCTTTAGTCACAAATAATTTGCCAAAGGATAGTCAGTTTTTACAGCTCTTGGAGCAAGCAGATACGTTGCTGGGAGATGGCTTTGTAGTACCTAAGACTACAGGTGATCTAGAAACCTTTATAAAAGGGTCTCAGGAGCGATGCCCAGACCTATGGCAGGGGAAAATTGGTTTAGTGTACGGTGGCGTCACTAAGGTTAAAGGCTATGTCTTTGAGTCCGCAGATCTCCAGGAAATTCGGGGTGCATCAGGTCTGCTAGACCGGATCAACCTTGTAGATCTGCCAGCCTTTTTTCATAAGGATCAAGATAATAACGGACCATCAGATTATGGCAGCAAAGTCATTCGTGAAGATTGGCTAGATAAGGAATTTCCTGGCCTATCCGGTGCACTCATCCCACAGCTGATCGTTTACTCTACCGGCGGTAATATTCTAGCCTTCTGTCCAGCTGCTTTTGTAGACCCTTTGGCCAATGCTATTGAGAAACGCTACACCACAGAAACGCTGACGGCTAATTCCTGTGCAGTAGGTCGTAAATTTAGGACCATAGAAACTCGTCTAGGGTTACTCCCTGAAAACATTTCCCACGTGCGCTGGCTAGACTGGTATTTAGATAACCAAGAACATTCACTGGTACCTCAACTTCTGGGGTTATCGGGTAATAGTAGTTCAACATCTAAGGATATCGAGGAACGCTTCGAACAACAAAAAAGTTTTAGTGAGCTAGTACGGCAGCTGGCCATTGATTTTGAGCAACGTCGCAACGGTCATCCGCCTGCCAGCGATTCGCCCCGTTCTGCTCGTTGTTATCCGCCCATGTTTGAGACCCACCCCTACCTCCAACGGGATCAGAGTGAACATCGGTCGGCTGTGTTTCGAGCAGTCAGTAAACCAGATGACCCCAATTCCGGTTTGCCAGGTGAACCTCATTTTTCAGAGCCGTCTGCCCGGAAACGTCTGATGGGACAGGTTACCAAGCGAGAGTTTAGAAATAGACAGGTACCTCAATGGTGGCTGGATTCTCAGCTGAAATGGCCATCGGTGGTGAGTGGTAAAAAATATTATGATCGAGTTAATGAAAGCTGGATTAAACGATTTGAAAATTATCTGAAAGATGAAGGGCTGGCAAAGTCTTACTATCCAACAAACAAACAGGAAGAAGAGGTTGAGGAAGCTCGCTCTCTGAGAGAAGTTGCAGATGCAAAAAGGTTTAATGGACCATTACCATCTGGGGATGTAGCCTTCATCTATGCAGATGGCAATAATATGGGTGGCTATATTCGCCGCAAAATAAAATCTCCCCAGATATATCAAAACTTTAGTCAAGATGTCTTTGCAGCAACGACACAGTCTGTCTATCTTGCTTTGTATGAGCATTTAAAGCCGCGACGATATAAGCCAGATGCTAGCTCTAGTCGACGAATAAAGTCAGAGATTTGGCTATATCCCTTTGAAATAATAGCTATTGGCGGAGACGATGTTCTGCTAGTCGTTCCAGCGGATAAGGCACTTGAGGTCACTGAAACTCTATGTGAACTATTCGAGCAACGCCTACAAAACCTCTCAAGTATCAGCGAGCCCTACACTCCAAAGGAGATTCACCGTTATCATGCTAATGACTTGCCTTCTGGTAAAGAGCAGGGCGAGCTGAGCATGTCAGCTGGAGTATTAATTACGGCCCAAAATACTCCCTTCTACTATGCAGAAGACCTGACAAACCAGCTGA
>JBCDFI010000616.1:0-2690 GCA_039178155.1 Cyanobacteria bacterium P01_H01_bin.105
CAGAGGTGCTTGCTTCTCAAGGGCGGCGTCCAGATGATATCTCTCTCGAAGAAATTACCTGGCTCAATCAGCTGCGTCAGGGCCTAGGCAAAACCCGACGGGGGCTAGTCAATCAGCTCAAGGCGGTGGTAGGCCAGGGGCCACTCAATGAAGATGCTATCTATGAAATTGAGGCGCTGTTGCTACAGGCCGATGTTGGGGTAGAAGCCACCGACAAGATTATTGAATCACTCCAGGCTCGAATGCGAGAGGAAACGCTGCCTCCGGATGCGGCTATTCGCTACCTCAAGAATCTGCTCAGGCAAATGTTGGATAGTCCGCTAGACGGGGACCACAACCTGCTATTTGTGCCTGAAAGTGAACAGCTCAATATTTGGTTGATGGTGGGGGTAAACGGCGCAGGTAAAACGACTACCATCGGTAAGCTCACTCATATTGCTAAAAAGTCTGGCTATAACTGTTTGATTGCGGCGGCTGATACCTTCCGCGCTGCTGCTGTGGAACAGGTAAAAGTATGGGGGGCTCGCAGCGGAGTGGAGGTGATTTCTAACCCAGGTCAAAATACAGACCCTGCTTCGGTTGTATTTGATGCGATCGCAGCTGCCAAGGCTCGCAATACGGAGCTGCTGCTAGTGGATACCGCCGGTCGCTTACAAAATAAGAAAAACCTGATGGATGAGCTGACTAAGGTGCGGCGCATCATCGATAAAAAAGCCCCTGATGCCCAGGTAGAAGCTCTGCTGGTGTTGGATTCCACCCTGGGGCAGAACGGAGTACGGCAAGCCCAGGTATTTTCAGAGGCAGCCAACCTGAGCGGAGTGGTGCTGACTAAGTTGGACGGTACCGCCAAGGGCGGTGTGGCGTTGGCGGTGGTGCAGCAGCTGGGGCTGCCAATCCGATTTATCGGTGCGGGTGAAGGGATCGAAGACCTGCGACCGTTCTCCAGCTACGAATTTGTAGAAGCGCTCTTAAGCGGTTAACCATGCCGGTTTACTTTTTTTGGGGAGCCGATGAGTTTCGGATGAAAAAAGCGGTACGCGCCCTGTGCGATCGCAACCTCCATGCCGACTGGGCTAGCTTTAACTACGAAAAAATTCCTCCTGAACAGTCAGATGCCGTGATCCGGGGGCTAAATCAAGCGATGACCCCACCCTTTGGTATGGGTAAACGGGTGGTATGGCTAGTGGATACTCCCGTTTGTCAGCGCTGTTCGGCTGCTCTGCTGACTGAGCTAGAACGCACGCTGCCCATTATTCCGGACAGTGCCATCCTGTTACTGACCAGTAGCAACAAACCGGACGGACGGCTAAAATCCACCAAACTGATCAAAAAACACGCCGATATCCGTGAGTTTGATACCATTCCCCCCTGGAAAATAGAGCAGATTGAACATCAGGTGTATCAAGTCGCCAAAGATGTCGGGCTGCAGCTGACTCCAAAGGCCGCCGCTCTGTTGGGACAAGCCATTGGGGCCGACACCCGCCGTTTATATAACGAACTTGAAAAACTAAAAACCTACTGGACCCAGCCTAAGGCCCTTCCCCCCGAAGCGGTGCATGCTCTGGTCGCCACTAGCACCCAAAGCAGTCTGCAGCTGGCCGCTGCCCTGCGACAGGGCCAAACCGACCGTGCCCTCACCTTGATTACTGAACTGCTAGAACGCAACGAGCCTGCGCTTCGGATCGTGGCCACCCTGGTAGGGCAGTTTCGCACATGGCTATGGGTCAAGCTGATGACCGAATCCGGCGAACGGGATACCCGTGTGATTGCCCAGGCCGCTGACGTTGGCAACCCGAAACGGATCTATTTTTTACAGAAAGAGACTCGTGATGTCTCATCGTTACAATTGCAAAATGCCCTGAAACTTTTGCTATTACTTGAATATTCCCTTAAACAGGGCGCACCGGAAACGGTAACATTGCATACCAAAGTCATCGAACTGGCCCATTGCTTTAAGCCGCTCTAAGGATTTACCATGCAATATCCCTGTTTTTCTCACTCAGACGTGTCAGATTTTGCTAGGTATTGCCATGATGCTTCTTCCTCGTCACTCCAGGAACGACAGCCCTCTTTATAGACGTTGGATAATGGGAGCCAGCGTTAGCCTTATTACCGGTACCCTTGCCCTATCCACACTTTGGCAACGTGGCTACGCCCAGAGCTTTACTGAACAAGAAATTAGCAATTATGCCGCTGCCGTACTGGCGATTGAAGAGGTACGACCTCAAGTCTATGGCGATATTAGCGATCTGATGACCATTGCCAAGGAAGATGTGACCCGTTACGATTTGCGCTGCCTGAGTGCCAATGCGCTCACAAAATTGCCTCGGACTGTGCGATCGCAGGTGCGGCGTCTGCTAGTTAACTACTGTAACGATGCTCAAGAAATCGTCGAAGACAGTGGCCTCACGGTGCAGCTATTTAATTCCATCACCGTTACCCATCGACAGGATGAAGCTCTAACTGAGCAGATACAATTGGAAATAGCGAGGCTGCGGTAGGGCAAATTTCCATCACTTCCCATTTTGCACGGCCTATTTCTTATTATCTCCAACCGTTTCATCCTTTATCAGCACCCCTATGCAATTTATCGATCAGGCCGAAGTCGACGTTTATGGGGGCGATGGTGGAGATGGACTAGTCGCCTTTCGTCGAGAGAAATATGTACCGGCCGGTGGGCCATCCGGCGG
>JBCDFI010000617.1:0-2676 GCA_039178155.1 Cyanobacteria bacterium P01_H01_bin.105
ACCTTCTTGCTGCAGGGCCTCAGCTAAAACGGGCAGCGCCTGAGCAGCAATCGCTTTGTGAACCAGTAGAGTTTCGATCGCATTACAGGCCGATGGATACCCTACCTTGGCATCAACGGCAATTTTTGTAGTCTGGTCCAGATCGGCTGCGGCATCTACATATAGGTGGCAAATGCCATCAGCATGGCCTAAGACCGGAATGCGGGTATTTTCCTGAACAAATCGCACAAAGGCATTAGATCCCCGAGGAATAATCAAATCCACATAGCTGTCTAGTTCAAGCAGAGCCCGTGTTTCCTCTCGTGTGGTCAGTAACTGCACGGCATTGGGGTCTAGCCCTGCGTTGGTCAATCCCTGACGAATTGCTTTTACCAGCGCCTGACAGGAGCGCACCGCTTCTCTGCCGCCCTTGAGAATGACGCCATTGCCAGACTTTACGGCCAGGGTAGAAATCTGCATTACCGCATCGGGTCGAGACTCAAAGATAATGCCTAGAACACCCAGCGGGCAGGCAATCCGTTTGAGTACTAGACCGTTGTCTAACTCGCGATGGATTTGGACTGAACCCGTCGGATCGGGTAATTTGGCCACATCTCGTACCCCGGTGATTGCTCCCTGCAGCTTGACGGTATCGAGCTTCAGTCTGCCGTAGAGAGGTTTCGCCAGGTTATCCGCTAGGGCTGCTTTTAGGTCTTCTTCATTGGCAGCGGTAATCTCAGCCGCTGCAGCTTCTAGGGCTTGGGCAATCGCCTCAATGGCCTCATTTTTTTGCTGTGTGGAAAGGCTGGCTAGGGTACGGGCTGCTTGACGGGTGTTGGCTGCGATCGCAACCAAAGAATTTTCAACAGCAGCCGAAGATACAGACATGGGTTTGGTGGAATGGGTTTCACTTTATCTAGGTTATCTAGAATAAAGCGTTCAGCACACTTAACCGTCACCGATGCGCTAAACCGATGCACTAAATTAACCTACAGAATTGAGGATATCCTAGAACACCCATAGGGAGATACGCCTACAGGTTCATTTTTCCTTGCCCTTGGGCAATTGCCTGCTTTGCCCGCTGCCAGAGAGCCTCTAGCTCCTCAATACTATGATTATCCAATGGCTTATCAGCTGCCTGTTCTAGTAGTCCAAATCGTTTTACAAAACGACGATTTGTTCCTTGTAGAGCCGCCACTGGGTCAATATCGCACCAGCGGGCCACTTGCATCAAACTGAATAGCACGTCGCCAAACTCAGCCGCCTGGTTTTCAGCACTTTCGTGGGCTAACGCATGGCGAAACTCCCCTAGCTCCTCGTCCACTTTTTCCCACACACCGTCTAGGGTGTTCCACTCAAACCCTGCTTTAGCTGCTTTTTTAGAGATTTTCATCGTGGCTGCCATGGGGGGTAGTGTCCGGCCATAGCGAGCCAGCTTAGACGTCAGGGTATGATCGGCGGCCTCTCCCTTTTCAGCTGCTTTGATGGCCTCCCAACTAACATGCACTTCCTCAGGGGTAGTAGCTGAGTCATCGCCAAACACATGGGGGTGACGCCGAATTAACTTTTCGGCAATTCCCTGGGCGACGTCCCCTATGTCGAATGCACCCAGCTCACTAAAAATCTGCGACTGTAATACCACCTGCAGGAGTAAATCCCCTAGCTCCTCCGCAATATGGTTACGATCCCCCTGCTGAATGGCATCGACCACCTCATAGGCTTCTTCGAGTACATAGGGAGTCAGAGTTTCAGGCGTCTGGGCCAAATCCCACGGACAGCCGTCTTCGGGATGACGCAGCTGGGCGATGACGTCTATAAGATGTTGTAGGGCCTTAAGAGTCTTGGACTGAAGGTTTGCGCTCATGGGAAGTACTGAGGGGAGCCGGTTTGACAATACCAATGAATTATATTGCCTGCCGCTGATGATGTAAGGCCTATCCCCGTCTATCGCTGCTGATATTTAGTGACTGTCTGCATTTCGCGGCTTATTGCGTCCCGGAAATCAGCGAATGCCGATTTCTTTTAAAAAGATCGCCTTTCGTCGCTGTCATCTGTTACGATTTATTCCGGTGCAAAGCCTATTGCACAGCCCATGGACGGTTAGCTCAGTTGGTAGAGCGCCTGCCTTACAAGCAGGATGTCACTGGTTCGAGCCCAGTACCGTCCATCTTTTTTATCCGGTATTGCTGAATACGGGTACTTGGACTACTGAAATAGTAGGCTCGATAGAACACCTTGCGCCTTTACCAGAGAACATTCCGGATAATTATCTGTACTACCTTAAATGCTACATGCGACCCCGGCCATCGCATATTTACTACTGTCCGAGTTTGTGGAATTCAATGCTAGCGTTAGGCCTGTGCCGGTCTGATGGAGATTTATCTGTCTGTGATGAGTAATCAGATAAGTAATCACATGGATAAGGTGATGAAAACAATGTGGCTGGTTTGAGACTTTTCTGTAAAACGCAGAACTGACTTGACAATCAATGTCGTTGGTCGATCACAGTAGCATCGAAGAACACATAGTCATGGGATGTTTTGGATAGATAAGTGTGTTGATTTTGGACGGGCACTATTGTTGGTACAGCGGGTGTGATTATCTTCCGTTGTGTGACGATGGCTACTATTGAGATCGCAAACCTCAGCTATGATGCGAACCTAATTCAGTGAAATTGCCACTACTGTGCCTAATCTC
>JBCDFI010000618.1:0-2639 GCA_039178155.1 Cyanobacteria bacterium P01_H01_bin.105
ATCACCAAAGGCTGGCAAGGTCGCAAACCCGCCTTTATCGCTGCCACCGGGTTTGTAGTCGTTTGGGTCTGCTATTTAGGCGTGAACTTGCTCGGCAAAGGTCTACACAGCTATGGCTGGTTCTTCTAAGCCTATTTTGTAAATCTGTTGAGGCGTTTTTTAGAAAGCCTCTTCAAACTTTGGGATTACAAATTTCGGGATTACGGGATTATTCTACCCTTGCAAATAGCTCGCTAAACCCCTGCTCTGTAGCCTCTGAGCTAGTCACAACCTCCACAATCTTATTTTCAGCCGCAGATTCCTCCAGCGCTGCAATACACACCTGTGCTACTTTAGCTCGTGCAATTCCTCCATCAAACAGCGTATCTGCTCCTGCCATCACAATTGCCTCTCCACTATCCTCACTACGTAATCCTCCAGGTCGCACGATAGTGTAAGTCAGGCCACTTTTGGCAATGTACTCTTCTGCCTGCTTCTTCCAATAGAGCACTAACCAAAACAAATTTAGCGGATGAAAAAACTTAGACACGCATAGCGAAGACACAATCACGAACCGTCGCACCCCAGCGGCCTTAGTCGCCTCTACCAGATTCTTAGTTCCGACAAAATCTACTTGATACGGTCCCGTCATATCAAAGCTAGGGGCTGCACCCGTTGCACAAATGACGGCATCACAGCCTGCGATCGCAGGTCCCAGCGTTTCTGGTTTTAATACATCTCCGACAACGATCTCAACAGCCTGCGAAAAATCGGCCTTTGAGCGATCCCGCACCATAGCCTTGACATCAAACCCGGCACCCTCGGCACTGAGCTGATCAGTGATCTGTCGTCCAGTTTGTCCAGTTGCCCCAACGACCAGTACCTTCATAGTTTTTTATGCCTGTAGTGATATCCCAGCACTATCAAAATATCAAACTGTAACGTTGACTGCACCATGGATACATGGGCTCTGTTATTACTACACAGTATTCAAAATGTCTGACTGTTTATCCCAAGCTCACATAAGTGTCCGTATCATTGAAAATTCTTAAGTACTTGTCGAAAAAATTGTGGTCCTGGAAAAATCGACTAAACTTAATGAACAATGGTAAAGCTTGAATGGGAAGCCTACAGTTTCTAAGCGTGATCTCCATCCTTAAGTCCATATCCGTGATTTAACGATGGTTGCTTGTTTTTTTAACTCAGTAACCTAAAGGAGTAGCGGTCAATGTACTTTTCCATCTTGGAAATAGCTTAAAGCTATTATCTGATTACTGGTTAATCAGCATTCCGCACAGTTTGACAGTTCATCTGTAGGTTGTTTTTAGCATCTTTGACTTTATGCACGTGTCTTCTACGCAGCATTCTCACTCAGGATTTTCTAGCGCTTCGCAGACGTCGCCCAGTCTGGCTGCTGAGGGGCATACATTAAGCAACAGTGAAAATTTGCATGCATCCGACACGATGATTTTTGAAGGATATTACGTTGGCAACATGGAGATGTATGCCGATGTCAACACCGTTGCTGACTATTTAGACTCTCACCAGGGCTGGTTTAGTCGATGTGCCAAACCGATGGATGTCAAGCCCATTGGCCATAACGGCTATGCTATTTCTCTCGGTCGCTTTGGTAGCCTGAACTTTCAAGTTCAACCTAAGATTGGCTTACATCTGCTCCCCCAGAATCAAGGCGTTTATCGGATTGAAACAATCCCTGTACCGGGACATGAGCCCGAAGGATACGATGTAGATTTTCGAGCTGCAATGTCCTTAGCTGAAAAGCAGCAAATAGATCTGCCAGTGGGGCAGGCCACCCATGTGGAGTGGGAGCTAAATCTGCAGACTAAAGTACGTATGCCAAAATTTATCCAAGCACTGCCCCAGTCTCTGGTGAAGACGTCCGGCGATAAGCTTTTGAATCAAATTGTGCGGCAAATTTCCAAACGACTGACCCACAAAGTACAAGAAGATTTTCACACCATGATGAACCTACCGCTACCAGGACGTAAGCATCAGCGTTGAATCATCTGGTCAAGTTTTTCAATCGGTTCTAAATAGTTAGCGATAGGCTCTTGGGCAATCTGGCAGGCATGGCGATCCACCGTCAGCAGACTGTCACCCCAAACCACGTAACCCAAATCAAAACCCTGACCGACATCCGGTCGCCAATCCTTGCTAATAAACTTCTGACTACAGTCAGCTACACCGCCATTAAATAGGTAACCAATGGTACCGTAAACATCCTGTAGGATTTGCGGTACCGAGGGTCGATGTAGCTGCCCTCTAGAATTAACGCTTCGGGCCTTGTAGCGTTCCCTTGGAAACAGACCATACAGGTTTTTTAGGGTAGCCGATACCAAGGGGTGTTCTTTGAGGCTGGTGATCTTAAAGGCGCTGACTGAAATACGACAGTCTACTTCCTGAAGTAACTTCGGGGCCCACATCTCTGAATAACGGATAGGCGCGGGTGAGCGGTTAGGATACGCAACGCAGGGTAATGTATCCGCATCAAGTAGAATCATGCCTTCACCTAAGATGTCATAAAGGCCATTTTTACTCGCAATTTCTGCCAAAGAAAGCTTAGAGCAAACACCTTCTACGATCAAAATCTCAGCTTGGGGGCTAGCCTGACGTAACCCCTGCAATACTTTAGATAAAAT
>JBCDFI010000619.1:0-2619 GCA_039178155.1 Cyanobacteria bacterium P01_H01_bin.105
ACTTGATGACCATCAGCCTTTAAGGCTAGACCACAGGTTAGTCCGGCTATGCCTGCTCCAACAACGGCAACTGTCGCCATCTGCTCTATTCGCTGCTTGCGTGCTCTATGGGGTCGTAATCAAGGCTAGTTCTACTTGATCATCAGGCAGCGCACCGATCTCAGCCCGAATGTTAGGGCCAAAAAACGTTTCAATTTTGTCGTGTTTTTCATGCCAGGTTTCTAAGGGCATGTAGGGAGAGTCAAATTCTAGAACCAGAGCATAGGTGCCATCCCGCAGCTCTTCGCGTAAACCGCTTAGAACGGGCCGCTGTTTATCATTAGGGCTAAGACCTAAACGCTCCAGCGCAATGTCTAAATGAGCGTCTTGACCATACCGATAGCGAGTTACATCATTACGTACCTGATTTTGAGTTTGAGTAGCTGTCTTCTCTCTTAACGCAATGACCGTATCACTGGCTTCCTCGCTGTAAGGTACTGGTTCTAGCTCAGCCGCTCGCAGTGCCGCGCCGCCCAACAAAATGGGAATTCCATAGAAAAATCCTGCCAGATTCAAGGTGGCCATATCCCTGAAGTAAGCGACAAAGCCAACAATAGTTAAAATCGAACCAACTGATAGTAAAACACCACCTAGGGGAATTTTGCGTAGCATATGCAGAAGAGGAAAAAGAACGATAAGTGGTGAGTCGTTAATCCATAGTAAAGGGATTTGACTTTAAACTTTGACTAAAGCGTAAATCCTAATGCTTTAGGACACTGCAGCGGCATCATTCCATTCAAAGCAGAAAATTAGGCCATGTCAGGCGTTCGATATATACCGCTGTGAACCGAGTACCCCGTAGCATTGATCACCCAAAGTTGCTTATTCTGTAATCTGTAGACGGTGAGAGAAAACTGAAACTATGCCTCCAGAAACGATTAAGACTCAAATTGAACAAATTAGGGCAAAACGAAGTTCTTTAGTGCAGTTGCTAGAGCAGCCTAATCTGGGGACGTTGCGTATTGATGTTAATCAGGCCCTAGAGGAAATGGATGATTTGCTTGAGGAATTTGAGCGTGTTTTCAAAGAAAAATCTCAAGGTTAGAACTTAGCTAAGCTTTAAAGCAGGGTCTGTCCTAAGCTAAACCTTCAATACTCTTTTTAATTTTTTGTTTAATCATCTGTCCAATGGCAACCTACTCCGTCGAAATTCAACATCAAGGCACCGTTCATACTATCCCTGTTGATGAACAAGAAACTATTTTGACTGCCGCCCAAGCTCAGGGTCTAGATCTGCCGACCTCATGCAGTGCTGGAGTTTGCACCACATGCGCCGCGTTGATTGTCGAGGGTAGCGTATCTCAAGAAGACGGCATGGGGGTGAGTCAAGAACTCCAAGATCAAGGCTATGCCCTACTGTGCGTGGCTTATCCAACGTCCGACATTAAGCTAGAAACCGAAAAAGAAGACGAGGTGTATCAAGCTCAGTTTGGCCAGTTTCAGAGTTAACGGTAGTAAGACACACGCATTTAATCGATGCTGAGAGTGGAAAATAACATGTCGGAGTGCAGCACACCGCTCAGCACAAAGTTTGTCCTTATGGAAGTCGAGCTACAGCCTAGTGGCATAGCACTTCGCAATCAGATTGAGACCCAGCTAGGTTCTTATGGTGAACCGTTGCGATGGGCGATTACTTCTGTAGAGCAAATAGCAGAGCAAACAGTTGCCCAGGTAGAAGCCGTGGTGACAGTGGTGGGTGATAGTGGTGAATCCAATTAAGCCATGACTACCTTTCAAAACTCCCGCCCTCACACCACCATGATGATTGTGCCAACAGGTGTGGGAGCCGCCATTGGTGGCTATGCTGGGGATGCACTGCCAGTAGCTCGCGCGATCGCAACTGTTACTGACCGTCTTATCACCCATCCTAATGTCCTTAATGGAGCACAGCTCTATTGGCCCTTACCCAACGCCTATTATGTTGAGGGGTATGGCCTAGATCAGTTCGCTGCGAGCCGCTGGCACCTAAATCCTGTTCATCAAAATACGATAGGACTAGTGCTGGACCAGGCAATCGAAGACGACCTGCGCTGGCGGCATTTACAGGCAGCCGATGCAGCTCGGGCAACGCTGGGGCTCAATATTCACAGCTACACTGTCACAGATGCCCCGTTGGGTGTACAGCTCAAACAGGCACAAACTGCGACCTGGGGAACCTTGGAACACCCTGATAGTCTACTGCGTGCTGTAGAGCGTCTGCTCCAGTCAGGCTGTAACGCCATTGCAGTTGTCGCGCGTTTTCCAGATGACGTGGGTAGCGATGCTCTTGCCGATTATCGCCAGGGGAACGGCGTGGACCCTTTGGCTGGAGCGGAAGCGGTCATTAGTCATCTGATAGTGCGCGAGTTTCAAGTCCCCTGCGCCCATGCCCCAGCCCTCCAGCCGCTACCTCTCGATCCCACCATTTCCCCACGATCTGCTGCCGAGGAAATTGGCTATACTTTTTTACCCTGTGTGTTGGCTGGACTGAGTAAAGCTCCGCAGTTTAGTATGACCGCCATATCCCATAGCATCAGTGCCCAGGATGTAGACACATTGGTTATTCCAGCCAGTAGTTTAGGCGGCAGCGCCGTCCTCAGC
>JBCDFI010000620.1:0-2605 GCA_039178155.1 Cyanobacteria bacterium P01_H01_bin.105
GAGGGCATAGGTAAGGCTGTATTGACGATGTGAATTCCTTCGAATCGACTTGACCGAGTCCTCGGTATTATCTGGGTAAGCCGCGCTTCCATTTCTGAAGCATGGGCAATAAACGAGCCACCATATCTGGATGGCGTTCAGTCAAGTTGTTTCTTTCTTCAGGATCATCTGGGATGTTGTATAGCTCTTGTTGACGTCCGTTCGGCTGAGCAAAGAGCTTCCAATCACCATCCCTAACAGCAAGACTAGGAGACGTGTACTCTGCAATGCCAACACCACCAAGCCATTCCCAAAAGAGCGGCTGTTGGCGAATAACAGTCTCACCTGAGAATACGCTTGAAATATCTTGGCCATCAAGCTTAGTGTTAGGTAGAGAAATATCCGCAAGATGACAAACGGTTGGTAGCCAGTCTACAGCAGCGATGACTGATATGCTATCGACACGACCTGCTTGAATCGCATTTGGCCACCGAGCAATGCACGGCATGCGAATTCCACCTTCGTATAGGCTACGCTTACGGCCTCGAAATATTCCAGAGGAGCCAACTCCAGCATTTTGAGCTTTACTGACATGGTAACTCTCAGGACCATTGTCACTTGTGAAAAAAATAAACGTATTTTCTGTAAGGTTTAAATCATCTAATCTATTTAACAAGCGGCCTATCGCTGTATCAACATTGCCGACTGCAGCACAATAGTTTTTCATTTTTTGTTGAAGGTTTTGTGCATCTTTCAAATAGTCACGCATCCAAGACTCAAAGTCTTGCAGATCGGTGGTTAATTCATCATATTGCTGAAGTTGCTCTACCGATGGACGAATTGGCGCATGTGGTAAAACTGTCCACAAGTTTAAATAGAAGAGAGAATCTTTGTTATTTTCTACAAATGAAATAGCTTGGTCAACAAAAACATCGGTGGAATTTGACCAAATGTAGCTTGCATTGGTAGCGATCTTAGCATTGGCAAAAGCAAGATCTGTTGAGGCTGGATTGCCATTACGATCCCAACCTGGGCCACGTCCATGAAAGACTCTGTATTCGTCAATTCCGTATGCATTTGGTTCTGGTGCATCCTTTACATTGCCCAGATGCCATTTGCCGAAATGACCTGTACGATATCCAGCTTTTTGCAACAGACGCGTTACGAATTCTTCATTAGGCTCTAGCCAATCTGGCATTCCTCGTTGCTGATTACGTTCATGGCTAGGGGTTAGGTGACCATGAATACGATGCCTAGCTGGATAATGGCCCGTCATGTAGGCTGTTCGACTTGGAGAACAAACTGAAGCGGAGGAGTAAAACTGCTCGAAACGAATCCCTTCTGCCGCAAGTCTGTCTAGATTAGGAGTTTTTATATAAGGATGACCGTAGCAACCAAGATCCTGCCAACCTTGATCATCTGTAAGGATAAAAATGAAGTTTGGACGTGGTATATTTCCCTTTGAAAAAGGCGTATTCTGAGCTTTTTTTGCTTCATTTCCTTCTATAGACAGTTGACTTTTCTCTTGACTAGAAGGTGTAAGGCATGCCGATAAGGCCAGACCACATCCACTTAGTCCCAGTCTTTGAAGAAAACGTCTTCTTGTATGTATATCCTGGCTCATTCTGCAATACCTTTGGCTAGAGAACTTCTAGTTGTTCAGCATAGCAGCTGAGGCAGCTGGAAGATGCAGATAGACGAAGGCTGAAAGAGCGCTGGCATTATCAAATCAAATTACGTTACATAACACAATAGACGGCAGGGTTAACAAATACCTCATCTATATTCTATTTGAAACTTGTATTCTTTATTTAGGAAACATACGTATCTGCTGAGCAGGTTCACAGTGATCTATCAATACTGACGAGACCACACCGCACTTGATCGGACGAAAGGAACTGAGAATACTTTCTAAACATAATTTCCTCTGCCCTTTTAACTGACCAAAAGCGTGATTTTAGTGAAATCTCATTTAGGGCGTGTCTACTAATCAAGCCAAATGACGACAGCCGCGAAGCGATTAAGACATCCGCGCCTTGCAGGTCATGGGCTTGACTAGCACTCAGAAAAAAGCCAGTCGGATCGCCCAACGCATTACAGCCGTCACACCAACTTCCTCAGCCTTACCCAATAGCAGGTCTTTGATCCGGTTCCACTGGTCAGTGCGTAGCGTCGAGTTGTCAGGCGTTTCCTATCACCAGCACTTCGATGATAGGAAACGCCTGACAACTTTTTGATCGCTCTAATTGATGACATGCTCTAGTGCATCGTCAAGATTCAAATTGTGAGTAACACTCTTTTGTATCTGATATTAGGAAAAGCTTTCAGAGATGGCCAACGCACAAAATCAAAGTTGACAGACCACTAGCTTGTTAAAGTATTAATACTTTGTAAAAGCATCAATCTTTCAGTCTCTCCTTACGCCCGACACTGACTGTCGGGGCGAGCATCGGGTTTCTTTTGGTGCTAAACCGTAACTGCTACAACATTTGAGGGCTCATCAGACCTTCTAAGATTCAAGGGTTTCGCCCAATCTCAAACTAAGTGACTTCATGACTGATATCGCTTCGTCCTTCACGCTGAGAAATTTTGAACTCCAGTGTGGCGTCACCTTGCCCGAAGCAAC
>JBCDFI010000621.1:0-2598 GCA_039178155.1 Cyanobacteria bacterium P01_H01_bin.105
ACCTCAAAGCCTTTAGAGAAGAGGCTTTTGAAGAATTATCTTTAGATCTTGACCGAGAATCTGCAATATTAATTTTTTGGTGCTGCTGATCCTCGGAATGATTTGAGACGGGCTGATCGGCTCATCTCCCACATCAGCAACAGACGCTACACAACTAAATTACGGGCGACCCAGTAGCTTTATCAAAAGCGATATCAGTGCAATCTATGCCAAGGTATGGGAGATATCGAGATGTCCAAACGTTAGACTCAGTGCCAGATTAAGGGTTTCCAAGATCTTTACGAGCCACCCCACCGAATCTTGTTTAGCTAACTCATAGTGATTAAATAAGGTAGACAGCCGACGCTCTAAATATGGCTTGACTTTACGACACAAAAGCAAAATTCTCAGCAATAGTCCGGTTGTAAGGGTGGCTCCTAGGTTATTGATCAAATCAATAAACACAAAATGAGAATGTGAACCGGCAGGATCAACGACTAGAAAATTAAACAAGTTAGAGCAAGTCCGCACTAACAAGAAATCATTAAGCCGCTGATTTTCATTTTCGGGATAGATATCTCTTAGGTTTTTATACAGAGCATCGTTAAAATGCTGGCGTCCGTAAGCGGGATCGATGCCTGACACCAAGTATTCATAAAAGTCGTCCTTAAAGGACTTGAAGGTAACTGATTCGCAACACTGACTGCGAAATCGTAAAGCCAGATCGTTATAGGTACGGCCATGGACATCTTTGCCAGAAAACTGCTGCAAAGAATCGACTAGTTCGCGATCGCTAAGCAAGGTGGGATTGTTGGATGGCCGTAACCACTGACCTTGCTTTTCTAACAGACCTTCACGCTTTAACCGTGAACGGCGCACACGATAATTGACATACTGAGACAGATCCAGCTCCACCTTTTTCTGGGCCTGGTGCTGCATACGACGGATATGCGTTTGCTGTTCTTTGGGACTTTCGTCACTGAGCAAACAATGCTCATACAAGTATGGGTAGCGACCAATTAATGTCCCCAGTGGTTGACGAGAAAGCAACCGAGGCTCGTTTGCCTGCTCCATTGCCTGAACCAGACGCTTGAGCATGCGATACTGGTCAGTCTCTCTAAATTGGGAGACGATGTCTCGCAGCCGACGTACAGAACGGGCTCGTGACACCTCCCGAACAGCATGACTGGGGGTATATTCAAAAAGCCGGATTAATTCATGAATGGCTGGCTGATACTCGCGATGCTTTTGCCAGCGATTGATCAGAATGTGACAGCAACGATTCAAAATATGGTGAAAGTACATATCCGCGTTGGAGTCCAGCAGAATCGTGTCAAGACTGCTGATCACATCGCGATCACCATAGCCAGTACCGTCGATAAATAGTGTATTAAAGCGATCAACCAAAATATCAGGCTGTTCAGAATTTACGCAGCCCAACCAATGGTCGTAAAGCACCTGTTCTTGTGGACTAACTAATCGCGCACCGTAGTCAGGTTGCGAATAGCCTGATTGAACATTCACCAGTGAAACCTCAGCAAATACACCTTATGTAAAGACAAACTTCTACAGGAAAAACTTGCAGCGACCGAAACTACAGACAAACCTATCAAAGTTTAACCGCTTATGATTACCTAAGACAGCATAAAAACTTACAAAAATCCTTGAAAGTCGATGCAGAGGAGAAAAATCGGCTAGATAAGAAAGTTTAAATTGGTTAAAGCTCAATTCAGAGCTGCAAACGGCGAAATAGGACACCCTGGTAGATAGTGTGATGTGCTAAATAATGGCTTGTCTTCAAACAAGCATCCCCTTTAGGCTGTCGATCATGATCTGATATACATTACCTAAGTCCCATAAGTTTAGCCCACAAGATTTTTCAGATTAGGAGGCGACATGGGGACTCTGCTGAAGCTTTTGTAAATTCCCTGAGCTTTCTTCATCAAGCCTATATATCACTGTCTGTCTGGCACTCAGAAAAGTCCCATGGGCACTGATGAAATACTTTCTATTTCAATGATTTAAAGCGCTGTTATGTCTAGCTTTGTTGATGTTTCTCAGGTTTTGGATGCCCTCAAGCATGAGCTGGTGGGACATGCCCTAGGCTCTCATCACTTAGAACAGCGGGTAGACTCTATCAGCACAGATACTCGCACCCTAAGGCCCAATGATCTATTCGTAGCGTTAGAAGGTGAACGCTTTGATGGTCATAAATTTGTGAAACAGGCGATGGCAGCTGGCGCGATCGCAGCCATCACTCGTCACGGTGTCGTCGCTGATATTCCTCGCATTGAGGTCAAAGATACCCTGAGAGCCTACCAAACCCTAGGAAACTGGTGGCGTCAGCGTCTCGGTTTACCTGTGGTAGCCATTACGGGATCGGTGGGTAAAACCACCACCAAGGAGCTAATTGCAGCGGCGTTAGGCCTCCATGGCACTGTTCATAAAACCCGCGCCAACTTTAATAATGAGATTGGCGTCCCGAAGACTCTGCTAGAGATTACCTCCGACCATGACTATGCAGTGATTGAAATGGGCATGCGGGGTCCAGGGGAAATTGCCCTACTAGCTCAAATTGCCCAGCCAAATATATCTGTAATTACCAATGTGGGAACCGCT
>JBCDFI010000622.1:0-2597 GCA_039178155.1 Cyanobacteria bacterium P01_H01_bin.105
CAAAAATTTCAGGTTTGGCTTTGGCCCCTGCGATCGCAGATGCGCACGCCTGACCTTGATAAATCGCCGATAGTAAAAACGCCACCCCGGACCCCACACCAATGCTAAATAATCCGGCAGCATTGTCTATGGTCACCAGACGGTTTAAAGAAAACAGAACAACAATGCCATAAATCGACATGGAAGACGGCAGGGCTGAGAGACCAACAAAGCGACCGTATCCCCCTTTAACCTCAAGCATGGCCCCAATGGCCGCTTGTCCTGCGATTTTACAGCCCAGGGCGCTGCCAATTGCCCCTAATGAAACGGGAGCGTATATACCTATCCACCCCAAGAGACTAAGAAATTCGTTCACGGATTACTCTCCTTTTTTGCAAATGCCTGAAAGGGATATCCTTCATCGGCGATACCCCAATTAAAGAACTCAATAAAATTCAATCGCAAACCATGGACAAAACCGCTAATGATACCAAGGGCCAAATTAATGCCATGGCCCAGTAACAGAATGAGAATGCTGAGTAACAAGCCTAGCCCCGGCACTGACTGATAGACCTGGTGGGCTAGTTGGTTAAAGGTTAAGGCCAATGAGGCACTGGCCAATCCTAGCGCGAATAGCCGTAGATAGCTCATAATATCGCCAAACAGTTTGGAGATTTGGGTCAGTGAACCTAGACCCGCAACAAAGCGCAAGAACAGATTTTTTTGGCGACTGCCGAGAAATCCACCTAAGAAGATAATTAAGAAACCCCCCACCAGTAAGCCAATGCCCAGATGGTGTCCAGCGGCCCCTCCATACCCCAACACTAAGCCGCCGCCAATAACAACAATCCAACCCAGTGGTTGTGCTTTGTCAGCAAACCCACCGGCACCCAGGGCAGCGACGATGTTAGCAAAGGCAATATGCAGACAGCCGATTGCGATCGCAAGCTGCATCATGGCATCGTAATTGTTGATATCTAGAACCTGAAACTGGGTGAGCAGTGAACCTATGCGAGGGATCTGCTCAGGCCCGGCCCCAAAGTAGCTACCGACCAAAACACCATAAATGACAGCCGCAATTAATCCCATCACCGATAGGATCCGGAAATGTCGGCCACCGGCACTGTTCCCCATCGACGGCCAGTAACAAGCGACAATCAGTGCTAGCACCAAAGCATAGCCAGCATCCGAGAGAATCATGGCAAAGAAAACGGTAAACGAGAAGAAAACCGCAATCGACGGATCCCAGCTACGATAGCCGGGGGTTTGGTAAAAGCTGACCAAATCTTGCCCGCTACTCAGACCTGGCGGATTATCCATCAGGGTTGGTGGGGTATCGTCAGGGCGGGCGGGTTCAACCAGGAGTGCCAGTTCCTGTTGTTCCGCAAACACTTCCAACGGTTTCAAATCTCGGACCGGCATCCAACCCTGAACCATAAAGATGCCAACTTCCCGGTGGGTTTGGGCACCTGCATATTGAATTGCAGCCCGATCGTCAGCCCGCGCCAGGTTCTTAGAGAATAAATGTATCCAGCGGCTTAGGGCCTCGTGTTCAGCATCTAAGTCTTCTAGCTGAATTTCAACCCGCTGTAGCTCATGCTTTAAATCTGTTAATGGCACAGCCCCTGTATACGTGCGGGCAACCGGCAAAGCTGCAGCGGGGGGCTCTTGTTTAGAGATGACCACAACATAAGCAAATCGATGATCCGCAGAAACCTGTTGCCAGGGCCATTCCAGATCTTGGAGAGTTTTCATCTTTGAGTAAGGCACTCGATAAAACCAGAGGCGGTAGCCCCCCAGCTGCTCAATATCGGGTAAGGTAAAGTCCCCCCAGGGCTCTAAGTCTCGGATCCGATTCGCTAAAAAATATCGCCTGTCCTCGGCCTCTCGACGGTTTTGTTTATTGGCTAAAGCCACCGCTAACACCTGGTCAAAGTTAAAATCCACATCATCTAAGACCTGGTGTCGTCTACGCCGTACATCCATGAGATGCTGCAAGGCCTCATGGGCATCTTCATCCCTTACAAATAGGGCCGTTTCCGATTCTTGCGGGGGCACCTGCAGCGGAATTAGGTGCAGACATCCCAGCTGCTGCAGCCCTTCAAGCACCGTCTCTTGATCGTGACTTAATCCACAAAGGGTGACTTTGTTTAAGGGCACAATGCTCATGCAGCTGCCCCCTTCTTCCGCTTGGCAATTTTCGAATTCACCACCGCTGCCCGTTCCGCATCCGACAGGTAGATCTGAATTTTCTTGATATTTTCCTGGGCTCTTGGGATCAGCACTTTATCAAACAGGTTGACCCGCTGGGTGATCTTTTGGGCCGCCTGGTTTAGCAATACTTGCCGTTGCTCAGCTACCTGTAGCTGCAGGCGTAACTCAACCGCCGTTGTTAGGGCATCCACCACACGCTCGACCCAGTGAGGTCTGCCCAACAAAGCATAGTCGCGCACTTTAATGTCAAACTTGTCTAATTTGGGCAGACGGGTGCCCATGACATTCTCGTCTACCACATGAACCCCAACAACCCTAACAATATCGCTCAGGTCTACCTCCTGATTTGCTAGCATCAACAGATCGTTAGCAATCACGGGTTCTAACCCTTCTAGCTGCTGGCG
>JBCDFI010000623.1:0-2587 GCA_039178155.1 Cyanobacteria bacterium P01_H01_bin.105
ATGTCCGATAATGTTTTGCGGATTTTGACGGCGCTGGTTGCGATCGCACTCGGCTCTGTTGGCACCTTCACCATTTTCTACGGTCTCAACCTCCTGGTAGAACGCTTTCCCCGACCTTGGAAAAACCGCATTCTGCCCTGGGTCTATATGGGTCCGGCCGTGCTCATGCTGACGGCCTATCTGGTGTTGCCCACCCTACGGACGTTGTACATCAGCTTTTTTGACAGCCGTTCAGAAAATTTTGTTGGTCTCAAAAACTATGCCTTTGCCCTGACGAATCCCGATATGATTATCGCCTTTCGCAACAACCTGCTGTGGTTGGTGCTGGTGTCGGGGATAAGTGTCGGGCTAGGTCTGATCATTGCGGTGCTGGTGGACCGGGTGAAATATGAGTCAGCGGCTAAGTCACTGATCTTTCTGCCCATGGCGATCTCCTTTGTGGGGGCCAGTGTTATCTGGCGATTTATCTATGCATTTAAACCGGCAGGCAGCGACCAAATTGGGTTACTCAACGCGGTGCGTCAGGCGCTGGGGTTAGAACCTCTGGGCTGGCTGATTGAACGGGATGGTCTGCTGGAGCCGCTGTGGATGGCGCTGCGAGTACCAGAAATATCCAGTCTGCCAACGCTTCTGCCATTAAATACCCTGGCCTTAATTGCCATTATGATCTGGCTGCAAACGGGGTTTTGTATGGTGCTACTGTCGGCGGCGGTCAAGGGGATTCCCAACGACGTCATCGAAGCGGCTCGCATTGATGGAGCCAGTGAATTTCAGATTTTTCGACGGATTATTATTCCGATGATTATGCCGACGATCACGGTGGTGACAACAACGGTGGTGGTGGCGGTGCTCAAGGTATTCGATATCGTTTATGTCATGACCGGCGGCAATCTGGATACCGATGTTATTGCCAGTCGCATGATCAAGGAAATGTTTAACTTTAGAAACTTTGGTCGCGGCAGTGCTATCGCTACGGTGCTGTTACTAGCAGTGATTCCAGTAATGGTAACCAACATTCGTCGCTTTACTCAGCAGGAGGCTAACCGATGAAGATTGCCCGTGCCTCCTCGGCTTCTATGCCAGTTTGGTTGGAGCGGCTGCCATTGCACACCGCAGTGATTGCGATCGCGCTACTCTGGACCCTACCCACTGTAGGTCTTTTAATCAGCTCCTTCCGCCGCAAAGATGCCCTATTGCAAAACGGATGGTGGGCAGTCTTTCAACATCCGTTTGACCTCACCCAGTTCCACATTGGCAACTACATCGACGTGCTCGCCAGCCAGGGAATGGGGCAGGCCTTTCTCAATAGTTTGGTAATTGCCATTCCGGCGACGGTGATTCCCATTTCCATTGCCACCTTTGCAGCCTATGCCCTAGCCTGGATGGAGTTTCCGGGGCGACAGGCCTTGTTTGTAGCCATTGTGGGTCTGCTGGTGGTGCCATTACAGATGACCCTAATTCCGGTGCTGCGAGCTTACAACACGCTGGGGTTAGCGGGCAGTTTTCTGGCGGTGTGGCTGGCCCATACAGGCTATGGGCTACCGTTGGGTATCTATCTGCTGCGTAACTATATCGGTTCGTTACCCCGAGATTTAATTGAAGCAGCTGCCGTGGATGGAGCCTCTCATCTGAAGATTTTTATGCGGCTGATTGTACCGCTGTCGATGCCTGCGATCGCATCCTTTGCCGTTTTCCAATTCCTATGGGTCTGGAATGACCTGCTAGTGGCACTGGTGTATCTTGGCGGGAACCAAGATGTCGCCCCGGTTACCCTGGTGTTACGCAACCTGGTGGGTGACCGGGGTCAAGATTGGCACTTACTCACTGCGGGAGCCTTTATCTCTATGGTGGTGCCGCTGGCTGTATTTTTTGCCCTACAGCGCTACTTTGTCCGTGGGTTGCTGGCCGGATCTGTGAAGGGCTGAGCACCGAGTGTGAACCCCATTCAAATACTCATAAAATCTTTAGAATTTGCTTCTATGGTGTTATTTAGAGGCATTAGATCAGGATTAATATCAACACCTTAAAGATTTTTTAAAAAGCTATGCAATGCACCACTAATTCAGTATCTCAGGTCCTATCAAGCAAGTTTGAGCAGATTGTCTCAGCGTACCCGGTTGATCCATATCAGACCGCCTTGAAAAATGACGCAATCAAACAACTCTTGTTGGATTATGTTGCCTACAAGCTCAAACAGGCCATCCCTAGACTTAATGAGCCTCAACAGTGGCAGGGACTACCCCACGATCTTGAACGGCAGATCGATTTGGAATTACGGCTAGAAAGCTATATCTATTGGGGAATTGAGTACATCATTCACCACCAGGTTGATCTATTGTTGCAGCCAGAGGCTATAGCCCCATCTCAAGGGACTATGCAAGAGATGACGGCAACGTGTATGCCATCCCATTGGTTTGGCTAGGCGGAATTCCAGTCGGTTGGGTCCGTCAGTCGCTGCTTAGAACCTTGTCTTCTTTGTCCTCAGAGCTTCTCACTGTAGTGATTACAGGCACCTTAAGCGCAATATCCTCTGCAATGTCAGGCTCTGTGCGTTTAGAAAAGCCCCAGGCAAAGACAGCTGCAATTA
>JBCDFI010000624.1:0-2572 GCA_039178155.1 Cyanobacteria bacterium P01_H01_bin.105
AGGTCGCCGATCTCTCATCGGTACACCATTGTAAATTACATCCACCGATGGTAACCCCGCCTGCTTTAACTCTGTTTTCATCGCATGGCTCAGGGCAACAACCCGATCAATAGCAGAGCGCCATCGCTGCCAAAGCTGCCACTGCACCATCAAGACCAACCACGTTGTTGGCGTTAGACACCCTGACGACAAACATACCCGACCTGGGGAAAACTGACAGAGGCTACCATCCGGCAACAGGTTAGTACCCGCCGGACAAATGGCCTTGTACACAGCCGTTTGATAGATACAGGGTATTTGCTTAAGCAACGGCAAAATCAATGGAGAAAGCTGCCAGAGAAACATGCGAATATGCACCACATCGGGCTGAAACGCTCGTAATACCTGACGCAGCTGCCAGTAAGCAGACAGATTAGCCGTTTGAGTTAATACCTGCATCCTCGAATTGGTGCCAAAACAGACATCATCAGCCAATTGAGAATAGCCATCCACGGATATGGCACTGCTGGCCAATAAACGCACTTGGTGGCCTCGATCAATCAGTCCCTGGCGCAGTGACAGCATTTGCAACTCAGCTCCGCCTGTTGCTGTCCCATAGTCATGCAGCAGAAGAATTTTCATCAATTTTATTCTGAAGAATTTCTAAGGATGGCGTTGGTGATGTTGTCAGGGGCAACTCCTGATTGCCCAGCCATTTGCGGGCATGGCGATCGGTGAGGTACTTATTAAGAAGGCGGTCTGCGGGGGCCAACAACCCATACATAAAGACCTTTTCTAAAAAACGACTCTTGACTAAACCAAACGTTATCTGTTCAAAAAATCGATGTTTAAACAAACCAAACGTTACGCGCTCCAATAAAGGTGAGAGAATCATTTTCCGTCGCCGCCAACCAAGTGCCTTATGCTTCTGAATAAAGTAAGCGTCTTCAGACAGATTCCACTTTTTCTGTAGGTGCTCTAAACTGATTGTCTCCCAGGCATCACTCCAGCGCAGCATATAGAAGTGTAAATCTGCCCAGTTCCAGGCAATACCGGGCACATAGGTAATGATCGATGTGGGTTCAAAATAAATTGATCCCCCCGTCTCAGTGACCCCCATACAAAGGTCAACATGCTCTTTTGTGTTGAACAACGTTTCATCCAATGGCCCCATTTTTTGAAAGACATCCATACTGACTAACATGCAATGAAACTCAACTAGCTCTGCTTGAGTTCGCCGCAGCTTAGATCCGATGGCAGCTATCTGCTGACCCTGGCGAGTCATCTTTTCACGTAGTCGTCGTCGCCCTTTGACATCGACAATGATGTGGGCGACTCCATTGGCAAAGTGAATTGTCTTATGGACGGGCTCATCTTGACAGGTGAGGGGACCGACAATAGCTGCATCTGTTTCTTCAGCACATTGCACCAAAGCTTCTAACCAGCCAGGAGAGACCACAACATCATTATCAATGAATACCACATAGGCTGTCTTGACCTGAGCCAGACCAATATTTCGTGCTTGATTTGGGGTTAACACATGATCCACCCGAATCAATGCAAACGATTTTTCTTGAGCTTGAGTAGTTAGATACTCTCTGATCGGCTTGGGTGAACCACCGTCCACATACACCAATTCGAACGGACGTTGGGTATGGGCATAGATACTTTCTAAGGAAGTTTGAGTGTAGCTAAACCGTTCCCGTGGTGAGACTACGATGGTAACTTTTGGTTGATTCGTCGATTCAATCTCTTCCAAGTTTCAGTCCTCTGATAGATTAGGGATCTGCCAAGAAATAAAATCCCCGGAGTAGAGTGGGGAAGGGTTAAGGGAAAGGGGAAAGGAGCTATTGGCGAGTACCTTATTTACCCGCAAGTCCCTGACCTGTTTTTGTCATCTCCTTTTTAAGCTGCAGGAGATAAGGGGTTGAGCTCGGTCACAGACTGCGATGTTTTTTGTTTGAGCTGTGACCATTCTTTATCGGTAAAGTTCTCGTGGTAGGAGCGATCTACGTTGATATTCCAGATATCATGTTCTTCGCCTAGAATATTCTTCGCTGCCAGCAGCGCCGAGAGCATGGAGTGGTCCTGATTGTTGTAACGGTGCATGCCGTTACGTCCTACAGTTTGCAGATTCTCAAAGTTGCGAATGTAGTTTTCTAGTACCGTTAAATGCTGACGATACTCACCGTCATAAACCGGATAAGCTTTGTACTGACGAATCACACAGCCATCTTCTATCTCACTCGCCCTCACGCCTAGATTTAGCCTCAAGATCTCTTGAGAGGCTAGCTCAATCAGCTGTGAGTTTGTCATCTCCCAAATGTCATCCCCTTCGCTGCAAAAGTATTCCATACCTAGACACGTTTTACTCGTGTCAGGAACCATCGCTAAACTCCAGTTTTTGAAGTTCTGGATACGACCTACCTTAAACTTAGGACTATGGATGTAGAGCCAGTTATCTGGAAAAACGTAGGTACGATTAATCACTAATGAGACAATCAAAAAATCGCGATACTTCAGTCCCCTAGCTGCTTGCAAAACGTGATTGGGAGGTGGAGGCTCCATGCGATGCACCAGAGCCGTAATCGGC
>JBCDFI010000625.1:0-2546 GCA_039178155.1 Cyanobacteria bacterium P01_H01_bin.105
CTTGACGCGCTGATTTGTATAGGCTAGGACCCTCACATAGTTAGGATCGGCCTTGTACTTATCGCAGGTGAAAGCGCGGATCAAGACATCGCGCCAGGGGTATTTAGGAAGCACAAAAACGCCTTCGGTGCGATCGCAATTCGTATCGTTCTCATATCTCGGTAGTTGCGATCGCTCAATATTGCGCCGAATATCATCGGCAATGACTCCAATCGCCCCGCCATAGCGGATCACCTGAGAGAGGGACGACTGATGCATAATCTGACTAAAGCAGCACGATTCTGTCTCATTGACCGGCGGTAGCTGGGCCGGATCACCCACAAATAACATTTGAGTAGGGATATCCAACCGCGAGATCGCCTCCACCAGCAGCTTCCACATCTCCTGATTGATCATTGAGCACTCATCTACAATCACCAATCGATAGTCCGGTACTTGATTGTGCTGGTCGCTTACCGACTTAAAAATTTGCTCGCCACTGCCCGTATCAATGACAGGCTTTAGCCCCAGCAGCCGACAGCAGGTGACCGATTCCACGTCTTTTACATCCCACTGGGCTGACATGGTTTTAAGGACTTTAGTCGCCTTATTACTAAAGGCCGTTAGCACAATGGGCCAATCGCAGTCTTGATTTCGTAAATATGTGACCAACGCCTGGAGCAGAGTCGTTTTACCTGTACCCGCATAGCCTGTGAGCAAATACAGCTTCGATGGGCTTTGTAAAAACTCCTCAATGGCCTGTAGTGCTTCCCATTGCTCTTCGCTTAGCTCAATCCCTGGCAGTATTTCGGGAATCGTGGCGGTACTATCCATCTGCAGAAGGCATCAGGGGACGTCCTCATCATAGCGAAGGGATGAGTTTGATACAAACGAACTATTTTAACTTTCTTCAGAACCTGCTTCCCTCAAGAATGTCGGAAGACATGCAACTGTAGTTTCATTTTCTGAAACTAAGACAACTACAGTGAAACCCTTTCAATATAAGTATTTCAAGTAATATCAATGGTTTTGGAGGCTTATAAATACACCTGAACTATGCTTAATAGGGTCTAATTCAGTGAATTTTTAAGCCAGATTTAAGCCAAAAATATTCCTACCTGGGCACATCCACTAGTAGATGCAGCAGGTAGGAATATTTTTATATTTATTACTTACTCAACAACTCAACAAATGGTTTTTGTCGGCTGAATGTATTGGTATATAAAGGTTTTACCTTGTTGAGTAGCCACTCAGCACATCACTCAACAAATAGAACTCTAGATTATTGAAAGACTTGGTATGTAAGGATTTTGAGTAATTAACACCTCTACTCAACACGGTTGAGTTTTTCACATTCAGCACGACTAACTGCGTCAAATATCCAGCGCTGATATATTTTCAGATGCATATCTGGGCTATGTCCCATCCAGTTAGCTGCAAAAGCCACGGGAGCGCCTGCAGCGTGGCAACGGATCGCATAGGCATGGCGTAGGCTGTAAGGTGTACCTGGTGCCTTTCGTTGCTTCCATTGGTTCGCTGCGTAATAACCGTACTGCTCGTTAGCACAGGCTTTTATTTTTGGTGGCTTGCGATCGCAATTCAGCCAGCGCTCAATCCACTCAGCAGGATGAGGGTAGGCAATACGAGAACCCGTCTTAGTATTGTCTGGAATATTGGCTACCAATAAACCGTCCCTGTCTTCCAGGGTGCAATGGAACGCCTCATGGTCCCGGAGTCCGTAGATGGCCATTAGAGCAAATACAAACTGCCACGGGGGAGGGATGCTATCAATGGTGTTTTGTATCTCGAGGTCACTGGGAATATCTTTATGCTTCACATCAGATAGACTATAGCCAGCTTTATAGTGTTTCAGATCAACATCAATACCGGCAAAGTTGGCTAAGCGTTGAAGTTGGAAACAAGCGCGGTCTCTGGCTGCTTTTTTAGTCTCAGGCTTGCTGAGCACTGCCGTGACTAATACCTCTGGGGTCAGTGGCGCATCTAGCGGTAGCTTATTGAATCCAAAATACAGGTATCGTTTTGTCCAATTAAATTCCTTATCCTCTGGTAAGTTAGGCCAAACATGGGCCTTAAATTTGTCTAACCAGTAGCTACAGGTTTTAATCTCGGGTTCATCACTAGGGATATCGATCCAATCATCCCAGGTGAATTTATCCCGGTCCAACTGGTCGCCTAATTTGATAGCTTCAGCTTTAGCTTTTCTTAGCCCTAACCTGGATGCATTCAGTTTCAGAGATATACGTTGTTGGTATGGTTTTCGTTTGTTGCTGGTAGGCTTTGGCGGGAGTGTTGCAACCAATGACAACTTCTTGCCTCTCAGTTCGATCCGAACCCGGTAGCAATCGGCTTTGAGTGCAAGGTTAGCGGTTCTCACCTCAGCCTCGATATTCACTTTTGCCATTTACTTAGTTAGCCCTGAAAAACCTAGAGATAGTAATCAGGTCAAGGGTTTCTGTGGTTATCAAGTCCTGTAGAATTGCCAGGAAGTGCCCCATCTACTTCCAAAAGCTTGCAAAATGAAACGTCCAAAATCAGCCTCAGAATCA
>JBCDFI010000626.1:0-2504 GCA_039178155.1 Cyanobacteria bacterium P01_H01_bin.105
GATCAGATATCGCATGCTAGGTTTGCCGTGTTCTGTGCCAAGTCGGTATGCCCTATACACCCTAACGGTTTAACAGCTTTCGCTCAATAGTAGCGATCTTTTTATTGCTAACGGCTGTTTTTTTAGATCGAGTGCGGTACACAGAGAAGGTGAATTTATTGGAGATGCAGGATGCCGATTCTGGCTCAGACTGTGAGGTTTTTTGGAAAAATCCACCATGATGAAGATTTGAGTGCGATCGCATACTTCAAAATCAATGGCACCGCTTATGTGGCGGTCGGGTCGGATGAAAGTAAAAAGCGGGTGCAGCTACTGAAGCAAATCTCGGATCAAGAATATGAAGTGAATAAAGATCTAGCAATAGAACTCCCCACCAATACCAAGGCTGGTGAAATTGATATTGAAAGCATTGCCTTTGATTCAAACAAGGACTGTCTTTATATCGTTGGTTCTCATTCCCAGAAGCGCAAAACAGTCAAGATTAAGGAAAGAACAGCAGCTGAAAATCGGAAGCGATTGACGGACAAAAAGATATCACCGGAGACGGACCGCAATCGTATTTTTCAGGTAACGCTCAAGTCTAAAAGCGGCGAAGTAAAAGACATTACTCAGCTAGATACTCTCAAAGACCTATTTGCCAAGGATGATTATCTCAAACGGTTTGTGGATATTCCTAGCAAGGAAAATGGGATTGATATAGAAGGGTTAGCATTTCATGATAACTGTCTTTTTCTTGGCTTTAGAGGTCCGATTTTACGCGGCAACTATGTACCGGTGATGGTGATCAGCTGCGATGCGTTTGACTCCTCTAAGGTGACAGACTATGAGATTCGGTTTGTGCAGCTAAATGGCAGTGCAATTCGCGATATGACAGCGGTAAAAGATGGGTTTTTGATCATTGGCGGCCCCATGGGAGATGCACCGGGACCCTATGGAATTTATTTTTGGAATGGGACGGATATGATCTACGGAACAGATCGTTCGATGCCGATGCCACCCGCGATAATCTTATTAGAGGAGATTGTCGCTCCCGTAGGAGAAGATGGAGCTTTGGGCAAAGCAGAAGGAATTACAGTATTAGAGGAAACAGCGACTGGGTATAAGGTATTGATTGTTTATGACAGCATTAAGAATGGTGGGCCGCAGGTTTGGCAGATTGGCAAAAGTTAGAAATTATTATGTGATATTTCCGATGAGTAGCCTTGTAACTGATGACTTTTGTCATGGAGTGCCTGAAGCTAATGGTCTAGGATGCAAGAGGAGTGTGTAAACTCCTTAAAATCAGTCAGCCACCCGTCTATGAATCAGGCCGCAGGTACATTCTCCTCATCTCCTCCAGCAAACGCACGTGCGGCCTCCACATCCCAGGCTTCATCGGCTACCACCCTATCCCCATCCATTCCTAAAACCTTGCTTTATGTGGAATGGGCGTTTTTACTCGTGTTGGTGCTGCGGTTTCTTTTATTACTGGCCAATAAACCACTTGGATACGAGCTCAGAACTGGCGACTACGTCATGTTTGCCGCCATGACGGCCATTGCCGCCCTCAGCTTTATTTTTCCGATCCAGCGCCCCATGTGGCAACGACAGGGCTATATCGGACTGGAGATTATTTTTCTGCTAATCACCCGAGCATTTTCCATTTGGGGACTAGACCTATTTCTATATTTGGTCTTAGTCAAGAGCTGTTTTCTCTTACGCCGCCGAGCAGTAATTTTTATTACAATTTTGGCGGGTGTCGCCTGGCAGGTTAGCCTAGCAGGTCATTTATTTCACCGATATTCAGTCCCTACCGAAGAGATCCGTCAGGAGATTGAAGCACAGTTAGCGACTCCTCTCCCACTGATGGTTCTGGACGTAGTGATTAACAGTACTGGCATGTATATCGCATCGAGCCTGTTGGTAATTTTGTTATGTTTAACTGTGTTAGCAGAACGCAAAAGCCGACAGCAGGCAGCGACCCTATCGGCAGAAGTAGAAACCCTAGCTGCAGATTTGGAAAGAACCCGGATTGCCCGAGATATCCACGACTCGCTAGGACATACGCTGACTACCCTTGATGTACAGTTAGAAGTTGCCCAGACCTTATATTCTCAAGATCCTGAACGTGCCTTTCAGGCGATTAACCAGGCTAAATCTCTGTCTGGTCAATCGCTAGAAGAAGTGCGGCGAGCCTTATCTACCATGCGTAATGGCGTTTTTAACTTATCAACGGCACTAAAGAGTTTAGTAGAAGACACACAGCAGACTCTTCCCTGCAATGCCTCATCCTTTAAAGTTGAAACCCAGATTGATCTACCCAGCTTACCGCTACAGGTTAGTCAACAGCTATTTTTGATCGTAAAAGAGGGTCTTATAAATATTCAAAAGCACAGTCAGGCGTCGGCAGTAAAACTATGGGCGCACGCCACATCTACGGGTATCACAATAGAACTCTCAGACAATGGCATTGGATTTCCACAACAGAAAATCAGTACCGGATTTGGTCTACGGGGAATGCAAGA
>JBCDFI010000627.1:0-2475 GCA_039178155.1 Cyanobacteria bacterium P01_H01_bin.105
GATGTTTCTAACCTTGGGCTAGAAGCGATTATGGATGACTAACTGGGCGCTCAGAGAACCGACAACAAAGGCAACCAAAAAGAGGACGGGGCTTGATGATGTTAAGACCAGAGCGACAATGGCGGGACCAGGGCAATAACCGGCAATTCCCCAACCAATGCCAAAAATAGCTGCACCTAACACTAGGGGGCGATCAATATCTTTGCGAGTTGGCAATCTAAATTGAGTGGCGAAGACGGGTTGGGGCAATTGCAACACGAATCGGAATGCGATCGCACTCACCATTACCGCACCGCCTAAAACAAATAATAACGTGGGATCCCAGCGTCCTGTGACATCTAGAAAGCCTAGCACCCGCTCTCGGTCAACCATTTGCGATAGACCTAAGCCCACACCAAACAGTAGGCCGGATGCGCTAGCCATTAAATTTTGACCCATGTACATTCTGTGTTTCATGGCGTTCTCCATACTCCTTATCCAGTCACTCCATGGCGGATAACCCAGACAGTGATCATGGCCGTGGCGAGAAAGGTGAGCACCGCGATTAGCGATCGCAACGACAGGCGTCCCAGACCGCATACCCCATGCCCGCTGGTACAGCCATTACCCAGGCGAGTGCCAAATCCCACCAAAAAGCCACCAATGATCATCGCGCCAGGGGCAAGCACAGGTCGAGGTGTAGGTTGGGCCGCCAAGACATACTCATAGAGAAGCCCTCCCAAGAGCATGCCAGTCAAAAACAGCCAGCGCCAAGTCTCATTACCCTGAAGTACGCCGTTGATAATGCCACTAATGCCAGCAATTCGTCCATTAAAGGCCAATAAAAATGTTGCACTCAAGCCAATTAACACCCCACCTAATAACGCTGTTTTCCAGCTTAATTCCACCATGACAATGCACTATAAAAATGGCTCAGTAAAACAACTATTCAATAAAATAATACTATATGATTGAATAGTTGTATTGTATTGCAACTTTTATCATGACATTGAAACACTGCGTCTGTCCTTAACCAGCGAATGAACGAACAACCCTGGCAATGCAAAGAACGGATTCTGGCTTTGAAAACACGTTGGCTAACTCTGTTTGGAGAAACGTTGGAAACCCATCAAGGCAAGTCCCTCGACTATTGGCGCGTTGAAAAAGCAGACTCAGTGACTGTCTTACCCATTTACCAGCAGCATCTACTATTACCGCCACCGATGTATCGACCGGGTATCGGTGAATCCACCTGGGACTTTCCGGGTGGGCGATGTCTTGACGACCAGATGCCCCATAGCGCTGCAACAATAATTCTCCAGCGAGAACTCGGGATCGCAGACTCAGCTTTGTGTTATTTAAGGCCTCTGAATCAACCTGGCTGGGCCGTCAACAGCTCCTTTTCAAATCAGCGCCTCTATGGTTTTGTGGCTGAGGTTAGAGCCGATACGTCCCTGTTGCCTGAAAAACTAGGGGCAACGTATCCGATTACTGACTCAGGCATCCAAGCTCTATTGGACAAGCTGACTTGTTTGCAATGTAGAAGTCTACTAATAGAGTGGTGGCTAGATACTGGGAACGCTCAGGTTAGGCAGTGATATAGGAAAACTAATACATCTTGCCGATACATCTATAATTCTATATGGTAATATAGTGGATACTTTATAAGATACTCTAATCAATTTACGGTTTCTGCAAATTCTCTGCAAATCTGATTGCATCCTATGCCCGTTACCAAGAACAAGAAGTCTAAAAAGAAAGTATCCAAGACCTCAATTGCTACGGTCAAATCGTCAGACTGCGGCGTTACTCAACTGTCGCCAGCGGCGCTGGGATTGATGGCCGAATTTTTTAAGGTGTTATCTGAGGTGAGTCGGCTTCAGATTGTGTGTGCCTTAAAATCGGGTGCTAAAAATGTGACGGAGATTATTGAGATTACTGGGCTAGGACAGGCCAATGTTTCCAAACATCTCAAAATGCTGGCTCAAGCAGGGGTGGTCAGCCGACGTCAGGAAGGTGTTTGTGTCTATTATCAAATTGCTAATCCATTTCTGTTTGAGCTTTGTGATCTAGTGTGTAACGCACTGTCAATTCAAATTGAGCAACAATCACAGCAGTTTGAACAATTAGGAGCCATGCGACAATCTCGCTAAGGGCTGAGACTAGACCTTACTCGTCTGTAGATACTAGTCGAATGTCAGATAGACTCAGTGCAAAAGGGTCTTCTGTTTTTATTCCCAACGCGGTTAGCTGCGACATATCTGCTCCAGCGGCTGCTAATTTGCTCAGCTTGATTTCTGTCTGGGTCCACTCTCCTATGGGAGCATCTATAAATAGCTGGGTCATATCCAACTTTGCTTGACACTCATCACCACAGTCGGCAAATAGCGTGACTGGACCTTTAGGTAATGTATCCACCCGGTATTGAATAACCAACTCCGCATCATAGTGGGCGGCGGCTGTGTAATCTGTGGCAGGACCTGTGAGTGCGATCGC
>JBCDFI010000628.1:0-2464 GCA_039178155.1 Cyanobacteria bacterium P01_H01_bin.105
CTTGCTGTCAGCGGCAGATGATAATAAAGGATCATTGCTAGAGATTTTGAAAAACTATCCTGCGCGACAGTTAGTGGTTGATACCACCACCCTAGGGCGGTTTGCTCGTCACCTGGATACTAGGGGAGCGGTAGGAACAGCTACCGCCAGTCTAGAGGATGTATTGGTACAGGTGCAGGCTGCGATCGCAGCCGAAATTTGCGAATGCAATCTGCCCCAAGCGGAATAGGCGTTCCATGAAATGCTTGTGGGTAAGGCAATAGAGCCTAATTAGGGCGATCCAACGGACGCACGTGATCGCCCCCTAAACGTCAGCTCGCAGACGGCATAGCAACCAGCAACCAGCTTCGTTATACAATTTTAGGTGGGGTTCAGGCAGGGCAAATCACCGCCTTTCATAGCCAAAGCTTTGTGCTGACTAGCATTAGACAGAATCAGCAGAGTATTGCCCTAGCGGGCCACGACTAAAACCTTATCTCCTTTGGAAAAAGTCAGATTCAAGAAATCAGGATACGGCAGTGCAAACTAAAACAATGATGCGATCGTCATGGTGGAGACGATGAATGAGCAGCGGAAAGAGGGGTTGGATGTACGCCATGCAGTGACAGCAGGGGCCAGCGATCGGTTAAGGCCGATTTTGACGATGTCGATTACGACGATTATTGGTTTGTTGCCGTTGGCGTTTAGTGATGCCCAGTGGTTTCCGCTATGTATGGCGATTGTTTTTGGGTTGTTATCAGCGACGTTGATTGCGTTACTGGTGGTGCCGGGATTGTATTTGCAGCTGACGCCAAACAACTCTAAAGCTGTGTCGTGACTATCCTGCTGTATTCCACAGGGCAAAAGCACGCCTCATTCATTTTCTAGATACAATGGTGAATAGTTTCTGATCTGGCAGGTGGAGGGGTAAATCTAAATGGTACAAGCACCATCTAAAGCACTGACCTTGGCGGGGTTTTTAGAACTGCCAGAGACGAAGCCTGCCAGTGAATACATTGATGGCCAGATTATTCAAAAACCGATGCCTCAAGGAAAGCATAGCGTTATTCAAGGTGAGCTTGTGCCTGCTATCAATGGGGTAGTTAAATCTAAGCGGATTGCTCGTGCATTTCCTGAGCTACGGTGTACCTTTGGTGGTCGTTCAACGGTTCCTGATATTGCAGTTTTTCTTTGGAACCGGATTCCCCGTGATGAAAATGGAGAGGTTGCTAACACATTTCCTGCTGCGCCGGATTGGACAATTGAAATTCTGTCTCCCGATCAAAGCCAAACAAAAGTAACGAAGAATATTCTGCACTGTCTGCGGCACGGAACTGAGGTGGGTTGGTTAATTGATCCAGGTGAACAAACTGTGTTTGTCTACCGTCCAAAACAAGAACTTGAAGTGTTGGATGAACCAGATGACGTTGTTTCTGTACCATCGTTTGCAAGTGAGTTAAAGCTTACGATTAGAGAGTTGTTTGATTGGCTACTGGAGTGAGAAATCATTAGTAAGCAGTTTTCTCGAAAGTGGCTTGTGACAACGCACTCTACCTGACAACTCATAGATAGTAAGAGCCTCCAGATATGAAAGATGTGTAACTCAGCAGAGGACTCTTAAAGATCAAGAATTTAAATCTTCAAATATGAAAGTCTATTTCACTCTATTTAGACAAGTTGGGTTTAAGAGACTCTTAATATCGTTTGCAAGTATTTTTGGCCTTATTTGGCTATTACTTGAGCCAGCTAGTTTTCTGATACCAGAGCAACTAAGTTTTGGAGCCTATGGCTATTTGGCTCTAGTCTTAGTCTCTCTAACAGGGGCTATCTTTCGTAATTCGCCTAAGAGGTCTGTTTCTAATTTCCTATCTTCTCCTGATACAGAGGTTGAAGTTAAGGTCGGGGATCTTTTTCAAGAGAAAAGTCATTTAGTGATTGGTCTAAATGATGTTTTTGATACTGAGCCGGGAGAAATTATCAAAGCATCGGCTGTTCAGGGACAGTTTCTTGAAAAAATCTATAGGAATAACCTGTCTCAATTAGACATTGATATTGAGACAGCTCTTCAAACTCTTAATGTAACGGGGCAACTAGATCCAGCCAAAACGCATGGTAAGGCTTATCGTTATCCAATTGGGACAACAATTACACTTGGTTCATATGAGCGAAGGTATTTTCTAACGGCTTATGGCTATATGAATAACGATTTAACAATTGCCTCTAATTCTGACTATAGCGTTTCCTAGTCTGGTGAGGTGCAATAGCAGCAGTGTGTAAACCAGCCTAAAAGATCTTCTAATGACACACATTCAAAGGCTTCATTGACAGCTTTTTCTAAGTCAGGATAGGTTCTTGCCCCGATTGCTCGTAACCGTGCCTTGACCTTGGACCAACAGTTTTCAATCGGCGAAAAGTCTGGAGAGTAAGGCGGTAGATAAATTAACCGGGCTCCAGCAGCGTTAATCATGGCCTCCACATCTTTTCC
>JBCDFI010000629.1:0-2359 GCA_039178155.1 Cyanobacteria bacterium P01_H01_bin.105
CTCTGCCACACCCCCTAAAGTGGTCCCTTCACTTTTGGCCTCAATCACCCCAATGGCTTTACGGTTCACAAATAGCAAATAATCAGCAAAGCCCCCTGTCGCTAACGGATATTCCCGAATGGCTACACCGATGCTAGCTCCCAGATTCAGACTGGTATAGTCTTGCACTTGCCACCCTGCCGCTGTCAGCAGGGCATCAATAGTTTTGCGGGCTTTTTCCTCTGGTTGCATATCGACTTGCCCAGGTTGTGCTTGTGCTCAATTAGAGACTATTCCCACAATCAGCTTTTAATGATGAGTCTCTACAATAGAGTTCAACTAAGGTTGATATTTTCCGAGAGTTTACTCAAACATGCACCAAAAAACTTAAAAGAAGGTACAAATTATGACAACGCTAGTTTTTGAGCCAGGTTGTAGCCCATTGCTGATCTTTAGGTTCTAAGGAGGGTTTAGGGGGTTGTTGATAATCTATTCGGAAGCCATATCCGGCCCGGTCATAGATATCGTCAAGAATAGCTTTGAGGTTAACTTCAGGTTCTGGATCACCCTGTTTGAGAGGCAAGCAAAAGATGGGTATCCGTGTTTGAAGTTCAAAGCTATATAACTCTGCTTGGGGACGAGTATGACTACGGCTAACCAAAATACGGTAGTCCGTTCTAGTTTGTGTTCCCAGGGGCATGGCAGTTTGTCCCCGTAGCAGATCAATTTCTATTAGGTGGGTTTGTGTAGTCAAAATCTGCTGCCGTTTTCGTAAATAAGCTGTTCTGCCTTCACCAGTGCGTTTATTTTTAGGTGATAGAATCTCAATCGCTGTGATGACGGTTGAGGTTTGGGCATCACGTATTTCTAAGTACCGCTCGGTGACTTCTTCAGGCAAGGGTAAGGTAACGATTTCGGCTTGAGGCAGTGTAGCCACAGTTCGATGTTCAGCTTGGAGATTTGGCGATTTACTAGTAATGGAAACATCAGGGATGCCAACCAAAATACTGTCTTCGGTCGTGTCTAGGTAAGTACGTTTTTCGATGGCAGCATAGTACTTTGGATGCAGATTGGGGGCTAGGCTATCGGCAATGGCTACAATGAGCCGACTATGGACTTCGGGCCAAAATTCAGGACTTTCTAAGTAGGGATCCATTCCTGGAAATGGTGAAGGCATCGGCTATTGTCCATGATTGGTTACGACCATATCTTTAGGATAGCTTGACCTTCGATTGTCGATGCAATTGTGCTGGGAATGCACCTTGGACTAAGCCACATTAACCGTCATCATAAAGAAGTGTCTGTTCTTTCTTTAATGTCGAATGTTTAACCTGCTCATTGGCGAACTAAAACGCACCTGGATTCAGTTTGTGCGTTACCCCAGCGAGATTATCGGTGGAGTCATCATCATTACTACCGTTTTCTACGGTCTGTTTGTCAGTGCTCAATATATGGCAGGTCCGGCCATGAATTTTGGTGATCGGCTAGATTCTGTCGTAGTGGGCTATGTGCTGTGGACCCTAGCACTGTATATCGTTAATGATATTGCCTTTAATATTCAGTCCGAGGCTCAGACCGGTACTCTGGAACAAATTTTTCTCTCACCGTTTGCTGCACCAAAAATCTTTTTTGCGCGAGCAGTGGCTAGTTTGGCTCTTCGGATGAGCATTATTGTATTAATTCTGTTTATTTTGATGGGAATTACAGGCAGTCAGCTATCGTTTCCGCTGGGACTAGTTTTTCCGCTGCTGACTTTGTTAATGGCGGCCTACGGTCTAGCATTTGTGATGGGCTCTTGCGCGTTGGTTTTTAAGCGAGTACAACAAATTTTGCCAATTTTTCAGTTTGCTTTATTGTTTTTGCTGGCTGCACCAACTGAAGAATGGAGTGGCCGTGCTCGGATTGTTGCTAACTTTTTGCCGATGTTGCCTAGTACGGGGTTGCTGCGCGACCTGATGGCTCGTGGAGAAGGGTTAGATGTTGCGGCACTGGGAGTTGCTTTAGCCAATGGAGCTGCTTATTTTGGTCTTGGACTGTTGGTGTTTGGTTGGGCGGAACGTCAGGCAAAACAAAGGGGTATTTTAGGCGGATATTAGCCGAACGGATGGAGGAGATTGGTAGCAGACGACGCTACAGACGAACTATGGATGCTTTAGGCTGAACTCAATTGTACTTAGGGGACAGATTAGCTATGGCATTCTGGGCTGGATGGTTGACGGTGTTTGTGTTGGGCCTGGTAGCAGTGATGACTCCTGGGCCAGATTTTGCGCTAACGCTACGGAGTAGTCTGGCTTACTCGCGACGAGCGGGGGTGTATACGGCGATAGGTATTGGTGTGGGCAATACTGTTCATGCTACCTACTGTCTGATTGGTATTGGC
>JBCDFI010000630.1:0-2353 GCA_039178155.1 Cyanobacteria bacterium P01_H01_bin.105
CGATCGCAATCAGAGTCTGGTGGAGTCGGGTGCCCTCAGTCAGTCCCAACTGGATCAGTCTCGCGAAAATCTTGATAGGGCAGAAGCTACCTTAGTTCAGCGGCAGGCCCAGCTAACCAGCACGCAACAAACCCTCAGTGAGCAAATTGAGCGGGAGCGTAATCTGCTAGATAATTTAACTGAGGTGCGCCCCACTGATGTGCGCGTAGCCGAGGCTGAACTGGAGCGAGCAAAAATTGCCGTGGAGCAGCGCCAAGCCGATTTAGCGGATACTCAGGTGCGAGTGCCCATAGCGGGGCAGATTTTGCGGATCAATACCCGAGTGGGGGAGCGGGTCAATACCCAGGAAGGAATTGTGGAACTGGGGAATACGCAAGAGATGGTTGCGATCGCAGAAATCTACGAAACCGACATCACCCAAATAGCCATTGGCCAACCCGCCACCATTACCAGTGAATACGGCGGCTTTGACGGCACCATTCGTGGCACGGTTGAACACATTGGTCTACAGATCGGCGCTCGCAGCCTTGCCGATGGCTCCACTAACCCCACTACGGATGAAAATCAGCGGGTGGTGGAAGTCCGCATCCAAATTAATCCACAGGACAGCCCCAAGGTGGACAGTTTGACCAACATGCAGGTGCGTGTGGAGATTGATGTGGCGGTCTCCACTCAAAGGGCTGCAGAGGTAGGGACAGAATGAACTCTCTCAAAACCTATTGGCAAGTTCGTAAACCCCTCGGTTGGGCTCAGTTGAGCCACCGCAAAATGCGCTTGCTAGTGGCCATGATGGGGGTGACATTTTCTAATATTTTAATCTTTACCCAGCTGGGGTTACGAGCCATGTTGTTTGATGGCGTTACCCTAGTGCCCGATCATCTGCAGGGAGATTTATTTCTGGTCTCGGCCTATGCCCCTAATATTGATCGAGGCCACTTTCCTAAGATTTATCTTCTCCAGGCTAATGCCGTTGAGGGGGTGAGTGCAGCCAGCCCGCTGTATATTGAATTTTCCAATTGGGTAAATCCCCAAGATCTGCCCGAGTCTGACGACAATGAATTTGAACTGTTTCCCAATCAGGTCAAGATTTTAGCCTTTAATCCTACCCAGCCTGTATTGGCTATTCCAGAAGTGACTCAGCAGTTAGATCGTCTTAATGTACCAGGGTCAGCACTTTATGATCGCTTAGGTCAAGAAAAACTTGGCCCTATTGTAGAACAATTTAATCGACAAGAAATTGTTTCTACGCTAATGAGTAACCAGCGGGTGTATGTAACAGGTCTCTTTAGCCTGGGTAGTACCCTCTTTGACAATGGCCATATTGTTATGAGTGATTGGAACTATAGCCAATGGTATGGCCAAGACGCATTAAACCGGGTGAATGTCGGCTGTTTGACCCTGGCAGCAGGGGCCGATGTGGAACAGGTGAGATCTCGCCTGCAAGCAGCCCTACCCAACTCTATTCGGGTGTTAACCCAGGCAGAATTAGCCGCAGCAGAACAGACATTTCGAGCCTCGTTACCCAATGGTAAGGTTCTCAACTTTGGTGCAGTGATGGGCTTTATCGTCGGTGTTGTGATTGTTTATCAGGTGCTCTACACCGACGTCAGTGACCACTTACCCGAATATGCCACTCTCAAGGCCATGGGCTATTCCGATCGATTTTTGCTAGGGGTAATCTTACAAGAGGCGCTCATCTTAGCGGTGCTAGGCTTTATCCCTGGCTATTTTGCATCCTACGGGGTGTATCAGCTGTTGGTACACCTCACGCGAGTCCCCCTCACCATGAAAGCGGCTGTTGCTGTTCAGGTGTTTGTCCTCACGCTGGTGATGTGTGGTATGTCGGGGACGATTGCCATCAACAAACTTCGATCGGCAGATCCAGCGGAGGTGTTTTAATGGCCCCTATTGTGGCGGTACGCCAGCTGACCCACGCCTTTGGTCGCGGAGCTGTACGCAAAACAGTCTTATCAGATATCAATCTCACCCTAGAGACTGGGGAGATTGTCATTTTAGAAGGTCCTTCCGGCAGTGGAAAAACCACATTACTCTCGCTGATCGGGGCACTACGAACGATGCAAACCGGAAATCTCCAGATCTTTGGGCAAGACCTGTTGGGAGCTAAATCCCGTCGCCTCATACAGACCCGCAGCCAAATTGGCTTTATTTTTCAGCATCACAATCTGCTCAACTGCCTCAGCGCCTGGGAAAATGTCAGCACCTCTCTGCGGCTCCATCCCCAGATTCCGAAACGGGACTATCGCCCCCAGGCAGTGGCTATGCTCAACGCGGTTGGGTTAGCAGACAAGCTCGATGCTTACCCTGAAAATTTGTCTGGAGGGCAAAAACAACG
>JBCDFI010000631.1:0-2282 GCA_039178155.1 Cyanobacteria bacterium P01_H01_bin.105
AGACTAGAGCAATTCCCCTTATATACCGCTCCAAATGACTGAGCACAGTCTTCGATCACCTTGAGATTATGCCGCGCCGAAATCCCTAAAATTTGAGTCATGGCAGCCGGATTGCCATACAGATGCACAGGCATAATTGCCTTAGTCCTAGATGTAATCGCCGCCTCAATTAGGCTGGGGTCAATATTGAACGTATCTGGGCGAATATCAACAAATATCGGCTTTGCCCCGACCATGCTGATGGACTCTGCTGTAGCAAAAAAGCTAAACGGAGTGGTAATCACCTCATCTCCAGGCCCAATTCCCATAGCCCGCAGACCAATTACTAGGGCATCTGTCCCTGAGTTCACACCGATGGCATGCTTTACTCCCAAATAAGCAGCTACCTCTGATTCAAACGCCTTTACCGTTGGCCCTAAGATAAATTGCCCGGACTCTAAGACTTGATTTATCGCCGTTTGAATTTCATCCTTGATGGACTGGTACTGGGGTTTTAGGTCAAGGATAGGGATTTTGGTTTGGCTCACGGTAGTTATGTCTTAAGGGTCTGACGTCTAAAGGGCTCTGCTCTAGAATCTTAGGACGATTTGTGCCATCAAGTTTGATATGCGTGTTGCCGTTGTTCACGAGTGGTTAGCTAGCCACGCCGGTTCCGAAAAAGTTGTTGAGCAAATTCTGCAGATTTATCCAAAGGCAGATGTATTTAGCCTGGTGGATTTTTTGACACCGGAGCAGCGTCACTTTATTGACCATCGTGCGGTAAAAACGTCATTCATTCAGCAATTACCCTTCGCAAAACGAGCATTTCGACACTATTTGCCTCTCATGCCTCTGGCGGTAGAACAGTTTGATGTATCCGCCTATGACCTAGTGATTTCCAGCAATCATGCCGTGGCGAAGGGGGTGCTCGTTGCCCCGCACCAGCTACATATCAGCTATGTACATACCCCCATGCGCTATGCCTGGGATTTACAGCATCAGTATTTGCAGCAGGCAGGATTAGAGCATGGTCCTAAGGGAGGATTAACCCGACTCATTTTGCACTATCTGCGACTGTGGGATACTACCAGCGCTAATCGGGTAGATCGTTTTGTCGCTAATTCTGACTTTATTGCCAAACGGATTTGGCGAGCGTATCGCCGACCATCTACTGTCATTTATCCACCGGTAGATGTGTCTCGCTTTGACTGGCGACATCCGCGCGAAAACTTTTATCTGACGGTGTCTCGCTTTGTCCCCTATAAGCGGGTAGACCTCACAGTTGAAGCGTTTAACCAGCTAGGGTTGCCTTTGGTAGTCATTGGCGACGGCTCAGATTGGAACCGCATTGCAGCTATGGCAGGGCATACTATTCGCTTATTAGGGAAGCAGCCTGACGCCGTGGTGACGGACTATATGCAACGCTGTAAAGGGTTTATTTTTCCGGCAGAGGAAGATTTTGGGATTACCCCTGTAGAAGCCCAAGCTGCCGGGGCTCCAGTGATAGCCTTTGGTCGAGGTGGGGCCACCGAAACAATAATCCATGGAAAAACAGGTGTTCTGTTTTCGGAACAGACAGTTGACAGTCTGGTACAGGCCGTAAAATCCTTTGAAATGGGTATGCATGAATTAAGACAGGATGATCTGCGTCAACAAGCAGAGCAATTCTCAATTGAGTGCTTTCAAACTCAGTTTCGTGACTGTGTTAAGCAAACCTATGCAGCTTTCTTGCAAGGTAATCCCGTAGAGTAGTTAGGTTATCGCCCTCGGCATCTGGTGCTCATGACTCTTTCTCAGCCGACTAAACCTGCGATCGCAAATCTCAAAGTCAACGCCCACCCTGGTTATATGGTGATCGCGTTGGTCACCTGCGATACCCTCTGTTTAAGCTTGGCTGGCATTGCTAGCGTCTATGTCCGTCTATGGTTTCACGGTAAATATGCACCGTCACTTTACTGGGAACTCTGGCCACTGCTGGGTCTATTCTTACTCGGTTATGGCTTAGCTGGACTTTACCCAGGCCATGGCATTGGCCCAGTAGAAGAGCTGCGCCGACTGTCCCTGACCACAACCTTGATCTACCTCACCCTAGGGTCAGCTATCTTTTTATTTCGCGATTTACAGCTGTATTCTCGAGCCGCATTTTTAATGGCCTGGGGGCTGTCAGTCATTTTGGTTTTACTCGGCCGTTATGCCCTGCGCGCCCTTGTCGCCAAACGTTCATGGTGGGGCTATCCGGTGTTAGTGCTGGGAGCAGGCGAAACCGGGGCACTCGTTATTCGAACATTGCATCGTCAGCCATC
>JBCDFI010000632.1:0-2237 GCA_039178155.1 Cyanobacteria bacterium P01_H01_bin.105
CAGTGAATGCTCAAGATAGCGCTAGAGGTTCTGATGAAAACTCTGTCCACTTAGCCGCTACAGCGCCAGCAGTTCATTGGAACTAAAAAGATACGTTAGAGCTTTCTGGATAACTCCAAGGCTGAAGGTATTATCCAGAAAGTTTCTGGATAACTCATAGTTAGACATCTTTCCTCATCAAATAGCTGAAAATCGCAGAGGTATTTCCTGATGTACTTTGAACAAAATCTCACAGCAATGATCGTGCCATTCTATCTGGGCAAAAAGTCAGACCTTGAGGGGCGCAAAATACAACAAATGTGGGCATGGGGTTTTGAGGAACTGGAGTGTGCCCACGATTACATTCAATGGTTATTTCCTATCGCTGAGAAAAGTCACTTTAATCCCCATGCGCCAGTTGTAAATGAGGAAGTTATCCAAGCATTTAGAGTAAATTCTCGTCTACAGAAGAACTTACTCCAGTCATTCTCCGTTATGCTGAATTTCTATGGGCTAGCAATCTCTAGAGATGATCAAGGCAAGGCAGTTGTGGAGAAATCGGAAAACTACCCAGAACGTAAGCAAGAATGGGTAAATATGCTCGATCACAACTATCTTCGTATTACCCGAATACTCAGATGCTTAATGGCTTTTGGCTTCATACAGGAAGCTCAAGCATTTTATGAATGTCTACAGAAGATTTATCGAGAAGACAGAGACCAAATTGGTGGTGAGACATTTCAATACTGGACAGATGCGGTTAACTCTGTGCAATGTGCTGGGCTGTATTGATTGTTGGGTCGCTGCATCGCTAGCTTTAAGAACATTGGCCATCTGAGTCTGCCCATAAGGAGCAACTTTAAGAGTTATTTTCATGACTATATAAATAAACTGACACTAAATACGGTGCTATAGTAGTGCCATGGCTGCTGATTCGTCTTTTCGGGTTGTGATTGATACAAACGTGGTATTCGAGGGCTTAACAAAGCAGGGCGGTGCTGCTGGATTAGTCATAAATGCATGGTTGACTGGTCTGTTAACCGTTTATGTTTCTAATGCTCTTGCCTACGAGTACGTCGATGTTTTATCCCGTAAGCTTTCTGAAAAACGCTGGCAAACACTTCGACCCGTTCTAGGCAAATTGCTGGAGATTTCCCAGTTTGCAGCAATTTACTATTCGTGGAGACCCACTTCACCAGATCCAGGTGATGATTTAGTTGTGGACTGTGCAATGAATGCAGGAGCAACCGTCATTACATCCAATCTGCGTGACTTCCGAAATGCTGAAGTGTCGCTAGGCTTACAAGTTATGACCCCAGTTGAATTAGTCATCAAATTAGCAGGCAATGGAGGTGAAACATGAGTCGATTAACCCTTCGATTACCAGAAACACTACACCAGCAACTAACTAATTTGGCTGAAGGTGAAGGCGTTTCTTTAAATCAATATATTGTCTATGCTCTAACACGACAGGTAACCCTTGCCTATTCTGTTAGTGAAATTCCTAAAGAAGAGATTCAACAACAAAAACTATCATTCCAATCTTTGATACAAGACCTAGGAAAGGCTGCTTCATCTGAGATTGCGACGGCACTGAGTGAACGAGAAACGGTTTCACCGGAAAAGGCGTTGGACCATGACACGGTTACTCTTCTTCAGCAAAGGATACAAGACGCTGCCCAAGCAACATCAAAGACAGGAGGCGATGCCTAACACTATGTTGGTGCGGCGGAGCAAAGGCTATCAACTGAATTAAAGATGCTGACTGCCGCACAACTCCAACGTTAGCTGGGCAGAAAAATGGTGAACCAGGCATCCGAAATCGTTCAGCAAATACTATCGCTTGAGTCTAGTTACTCGACCACTCTCGTCGCAATTGACGGCAAGGGCGGCGCGGGCAAATCGACTCTCGCAAACATCTTGGCCTCCCAGTTGGAAACGACCGGGCGGCGCGTAGATATTGTGCACTTCGACGATTTCTACCTACCATCGTCGCTCCGAATGAAAGGTGAGGGCGCTGAAAAACCAATTGGCGGCGATTTTGATTGGGAACGGCTCCGCGATCAGGTTCTCGAGCCTCTTCGCGACGGGCGAAAGGCTCGTTTTGAGCGATACGATTGGTGCAAAGACGTGCTTACGGAGGCTCAGCATATATTACCTGGCGCGATAGTAATCGTTGAGGGTGTCTTCTCGAGTCGTGACGAGTTGGCTGCTAAATACGATTTTCGAATTTGGGTCGATTGCCCGCGCCAACTGCG
>JBCDFI010000633.1:0-2140 GCA_039178155.1 Cyanobacteria bacterium P01_H01_bin.105
CCATCACTGGTTCTATTGTTAGAAAGTACAACTAACGACATGTTTGGAATTTATCAGCAAAGTACCCTACGGATTGAAATTGATGCGACGATTGCACAATTACGGCAGAGTTTGACTCAGCCTGAGCAGCTACGCCAGTGGTTATGGCCCCAGCAGTTTTCCGATAGCTTCAAAGCGCCATTACACACAGGCCAGTCCTTTTCTAGCTATGTTGGCCCCATTCGCATTGATCACACCATTGAAGAGTACTCCGATAGTGCCATCAGATTTTTGCTCCACCGAGGTGTAGATGGCTTTCATGAATGGTACTGGGGGGACGGCTGGGTACAGTCTCGCCTAGAGGGGGTCTCTACCCTACCTCTGAATATTGCTCAGACAACAAGTTTGTTGAGACTGCAGCTATTTTTGATGCTTCAAAATCGTTGACTTACCAATGTTGACTTACGGTTTCTAATTACTTTTCCACTCGCAGTCTGACGGAGTCGCCGTGGGAAGGAAGTCCTTCAGCCTCTGTTAGGACATCAATGGCCCCTGCCACCTTGTTCAGAGCAGATTTTGAATATTGAATCAAGCTAGAGTGCTTCATAAAGGTTTCAGTACTCAGGGGTGAAGCATAGCGAGCAGCTCCAGATGTGGGCAGGGTGTGATTAGGACCGGCAAGATAATCACCCACGGCTTCTGGAGTATCGTGGCCAAGAAAGATTGCTCCAGCCTGGGTAATTTTCTCTAACAACGCCCAGGGATCTTCAACTTCTAACTCTAAATGTTCGGGCGCAAACTGATTCGAGAGTTGGGCGGCCTCATCTAGAGACTCTACAACGATAGCTATACCGTAGTGGGCAATCGATTTTTCGGTTGGAATTTGGCGGGGATGACCGGATAGCTGTCGATCAACTTCGACAACAACTTTTTCGGCTAGCTCGCTGTCTGGCGTCAATAAGATCGCTGCAGCCATGGGGTCATGTTCGGCCTGGGCCAGTAAATCAGCTGCGACATGCACAGGATTAGCTGTGTGATCCGCAATGATCAAGACTTCGGATGGCCCTGCCAAAGAATCAATCCCGACGGTGCCATACACCTGTTTTTTAGCCAACGTGACATAGACATTACCGGGGCCGCTAATAACATCAACTTTAGGAACGGTTTCCGTACCGTAGGCTAAAGCTCCAATCGCTTGGGCTCCCCCGACCCGATAGATTTCTTGAACACCCGCTTCTTGAGCTGCCACTAGCACGGCTGGGTTGATGTGCCCCCTCGGGGTGGGGGTGACCATGACTAAACGCTCTACGCCGGCTACTTGAGCTGGAATGGCATTCATGATTACGGTGCTGGGGTAAGAGGCTCGACCGCCAGGCACATAGATACCAGCATGGGCAACCGGCGTGTAGCGTTTGCCAAGGACAACGCCATTTTCTTCAAACGTGACCCAGTTCTTGGGTAGGCGCTGCTGGTGAAAAGCTTTGACATTTTTACAGGCGAGGCGAATGGCCTGTAGTAATTCGCCAGAAACTTTTTGATAGGCAGTGTCAATTTCCGCACCGCTAATGCGAAGGGTACTAGAAGTTAGGGTCTGTTCGTCAAACTTGGCGGTATAGTGCAAGAGCGCCTCATCCCCCGAGCGTCGGACGGCACTGAGTATTTCTCGAACGGTGGTTTCTTGCTCAACCACCTGATCGGTGTGAATGCGATCGCAAATACGCTGGAGTTCAGCCTGCGCTTCGCTGAGCTTGTACAAAATTCGCAACATTGAGGCGGGTAGCGAGTGTGGGAGGAGTATGTCTGTTATAGCTTAGCGCGGATTAGCTAGGGTCAGCCGGTTAAGCCAATTAGATTCTGCCGACTCAAGCATCTGGTTGCCACTGTTTAATGATATAATTCAGGGCCCTGACAAAAATTACAGTGGCTAATAGTGGCAAACATTAAATCTGCGATGAAGCGCATCCAAGTTTCGGAGCGCAATCGTCTACGTAATAAGTCATACAAATCGGCGGTTAAGACCTTAACCAAAACCTACTACGCCGCATTGGGCGAGTATGCGGCCGATCCCTCTGATGATGAGAAAAAGCAGGCCGTCGATACATCGATGTCAGCAGCCTTCAGTAAAATTGACAAAGCGGTTAAGCGCGGCAGCATTCATAAA
>JBCDFI010000634.1:0-1924 GCA_039178155.1 Cyanobacteria bacterium P01_H01_bin.105
GTCATAATTTCAATCGATCTTTCGCCTTCTTCAGGTCGATTAACAGCACTATTAAAATCACCCACCAGCACAACTGGGTAGTCCTGAGCGTAGGTTTCAGCCATTTCTCTAACAGCGCGGGTTTGACTAAATCGAGTCGGGTTATCAAACGCTTCTAGATGCACATTGATAACCACGAGGGAGCGATCATTAATAGTGACTTTAGTGACCTGGGCTAAACGATCCAGATAGACGGCATTGTAGAAAAACGGACGGCTGGCTACTTTTTCCAGCACGGTGCGCTGATTTTCTGCAATGGGATAGCGGCTGAGTACTGCTTGTCCTGAGACGATTTTGCCAAAATGAGCCGATATGGGCCAGTAGGGAAACGGAACGTAGTTTTTATTCCAGTTGATTGCTAGACCAGCATTCGCTAATCCCAAAGCCTGGGCCAATGCATCTAGCTGATTGACGTTGTAGGAGCGTTTGGAGGCGATGTCAATTTCTTGAAAGGCGATGATATCTGGATTGATCGCCCGGAGAGTTGCGATCGCACTGGCCAAGTGCTCATCAAATAAAGCTTTAGGCCGCTCTACCGCTTCTTGATTTGTCAACCCCGACAAATAGCCAATGTTATAAGACACCAGGGACAGCGTATTAGCTTCAGCAGCCGTAACGTCCACGTCGTAGATCAAAATCTCTGTATATTTTTCCCGAGGATAGCTACCGGCAGTAGCCCATGCGTAAAACAGAGCAAAGGCCAGGGTCAATGAACCCAAAATAGCTAGAACCCACTTCAACACCATGTCACCCTCGCCCAATCAGTACTCAATTTCCGTACTTAACCCGTACTTAATCTAATGCCCCTTTGTTTAAGGTCTTCAGATACCTGAACAACTTGTAAAATTCGTCCCAAGAATAGTTGGCAATATCCCCTCACATGTCGCTCATTTGGGTAATCTGGTGTTGCTTGACAACGATTTAGACCTTCATGTCCGTCAAAAACCTAATTTTCTTTGGTCTGTTAGTGTTCGTGCCCATTTCTGCGGCTGCCCATTTTCTAGAATGGGGAGAACTCGTGCTCTTTATTACGGCCGCCATCGCCATTATCCCATTGGCAGGCTGGATGGGACATGCCACTGAGGAAATCGCTGTCGTGTTAGGCCCCTCCTTAGGCGGATTACTCAATGCCACCTTTGGGAACGCCACAGAATTAATTATTGCCTTAATTGCCTTAAACGCAGGGCTTATCAATGTTGTTAAGTCGAGTATTACCGGTTCAATTATTGGCAACCTGCTATTGGTGATGGGCCTATCAATGCTGCTAGGAGGCATCAAGTTTAAAGAGCAAGACTTTCAACCCGTCATTGCTCGTATGAACGCGTCATCCATGAATTTGGCCGTGATCGCAATTTTGATTCCGACGGCAGTAGATTTTACATCTCCGTCTATTTCTGAACCAACCTTGCAGCGTCTATCTGTCGCAGTGGCTGTCGTGTTGATTCTGGTTTACGGCCTCACCTTATTGTTTTCCATGAAAACCCATGCCTATCTCTACGATGTGGGCACAGCTCAAGAAGAAGGCATAGAAGAACATCGCGAAGATCCTAACCTTACACTTTGGATTGGAGTACTTTTGGCCGCTACGTTGGTAGTCGCTGTAGAGTCCGAATGGTTGGTCAGTTCCTTAGAGGTCGCCACTAAACAGCTGGGCCTGTCCGAGCTATTCACAGGCGTTATTCTGCTACCCATTATTGGTAATGCAGCAGAGCATGCTACCGCTATAACCGTAGCGTTAAAAAATAAGATGGATCTGTCGGTGTCTGTAGCGGTGGGCTCCAGTATGCAGATTGCCTTATTCGTTGCACCGGTCCTGGTAATTGCTGGATGGCTTATGGGTCAACCAATGGACCTAGACTTTAATAATTTCCAGCTCATCGCCGTA
>JBCDFI010000635.1:0-1826 GCA_039178155.1 Cyanobacteria bacterium P01_H01_bin.105
GCACTCAGATCAAGTCGCTGGAGCTGGGGCAGTTGAACTATTTCTAACGGCATGGTACTTAGCTTGTTGCCAATAAAATATAGCTTCTTTAGATGGATAAGGTGAACGATTTCTGGCGGCAACTTTTTTATGCGGTTGCCCATAGACGAGAAATAATCATCACCATAGCCTAAGATTAGGACTTCGAGCTGAGTCAGTTTGCCAATTTCTGAGGGAAGGTCTGACAAATTCTGATCCGATAGGTTTAATTCTGTCCAACCCTCTGCAAGCACCTGATCAATGAACTGCCGCAAGTCATCTTGGTTCATCGTGCATACCTTGGAAAAATCTCTACATTCCCCGTAATTCTCGCGCCCCTATCTTTAGTAAAAGATCGATAAGAGCTAAGCCTTTTGCCAAATAAACTTTCCTTAGACTTACTCCTACTTCATTCACTTAGAAAAGGCCCTATTCAAAAATGCCTTGTGGCTATTCTAAAAATAGACATATTGCGCCAAAAGAGAAAATTGATACAATAAATTGCTTAAATAATGTGGGCTACCTACATGAATCTTGTTTCCCATTCGCCATTCATCCCTCAGGCTGAATATGTCAAGAAGCTCCGCCCTTTGATGCCTGCTCAGGCATTTGCGCCTGCTCCCCATACGCTCTCTATATTGCTAATAAATTTAGCGATCCTCATGTCAGGTATAGGAATTGCCGATTATTTAGACCGTTGGAATTTCTATTACTGGATTGGCTTTTTGCCGATCAGCATCATCATGGGAAACAGTGTTGTTGTAGCGCTATTTAGTACCCATGATCTTTTACACTCCAAGTCCATTAAGAACCCACGCTTAAGATTTCTTGTAAGCTTCTTTGGACTAGCCATGTTGTGGATGCCGCCTACCCTCTGGAAATCGGTTCATAATCAGGAGCATCATAACAAAACAAACTCAATCAACGATCCTGATCGCAACTACCTATCAACCCAGCCGACCACATGGGGCAAGTGGATTCAGCATCAGTTTGTTCCATCGCAAGACGTGAATCCTATTTTACTGGTGATTGGTATGGCCCATGCTTGGAGTATTCATACCCTACGCAATCTTACCTCAGTAGTCTTTTTTAATAATGGTTTAACAAATTACCCTCCGGCAGCGTTTCAGGTCACCCAGCGCAAAAGACGAGCGATTGCGTTTGAATGGCTGCTGCTGATTGGTCTACACGCTAGCATCATCGCTTATCTGGATTTCAGCCCTATTAAATTATTGTTGGGCTACTTTTTACCCATTTGGCTTGGCCATAGCGTCATCATGTTTTATGTGTATACCAATCACATGATGTGCCAAATGACGGAGGTTAATGACCCTCTAGTTAACAGCGTTTCACTGAAGGTTCCTAAGATTTTTGATCTCTTGCATTTGAACTTTTCTTACCACACGGAGCATCATATTTTCCCCAATATGAATCCCGACTACTATCCGCTCCTTCAAGAAGTATTGCAGCGAGAATATCCTGATCGGTTAAATTTGCTCGATGCGACCGAAGCCTGGTCAATCCTGATGAAAACGTCGCGCCATTATCAGGACGAGACAACCTTTGTCGATTGGTTTGGCAACCACGCGATGCCATGTCCACTGATGAAAAACGGATTGACCCTTTCGCAACGTAAATGAGGCGTCAACTTTTCACCCAGATAATAGCAACCAAGGCGATCGCACCGAGCACCTTCACGATAGGCCGCTTAATAGGTCACGGTAAAGTTGACGAGGCTACATGCCTGCGATCGCCGGTATTCCTGTCTCGATTAGGGCTTCTAAATGTAGCTGTCCAGCCGCAGCTGC
>JBCDFI010000636.1:0-1799 GCA_039178155.1 Cyanobacteria bacterium P01_H01_bin.105
GCATCCTCGTCGAAATTCCTGAAAACTACAGGACTTTACTGCGAAATAGTGGCGAGGTGTGGATCTTAAATCCTGTTGATTACGACATAATCATCTGTGCATTAAGGGGTGGCGTAGGGGGGCGCGGTTTGTACGCACCAAGGATAAAAAGCATTCCAAATCCCAATAACTTGTCTCTCGATGCTTTAGCTATCAATTCATGGGGAGCAGCATCGCTAAGGCAACCACATGCTTTGTCTGAGTTGACAGGGCTTTTAGTGCAATCAGGCAGTAATCATCAAGGTTTGGGTTATGCCGCATTTTTGGTGCAAATTCCAGGTGTGAAAGATGTTGTGGAGATAAGTGCAACCTGCGATTGTGACATAACAGCAGACGACATTACTAGCTTTCTAAATACCGTGAGTCTGTTGGACTAATTTAGGTGATTTAGAAAGGAGATTCCGATGAAAAGTAAATTGCTTAGCTTAGCTTCATGGATTAGCCATTGCACTTTAGGGGTAGCGACAGCAATTGCCACCCTATGATATGCCCTTCCTTCTTTTGCCGTAGATGCAGTTTTATATACGGTTGATCCAGAAAGTCAAATCAACGTTCACGATCTTCTAACTACAAATTATCATCATGAAAAGATTGGTGCGGGGGCCGGTCACCTCTTTCGACGCACAGCTATCGAATCTTTGGATCAGGCACAAGTTTTTAAGACTGAGAGCTTTCTTGTGCGAATATGGTCTTTTCTCATTGGCGCAGGCGATTCTGATTGTGCTGTTTATCAGTAGCCCTGGTCACGCAACAGCTGACTTCGCGATCGTAAATCACACGACGAAACAAGTTGCATGGGTTCGGGATTATGGTGATGGATGGAACTACATTCCTGTCGGCTGGGAGACAGCAGGCGAAGAGCATAGGGTCAACAAATACATTAACGAACTGGGCTACAGGAAAACCCAGTTCACTTATCAGGTGGAAACTTTAGGATTTGTACTCGTGCTGGGTATCGGTACAGGGGTTTACAAGATGTGTCGTAGGCGGAAAATCAGCTAATACGAACAGAGGAAGACCACTCACCCTTACGAGAGATTCCTTCGCCAGACTAATTCTTTTTGGAAACCTACACTATGAATTACATGTTTTTCACCCATAAACAGTTTTTTAGGGCAGCAATTTTCACTTTCAGCTTGCTTTGTGTAAGCTGCCATCAAATAGCGAAGCAAGGCGTTGAAGACTATCAACTTATAAAACAGAACATTATTCGGCCTAAAGCTCAACTCATTTCTTTTAGAGCAACAACAGACACCACGCTAAGTCCTGAAAGCAAAGATCAGAAGCGCAATCAAGAACTCTACCAAAACGAGGCTTTGGGCATTGGTTTTGAAAAATCTGAAGGTGTTGAGATTCAAGCGGCTGACTCAGCTTTGTCCATATGGACAGCAGCCGACTATGAACGTATAGAAGACTTTGTTGAAGCCACCCCTCTACTGATAAGTATTGAAGCTAATCCTGATAACTTGACTGCTCAGGAGTGGTTATCCACGCGTAGCTATTTATTGAATGGTGCCGTTGAGGAACAAGCAGTTGGCAATCAGGCGGGAATAAGGTTTGATTGGTCAGGGATGTGGGCATATACGTCCGTTGCTGTTCCCCATCCGACTCGTCAATACATGATCCTTATCACCTGGGATAATGAAATGTTAGACTATGAAATGCTTTTTGAAGCGATAGTTTCTAGCCTAGTATTTATCTAACCAGTAATGATAATACTTATGGGCGATCGCCAATGATAATGAATATTCCGAGAAAGC